>CAIVTJ010000261.1 GCA_903908825.1 uncultured Pseudomonadota bacterium | reverse complement strand
GGTACCTTGTTTCATGATTCGGCCAAGTTGACGCAAACACTGCATCGCGCCATCGAGAACGTTGAGCCTTGCGCTCAGCACGAGATCACCTTGCGGCCGCTGGGCACACCGGCCCCGCGTGAATCGCAGGTTGTCGATTTGATCGTCACCCCCCTCGAGGGTCAGGTGACGGGCACGCACCTGTTGCTTGTACTCACCGATGCGCGGTCCCGCCGCCGCCTGACGCGCGAAAACGATTTGCTATCGGGCATGGATGGCAGCCGCTTGATGATCCGTCAGCTGGCGCACGAGATCAAAAATCCCTTGGGTGGTTTGCGCGGCGCAGCGCAGCTGTTGGAGCGCGAGCTGGGCAGCGCGGCGCAGCGCGAATACACCACGGTCATCATCGGCGAGGCCGATCGCCTGACGGCGCTGGTCGACTCGATGATCGGCCCGAGCCGGCCGCCTCAAAAAGTGTCGACCAACATCCACGAATTGTGCGAACACGTGGTGCATCTGCTGCGCGCCGAGGCCTCGCCGCAGATCGTCATCGACCGGGATTACGACCCCAGCCTTCCCGATGGTTTGTTTGATCGCAATCAGGTCATCCAGGCGCTGCTTAACGTGGCGCGTAACGCGATGCAGGCTTTGGGCGATAGCGGTCGCATCGTGGTGCGTACCCGCGTGCAGACCGGCGTCAGCATCGGACCGGTCCGGCATCGCTTGATTGCTTGCGTGCAGATCGAAGACAACGGTCCCGGTGTACCGCCTGAACTCACCAAGACCCTGTTCTATCCCTTAGTCACTGGCCGCGCATCGGGCACTGGACTTGGCCTTGCCGTCGCTCAGGACATGATCACCCGCCATGGCGGCATCATCGAGTTTGATAGCGAGCCTGGCCGTACCGTGTTTACGTTGTTGCTGCCCCTTGAGGCACCCGAATGAATCCTGCACCCCTGCGCGTCTGGTTGGTTGATGACGATGCTTCCATCCGCTGGGTGCTCGAGCGCGCACTGCGTAACGCCGGCATGGCGCCGCGCGCCTTCGATGCGGCCGAGCCGGCCATGGCTGCATTCCGCAGCGATTCGCCCGATGTGCTGATCACCGATGTGCGCATGACCGGCGCGTCGGGCCTGGATCTACTCAAGCGTGTGCACGAAGCGCATCCGGATCTGCCAGTCATCGTGATGACAGCCCATTCCGATTTGGGCAGCGCGGTGTCGGCTTATGAAAGCGGGGCTTTTGAATACCTGCCCAAGCCCTTCGATATCGACCAGGCCGTCGATCTGGTACGCCGCGCTGCGCAGGCTGGCGTGCGTCCAGTCGAAATTCCCGGCGCCACGGCGCGCATGCCCGAACTGCTGGGCCGCGCACCGGCCATGCAACAGGTGTTTCGTGCTATCGGCCGTCTGTCGCGCTCGAGTGTCAACGTGCTGGTGACCGGCGAGTCGGGCACTGGTAAAGAGTTGGCCGCGCGCGCACTGCATGAGCACAGCCCGCGCGCCGGCAAGGCGTTTATCGCACTCAACACCTCAGCCATTCCCGCTGAACTGCTGGAATCCGAGTTGTTCGGCCACGAGCGCGGCTCGTTCACCGGCGCCGACACTTTGCGTCGTGGCCGCTTCGAACAAGCCGATGGCGGCACCTTGTTCCTCGATGAGATCGGCGATATGAGCATGCCACTGCAGACGCGCTTGCTGCGCGTGCTGGCCGAAGGCGAGTTCTATCGCGTCGGTGGTCAAACGCCCATCCGCGTGGACGTGCGCGTTATCGCTGCGACTCACCAGCATCTGGAACAGCGCGTTGAACAAGGCCTGTTCCGCGAAGATCTGTTCCACCGGCTCAACGTCATCCGCATCGAACTGCCGCCGCTGCGCGCGCGCCGTGAAGATGTGCCTTCGCTACTGGGCCACTATCTGTTGTTGGCGGCGCAAGAACTGGGCGTCGAGTCCAAGACCTTGACGCCTGCAGCCAGCGAACTGCTGGCCGCCTATGCCTGGCCTGGCAACGTGCGCGAACTGGTCAATCTGTGCCGGCGCATGACGGTGTTGGCACCGGGTAACGAGATCCACATCGAAGACCTGCCCGCGGAAATCACCTCGGCTGGCGCGCCGCCGGCAGCTGCTGCGGACTGGACTGAAGCTCTGACGCAATGGGCCGAGCGCGCATCAGCCTCGGGCAAGCCCTTGCTGGATGATGCGCTGCCGGCCTTTGAACGCACGCTCATCAGCGTTGCCTTGCGTCACACTCAAGGCCACCGTCAGGCCGGTGCCAAGCTGTTGGGCTGGGGCCGCAATACGCTTACCCGCAAGCTCAAAGAGCTGGGCATGGATGACATTCCCGAGTAAGGCGCGATAATCGCCGGCGCACACACTGTGCGCTTACGGCGGATGGTCATGACCGACTTGCACGAACTGCTGGCCCAGCGCTATCTGGGTAATTCACTGGCGCAATGGGGCTGGGCGGCATTGGCCTTTGCCATTCCCTTTATTGTGCTGCCGCTGGTACGCCAGCAGTTTTCAGCGCTGCGCCGGCATTGGCCGGTCCGCTCACAAGGCTCGCAGACCCTGCAGTTTCTCCTCGGACTGCTGAGCAGCACCAGCCGCGTCGTGCGGCTGGTCCTGGCGTTCTACCTCGCCGAAAAAATCCTCAAGCTGCCCGCTGCCCTCGATCACTTCTTTGATGTGGTCATCGTGCTGGGTGCCTGGCTGCAAGTGGGCTTGTGGCTGATCGCCGCAGTCAGACATCTGTTGAGCCAGCGCGAGGCCATGCGTGACCCGGCGGTCGGCGGCTCGCTCAATGTGCTGATGTTCTGTGTGCAGGTGGTGGTGTGGGCGGTGGTGTCCTTGCTGGCGCTGGACAACCTGGGCGTCAACATCTCGGCCTTGCTGGCCGGCTTGGGTATCGGTGGTATTGCGGTCGCGCTGGCGGTGCAAACCATGCTGGGTGATCTGCTGGGTTCGCTGTCGATCACCCTCGATAAACCGTTTGTGGTCGGTGACTGGGTCAAGCTCGAAGACTATGAGGGCGTGGTTGAACACATCGGCTTGAAGAGCACCCGGCTGCGCAGCGTATCGGGCGAACAGATCATCGTGACCAATGCCGATATGCTCAAAAGCCGTTTGCGTAACCTGGGCCGCATGCCCGAGCGACGTGTGCAGTTCAGAGTGCACGTGGCTTATGACACCCCGCCTGACAAAATCACTCAAGTGGCCGCGTTGATCGAAGAAGTCGTGCGTGCGCAGCCGCAGACCAACTATGTGGCGTGTCTGCTGCTGCGACTGGGCACTTATGCGCTGGAATATGAAGTGACTTACTTCGTGGTCGATCCGCAGCCGATGCAGTATGGCCAGACCGTCGATGCCGTAAACCGTGCCATCGTTGCGCGCTTTGCAGAGGCCGGTATCAGCTTTGCTTACCCGACGCAGCGCAACATCGTTTGATGCGCGGCTTGTTCAGTGCGTCATCACATAGGCGATGTAGTTGATGCCCAGTCGATAGCCTAACGCTGTCATGGGCTCAGGATAATCCGGGTTATCGGCTTCTTCCCACGAGTCACCGATATCTTGGTTGTAGTTCATGGCCACCAGCAGGCGGCCGCTGTCGTCATAGATGCCGCGCCAGCGCGGTGCCGGTAGCTGTGTTGCGCGCCCATAGCGCCCCAGATGCCGCAGCCCGGGAATCTGCGTGAACTCGCTGATGGGGAACACAACACGCAGCACCGCATCATCGGCCGGGATGTCGACGATGGGACGGTCCGGGAAGGCACGCGCGATCGAGGTTTCGAAGTTGGCCCGTTCTCCCTCGCCCCAGAAGTCATCGCCCATCAGCAATCCGCCGCGCAGCAAATACTCGCGCAGGCGTGCGATCTCAGTGTCACTGAGGTCCCAGTAACCCACTTGCGTTGCATACAAAAAGGGATAGTCAAACAGCTGCTCGTCGGTTAAGCGCACGGTGACCGGCGGGCCGGTGTTGATGCGCGTCAGCCGTTGCAGGTTCTCGCTGAAGTGTTCGTCCGCTTCGGGCCAGTCTTGCGACCACCAGCCGTTACGCCGGCGCCCGTATTGCGGCGCATCGGCATAGATAAGCCGCGCGAAATGAAACTCATCAGGTGCGCTGCTGCGCGCTGCGCCAGCCGAATAGGCTGCGGTCGCGGCATAAGCGGCCACAGCGGCCAAGGTTGCGGCCAGCAGTCCGACTGAAACACCCCGTCGATAACGACTCGCCGCTAAACCCATGACGCTAACCTTGCAGTGGACCACAGCGCTGCCTGACTATAGCCCGCGCCACGCAGTTGTCACGTCACGAGTTGACCTTGGTCACCCCAGTACCCATTCCCGCCCTGCTGCAGGTCAAGGTTAAACCCAATGCCCGCAGCAGCAGCCTGACGCAATTGCCGGACGACACATGGCTTGCCACGATCAAGTCACCCCCGGTCGATGGCAAGGCCAATGCCGAGCTCATCGGCTTGGTGGCTCAACACTTCGGTTGCCACAAGGCTGCGGTGACCCTTAAATCGGGCACGTCCGGGCGTCTGAAACGTGTGCGTATCGCCGCCCCAAGCAAGGCTTAATCTCTGATGAACACCTCACCCGTGCCGGCCGGATCGTTCGCTGTCTGGCTGACGCAGATACAGCAGGCGCTGCGCGGCATAGGAGGCACCGACGTGCCTTGCGGTGAGTGTGTCGGTTGCTGCGTGTCGTCCTATTACATACCGCTGCGTGCCAGCGATGCGCCGGTGGCTGCGCAAGTGCCGCCGGCCTTGTTGCATGTCACCGGGCCGGCCGAGGCGCCGCAACAATGGATGGCCTATGGTGCCGATGGCCATTGTCCGATGCTGCGCAACCGTCAGTGCACGGTCTACGCGCAGCGACCACAGACCTGTCGTGACTATGACTGCCGCATCTTTGCCGCGGCCGGTATCGCCGCTGGCGATGCCGTACGCCACGTGATCAATGAACGCGTGGCCGCCTGGCAGTTCAACTATGACTCGCCTGCAGAGCGGCGCACTCATGAGGCCGTGACGGCGGCAGCGGCCTTCATCGCGGCACACGAGTGCGACATAGCCGGCATCCGTTTCCCCGCCGGCCCCACGGGCATCGCGGTGCTGGCGCTTAAGGTGCATGGTGTGTTTCTCGATGACGCGTTGAACGGGGCCGATGCGCCCACCCTCGCCTGGGCCATCATCGCCGCCAGCAAGGCTTTTGAGGCAGGCGGCTGACTGCCGCTACAATGACCCCATGAACTTCATAGCAATGACCGCGTTGACTGTGCTGGCTCTGGTGCTGGGCATGATCGCCCTGTATCTGCTGGGCGGCCGTCTGGGCCAGCGGCTTAAAGCCGGCGACGACGACAAGGGCAACAGTGCCGCCGAGACCGCGGTGTTTTCGCTGTTGGGTCTGCTGCTGGGCTTCACCTTTTTTGGCGCCGCTTCGCGCCTGGAGGACCGCCGCCATCTGGTCACGCAGGAGGCCAACGACATAGGCACCGCGTGGTTGCGCCTGGACATGCTGCCCGCAGACTCGCAGCCCGCGTTGCGGGCGCTGTTCCGTGACTACACCAGTGCGCGCATCGCTGCGTTCGCCGATGTCGACAACATCCCGGCCACCGCAGCGGCCCTTCAACAGACCGCGGACCTGCAAGGCCGCATCTGGCAATCCGCCGTCGCCGCCGTGCGCTCGCCCGAAGCCCCGCCGCAGGCGGCCGTGCTGGTGTTGCCGGCCCTCAACGCCATGATCGACATCACCACCACGCGCGCTGTGGCCACCGAAAACCATCCGCCGCCGGTCATCTACGCGATGCTCGCTGTGTTCGGTCTGGCGGCAGCGCTGCTGACCGGCTTCGGCAATCGCAGCCGTGGAGCGCGTGCCTGGTTCAACATCGGCTTGTTCGCGTTTGTGGTGTCGGTGACGCTGGCAGTCATCATCGACCTGGAGTTCCCGCGCCGCGGTTTGATCCGCGTTGATGCGGTCGATCACACGCTGGTCGAGGTGCGCCGTGGCATGGGTCCATAAAGTCCCTGCGCCGGCTCTGTGGCTGGGTTTAGGCGGTCTGCTGCCGTTTGTCGGCCTGGCCTTGCGCGCCAAATTGGGCTCACCCGAAGTGCACACCACCAGTCTGGTGGCACTGCTGCAGTACGGCGCGCTCATCATCACTTTCGTCGGTGCTTTGCATTGGGGCTATGCGGTAGCCGGGGTTGCCGCGCGGGCACCGGCCAGCCTGCGTTACGGCTGGAGCGTGCTGCCGTCGCTGCTGGCTTGGTGGTCGCTGCAGCTGCCCCTGAGTGCGGGCCTGTTGCTGCAGGCGGCGCTGCTGGTGCTTTGTTGGCTGATGGACCGCTGGCTGCTGCTGCCCGATGAGCGCCTTGCCTGGATGGCTTCGCTGCGGCTGCTGCTGACCTGCGTGGCCGTGGCATGTCTGGGGGTGGCCGGGCTGTCCTGATTTTTTTGACTCAGGCGGCTGCGGCTCATCGGCTGAGCCACCCGGGGTGCATGCTGTAAAGCATGAGGCTCGCACCATTTATTGTCATTGACAGTTACAGCTGTCAATGTATAATGCTTAGCATGACAAGCCCAGACCCCCGCCATGTCCCCTGCCAGTTGCCACCCGATGCTCAGGAGTGGCGCGGCACGGCCGCCAGCCTGGCCGCCTACCTCAACGGCTTTTTGCCCGAGGCTCAGCCGCTGTACGGCGAGCCCCGCCCCGTCACAGAGCGGCTCATCCGCTATTACGTGACCGAGGGGCTGTTGTCCGAGCCCTCTGCGGCCGGCCGCGAGCGCCTGTTCGGCCACTTGCACCTCACCGAATATCTGGCCGCCCGCAAGTTGCTGGCCGACGGCTGGCCCATCGCCAAGGTGCGCGAGTTGCGGCGCAGCAAAACACCGGCCGAGCGGGTCATCGAGCGCCTGCGCAGCGCATCGGCCGCCCGCCCGTCGCAGGTCAACGAGTCTGCTTCCAATCAGCTCTTCTTCAGTCGCTCCCACTCGGTAGCGCCGCCGCCTTCTGCCAGTTTAGATATGTTCGAACTGGCCGCTGCAGCCACACAGCGCCGCAGCCAACTGCACGACGACTTGCAGCACCTGGGCAACGAGCTCGGCGCACCCGAAGTCACAGCGGTGGTGCACCTGCAGCTGGCGCCCTGGTGCCAGGTCTATATCAACCCGCAACAACTGGAGAACGCCGACAGCGACACCTTGCAGCGTCTGGGCCAGGCCCTGACGGCTGCGCTTGAAGAACACAAGCTAAACACCGGAGATGCCCCATGAGCCTGCCCATCCTCAGCCTGACGCCCTTGCGCACCGCCCTGCCGCAAACCACCCACGACGTCGAAACCCACGTGCTGCTGCGCGTGACCGTCCCCGAAGCCAACGCCAACGCAGCGTCGTCGCAGCGCCTGCCCTTGCACCTGTCGCTGGTGCTCGATCGCTCCGGCTCCATGAGCGGCGCGCCCCTCGAGCAGGCCAAACGCTGCGCACAGTTCATTGTGTCGGGCCTGCGTCCCACCGACCGCTGCTCAGTTGTCGCCTACGACGACGAGGTCACGGTGCTCGCGCCAGCCCAACTGGTGGGCGACCGCAAGGCCTTGCAACACGCCATACAGTCCATCCACTCCGGCGGCTCCACCGACTTGCACGCCGGCTGGCTGGCCGGCGCCACCACACTGGCGCCGCACACCACGCCGCAAGTGTTGTCGCGGGTCATCCTGCTATCAGATGGTTGCGCTAACCACGGTCTGACCGACGAAGCCGCCATCGCACGGCAATGCGCCCAACTGGCCGAAGCCGGCGTCACCACGTCAACCTATGGTCTGGGGCAGGGCTTTAACGAGTCGCTGATGCACGCCATGGCCCGCGCCGGCCAAGGCAAGGCCTATTACGGCGAAACGGCTGACGACCTCATGGGCCCCTTCACCGAAGAACTGTCGTTGCTCGATGCGTTGGCTGGCCGCAAGGTCCAGATGACGTTGAACCCGGCCGATGGCGTGCAGCTACAGGTCCTCAACCACTACGAGGCGACCACTCCGCACAGCTGGCGCCTGCCCGACCTGGCGCGCGGTGCCGACACCTGGGCTCTGCTGCGGGTCAGGGTCAGTGCTAAAACTAAGGCCGCAGCCCTGTTCACCGCGCAGCTGAACTATGTCGATGCCCAGGGTGAACGGGTCAACCTCGAACCGCTGACCCTGTCCTTGCCGCGGGTCAGCGAGGCGCTGTTCGCAGCGCTACCGGCCGATGACGCTGTGACGGCGCGCACCGCCGAACTGGGTGTGGCCGAAGTGGCACAGCAGACCCGTCTGGCCATCGCTCAGGAAGACTGGCCTCTGGCCGATCGCCTGTTGCAGCAGCTGCGTGAGCAGGTGGCCGGCTACCCTTGGCTGTCTGATGTGGTCGCCGAGTTGCAGTCACGGGCCTCGCAACGTGACCAGCAGCTGTTCATGAAAGAGGCGATGTACTCGGCCAGCATGCTGCACCGCCGCCCGGTCATGAGCCGCAACGAAAGCTATGCCGCAGACTATGAGGTCGCTGAAAGCACCGCGCCGGCCTTCTTGCGGCGCAAGGCAGCCCAAGGCAAGTCCCAGGACGACGCGGGCAAGCAGCCCATCAAACGCTAAGGCGTCACTGCAGCCGGGGTCCGCACGGGCTCCGGTTGCTTGGGTTCGTGTTCTTCAGTGGCCAGCTCTACGGTCTTTTCGACAGCCTTGGCACCCACCTTGACCGTGGTGGCTGCCACGCTCACCGCAGTGCTGGCCGCACTCGCGGCGACGCTGGCTACAGAGACCACGACGCAACCCGACAAGGGCAGCACCCACATCAGCAAAACCATAGACCGCAATAGCTGCATGGATGGAGTGTAGCGTTTACCTATGATGCAATTGCGACAACTACCCATGGTTCGAACATAATTGCTGCCCTACGCTGCGAGGCAGCACAAATAATGCAGGGGGCTGCCATGCTTGAAGCCTTAGAGAACTCCGCGCTAGCCGTCTGGGTGCGTGAGTCGCCGTCCATCTTTTCCTACACCTTAGTCTTAAGCTTGCATGCCATCGGCTTGGCTATTGTGCTGGGTACCAGCACGCTGATCGCTCTACGACTGCTGGGCGTGGCACCGGCCATCCCCATCGAATCTCTGCGGCGTCTGCAGGGCTTCATCTGGTTCGGCTTCATCATCAACCTGTGCTCAGGCATCCTGCTGTTCATCGCCGAGGCCACCAAGATGGCGCCTATGCCGGCGTTCATCTTCAAGATGAGCTTCGTGGTCATCGGCATGGCCTTAGGTCAGGTCATCCGCAAAAAAGTACTCGAAGACGAGGGCGCTATCGCGACCAATGTGCTGCCGGCCTCGGCCCGCAATCTGGCCATCATCTCGCTGATCTGTTGGGCGGTGACGTTGATCTCGGGTCGCCTGACCGGTTATCCGGAACTGGTCTCCGGCATGCTCGGCCTGTAGACCGCACTCACTGAAATCAGGGGATACACCATGTTGGAACACATTTCAGCGGCGCTGACCATTGCGCCCATACAGCGTCTGGTCAACGGCCACGCTTGGTTCTGGCCGATGTGCGAAACCATCCACTACGTGGGCATGTCGCTGCTGGTGGGCATTATCGGCGTGCTCGATCTGCGCATCTTGGGCTTGTTCCGCTCGATGCCCATCGGTGCACTCAAGCCGCTGGTGCCTCTGGCCATGGCCGCCTTCATCGGCAACCTGATCACCGGCATCTTCTTTGTCACCGGTACCGACTCGGGCGCCAGCTTTTATATCGAGAACCTGTCGTTCCAGCTCAAGCTGGCGGTGCTGCTGGTGGCTCTGATCAACTTGATCATCTTCCGTTTGACCGGCCTTGAAGAGGCGGTCTATGCCACGCCGGCCGGTGCTGAGGCGCCTTACCGCGCCAAGGTCATTGCAGTGGTGTCTCTGGTGGCGTGGACTTTCACCATCGTGTTCGGCCGTCTGCTGATGTACAACGACACGCTGCTGCTGTTCCTGGGGATGTAAAGCCTCAGGGGCTCCCGGTCAGCTTCCACAGCTTGCACCACCCGGCAGCCATCACCAGGCGGCCGGGGACCAGCGTGCAGCCACGCTGCTTGGCTGTCGAACGCTCCACAAACACACAGGTCGTGCAGCTTTGGCCACGACGATAAGTCGGGCTCACGGCCGTGTTGACCTTGGCTGCGGCGGCTACATAGCCGATGGCTTTGGCCGCCGGCTCGTCTTCCAGCAGCAGGCTACGGGCTGCGTCCTGGTTTGCCGCAACAGCCGTGCGCAGCAACGGCCAGCCCAGTGAGATGCCAGCCAGCAGGCTGCGCAGTGTGGTGCGTCGGGTGTTCATGGTCGCCAATAATAACGCGGCTCTTGCGGAAACTGCTGAGCCCGCAAGCTTGCATAGCCCCCGTGTGCTGGCGAAACTCAACCATCACTTTTGCGGATCAACCGGGGCCCTCACCATGACCGACCATAACGACCTCGATCGCCGTCGCTTTATGACCGCTGCCGTGGGCGCGGCCGCAGGTCTAGGCGCCAGCGCCCTATCGACCGGCACAGCAGTGGCCGCCGACGCGCCCGGTGGTAGCAGCGACCTGGCCAAGCCACCGGCGGGCGGACCGGGCAGCGGCGGGCAGTTCTCGCTGATGCGCGCAGAAGTCACGATCAATGACTGCGAAGTCGAAGGCAAACTGCCCCACGATCTGGACGGCGGCTTCTTTGCCACCGGACCCGACCCGCAATATCCGCGGCTGCCGGGCAACATCATGTTTGATGGCGAAGGACACGTGCGTGTGTTTCGCATCAAGAACGGCCGGGTCGATTACCGAACCCGCTATGCACGTGGGGTGCGCTACATAGAGCAGGACAAGGCCGGCCGTTCGCTATACCCCATGTATCGCAACCCCTACATGGACGACCCCAGCGTGCGTGGCAAGTCGCGCGCCACCGGCAACACGCACATCATCAATCACAAGAATCTGATCCTCGCGCTCAAAGAAGACTCGCCGCCCATCGCGCTGGACATCAACACCCTCGAGACGGTCGACACGGTCTACACCTTTGGCGGCGAGCTGCCGACCACGCAGCCGTTCACCGCTCACCCGAAGGTGTGCTCGACCACCGGTAACATGCTGGCGTTTGGTTATGAGGCCGAGGGCTTGGGCAGCGATGTGGTGTCGGTGTTCGAGATCGATAAGCGCAGCAGCAAGAAGCTGTGGGAGACGCGCATCAAAGTGCCTTACGTGGGCATGATCCATGACTTCGGCGTTACTGAACGCTATGTGATGTTCTTTGTCGTGCCCATGACCATCGACATAGAACAGATGAAGCGCGGCGGCATCCATTGGTCCTGGGATCGCCTGGGCAAAACCTGGTTCGGGTTTTTCCGGCGCGGTGGCGATGGCAAAGACATCAAGTGGTTTGAGGGTCCCACGCGCAGCGGCACACACACCATGGGTGTGTTCGATGACGGTAAGAAGCTGTACTTCGACACCGAGATCACCGCGGGCAATCCGTTTCCGTTCATGCCCAACAAAGATGGCTCACCGCCGGACTTCAAGGGTGCCGAGAGTTATCTGCATCGCATCTCAGTGCCGATCAACGGTAAGGGCTCACGCTATGACATCGAAAAGCTCTACCCGCTGTCAGCGCCGCTGCCGCGTCAGGACGATCGCTATAACACCGTGCCTTACCGTTATGGCTATGCGGCCTGTCCGCACCCGGACCAGCCGCGCGCCACGGCCAATGCCTGCTATGCGCGCATGGACTTGAGCAACCGCAGTTACAAGCTGTGGCAGGCCGCGCCCGGCATCTCGCTGGCAGAGCCGGTGTTTGCACCCAAGAGCGCCAGTTCGGGTGAAGGCGTGGGTTACCTGATGGGCGTGGCCTATCACCTGAATGAGCGGCTGCGCTGTGACTTGGTGATCCTGGATGCCGAGCACATCGAGGATGGCCCGATTGCGACCGTGAAGCTGCCGGTGCAGTGCTCACCGCAAGTGCATGGTCTGTGGGTGCGCGGAGATTTGTATCCGGGGTGAGGGTGGTCAGTCGGCGTGAACGACGATCCGACCCTGTTGATTGGGTGATCGTTTACGGGCATGGATGCGAATCTCAATATCGCTACCCAGTGCGGTAAGCCAAAGCATCAAGCGCTCGACTGAGAAACCATCGAGCCGATAGTTTTTGAGCGCGGATATCTTGGGTTGGTTTATACCCAAAAGGCTTGCCGCCGCTGTTTGCGTCAGAGAATTTTTGGCTAGCAGCCTATTAATGGCCACCGCTAGCCTTACTTTTGTATCTAAGTCGATCGCATCCGGCAGACCTAAGTCGGCAAAAACATTGCCGCTGCTGCGAATCACCTTGCGTGGGCCCGCGTCAATTTTCGTCATGGTTCTTTTCATAGTGAAGTTGCGCTGTAAGTAACCTGCTTTGTATCAGGGCGATATCCTTTCTGGCTGTTGAGATGCCATGAGGAGACTTTTTCTGAAAGCAATGTAAGACATAAATAGCGCCGGCAAATCGAACGACATAAACGGCCCGATAGGTGTTGCTATCGTGGTCAATGATGGCTTCTAAAACGCCAGGGCCGGCACCCTTCCAGGCCTTGGCAGATGGAGTCCTCCCGCCATGTTGGGCGATGCTTAACGCCAGTCCGCATTGACGAACTACAGCATCTGGAAAGTTCAGTAGATCGGCCTTGCTCTTGCCAACCCAATATAGCGGTCGCTCGCCAACGGAGCGCATCGATCTCATGAGATGATATCCCATTTATGGAATAAAATAGAGATCTGATTTAATCAGGCTGTAGGCTTTGAATCACTCGCTGAATTGGCCAGAAAAATATCAAAAAGCCGGTGAAGTCGAAGTGCGAAGGCTAGAGCAGCTTGCGCAACACGTTCAACACTAGGTCGGGTCGCTGCGGTTCGCCGCAGCGGATGTCGTCATAGGGAAAGTCCAAGGTCTCGCCCGTGGGCTGGTAACCACGCCGCGCATACCACGCGAGCAATTCCGGACGTTGCGCGATGACGGTCATACGCACGGCGCTGCTGTGCCAATGGGTGCGAGCGTAGTCCTCGGCAGCCGTCAGCAGTTGCCGGCCTAAGCCTGCACCCTGACGCACAGGCCGCACGGCAAATTGTCCCAGATAGGCCTCGTCGCCTTCACGCTGCAATTGCACGCAGGCCAGCAGGCTCGCATCTAGCCCATCTACCAACAAAGGCATCACCCGCTGCGCACCTTCTGCGGTTTGTAAGAAATCTCTGATGGCATCCGGGTCGGTGCGCTGACCGCCTAACAGGTCGGCCTCGGTGGTCCAACCGGCACGGCTCGCATCGCCGCGATATGCGCTGTTGACCAGCTGCGCGATGGCAAGCGCGTCGGCGGGAGTGGCGAGACGGATCACCATTGCAGGATATCAGTGCCGCCCCCTGACGCCAAAAGCGCTCCGTGACAGCCGCAAATAACGCAGTAAAATGATGGAAAAAAAGAGTACTGCTGCCATGGAGTTTTATCCGCCATCAGATCGGCGTAATGGACTCGAAGCGGCTGTCTTGGTCTCAGTAAAGGTATCGAAGACCGGTTGTGCAGAACAGCTTGCGATCGCCAGCTCTTCAGGCACTGAAACGATCGATGATGCTGCGCTACGTTACGTTGAGGCCGTGAAATTCCTGCCGGCAGCGCAGGGCAACACGCCCGCAGCCGGCCAGATGACATTCCGGGTGAAGTTTCAGCTCAGGGACTTAGGAACAGGTTGATGATTCCCACCGTCGGGATCAGCACCATCAAGCCGAACACCCAATCCTTCTCGCGCCACGGCAAGCGGTTATTGGCAATGTCCCAGGGCTGGGCCTTGATCTTGTTGGGCAGAATCTTGGACAGCAATGTCCACGTGGCCTTGCCCATGTACACATAGGCAAACACCGCGAGGATCGTCAGCCACTTGAAGCCGTGATACAGCCCTTTGCCTGCCGCCGCAATACCACCTCCGATGCCCGACACAGTGCCGGCAACACCGTCTGCCACACTGTGCACGGCAGCCACCGCGGCTGCACCGGCCTGTTGGCCGCTGACACGGCTGCGCTCTGCTGCAGCCGCTCGCGCTTGTTCGTTATAGCGGCGATCCGCAGCCTCGGCATTACGGATCTCGTCCCTGCAGCGATCGCACTTACCGCCATTCAACGGAATCGACATCCCGGCGCTGCTGAACTGGGTACCGCATCGCTGACACAGATAGGGATTGCTCACTTGTGGACTCCGGTGATGTTTTGCAAGGCATACCGCGTCAGGAGTCACGATGTTTCGGAGGTCGTGACAAACTGTGAGCGTTGTCACGGAACGTGGGTGTTTATGACAAAAGCTGATGCCGCCCTTGCCAAGTGAACTGACTGCTGCAAGTCACCGCAGCAGCACCAACTTCGGCACCGCATCGCCATCGGCCCACACGATGGCGTTTTGCCGCAACGCAATGCCCAGCGCGCTGGCTGCATCCAAGGCCAGACCTAACACCAGCACGCTGCGTTCACCTGGCCAGTTGCCGGCAAGGTGTCTGCCCGAGCCCGGCAGCCACGCCAAGCCTTGCCGTTGCAACACGCGCAGCAACGCCGCATGACGCGCTACGTTTTGCGCGGCAGTGAGTGGCTGGCTGTAGGGATTGCAGGCGGTGATATAAGCACTGCATGACACGCCCTGCGCGCTGTGCAGCGCTTGCAGCGGCGCACTGTGACGACCGATGCGCAGCGAAAAACGCGATATGCCCCGCACACCATAGTGCGTTTGGCTGTAGGCCCGGACGATGGCGGGGTTGATGACCGTGGCACTGGCGTACATGGGGCGCATCCTATGGTGCTGCATAAAGCGTTAGCTGTGATCGATTATCCCGCAGCCAGCCACGCATTGCCTCGACCAAACCGCAGCGCTATGTTTCGCCTAACCCGCACCACAGAAGGCAGGAGGCTCCCATGGCTACACCCCGCATCCGCAAAACCGCTCGCTACGGCTGGGTGCCCGATATTCCCGATCAGCGCGATCACCTCTATGCCGCGCCGGCAGCCACACTCAAAAAGCTACCGTCGAAGGTGGACCTTCGGCCGCAGTGCCCCGCCGTGATCTACAACCAAGGTCTGCTGGGTAGCTGCACCGGCAACGCCATCGCAGGCGCATTGCACTTCGAGCGCCTTAAGCAAAAGCTCAAGCCCGACTTCATACCCTCGCGCCTGTTTATCTACTACAACGAGCGCGTCATCGAAGGCACGGTCGATTCGGACAGCGGCGCGCAGCTGCGCGATGGCATCAAGACCGTGGCGGCCCAAGGTGATTGCCCCGAGACGCAATGGCCTTACGACATCGCCAAGTTCGCCACCAAGCCCACAGCCAGTTGCTATCGCGAGGCGCTCAAATACAAAGCCGTGCTCTATCAGCGCTTGGTGCAGACCACCAATCAGATGAAGGGCTGCCTGGCCTCGGGCTATCCGTTTGTGTTCGGCTTTGCGGTATACGAGAGCTTTGAGGGCCCGGAGGTGGCACGCACCGGTGTCGCGCCCATGCCGGCCTCATCTGAAAAGCAGCTGGGTGGTCACGCGGTGCTGGCAGTGGGCTACGACGATGCGCAGCAGCGCTTCATCGTGCGCAACTCCTGGGGCGACGGCTGGGGCATGAAGGGCTACTTCACCTTGCCCTATGCCTATCTGGCCGATGACAACCTGGCAGCAGACTTCTGGACCATCCGCGTGGTGGCGGGGTAACGCTTACCTTTTGACTGTTATAACCATATTAGCTATTCTGACCGCTATGAAAACTGTCACCGCCTTAGAAGCCAAGACCCGGTTTGGCGAGGTCATGGAAACCGCTCAGCGGCAGCCGGTCAGTATTACGCGCAACGGGCGCCCTTCCGTTGTCATGGTGTCTGCAGACAGCTACGCCCGACGCCAGCGCCTGGCACGCGAGCGGCTGCTACACACCCTGGATCGTGCGGGTGAATACGCCGTGACTCAGGGTATGAACGAGGATGTGCTCGCCACGCTGTTGGCGGATGAAAGCTGACAGGTTGGTTATCGCCAGCAACGTGTGGATTGCTGCTTTGCTTGCGCCGAAAGGCACCGCACGTCGCCTGATAGATGCAGTACTCGAGCGTGAGTTCACTGTACTGATGTCTGAAGCCACGTTCACCGAATTGGTAGAGCGGCTCAATCGCCCCAAATTCGATCGCTATCGCGACAACGGCGCTTGGGACCTTTTCCTATCAGAGCTGGTTGAATTGGCCTCATGGCATGAGGACAGTGAATCAGCAACAGGTGTGTGCCGGGACGTCGACGACGACAAATTCCTGTCGTTGGCAGTGACTGGTGAGGCCGACGTACTTATAACCGGCGATGGCGACCTGCTTGAATTGGCGTCTTACTCGGGCATCCCCGTGATGACTCCAGCACAAGTTATGCAACACATCGTCCAGCCCTGAGACGCGGCAGCGGCGCACTCTGGTGCATCCTGTAATCGGGGTCTGTATTGCAGCGATCGCGCCACAGTAACTCAGAGACTCTCGTCCTATGTACACACGTGTATGTACAGCAAATCCGGCCGGGCATAAACTATCCGCTCCGACGCCACGGGGACCGGGCATGGTTCGTACCAAACTGTTCAAGAACGGCAACTCCCAAGCGGTACGCATCCCTGCAGAGTTGGCCTATGCGCAAGCAGACACCGAGCTGGTCATCGAGCGCCATGGTGATGAACTGCGCATCCGGCCCGCGCCACGGCGCATGGGCGATGTGCTCGGCAAGTTCGCCCGCTTCTCTTCGGACTTCCTGGCTGCGGGCCGAGGCAACTCTGCGCAAGATGAACGTGAGCGCTTGTGAAGCCACGGTACTTGCTAGACACCAACATCTGCATCTATCTGATGAAGCACCAGCCGACATCGGTGCGCGCGCGTTTTGCAGCCTGCTTTGTCGGCGACGTGGTGATGTCTGCCATCACCTATGCCGAGTTGCAGTTTGGCGTGGCCGCTTCCCGCAAAGCGACACAGGCTGCCAACCGTGCCGCGCTCAAGAGTCTGCTGCAGGACATACCTGTGGCCGCTTTTGATTCAGCGGCTGCCACGGCCTATGGCCCTATCCGCGCGGCCTCTCGGGAACTTACACGGGACGCGCTCGATAAGCTCATCGCTGCCCATGCCGTGGCACTTGGGGTGACGCTGGTAACGAACAACGAAGCCGACTTCGCCCACTACCCGGGTTTGGTCGTAGAAAACTGGGTGTCGTAACAGCCCGCAGCGTTGCGCTACTTACGCACCTCGCGCACCGCCTCGGCCAAGCGCCGGATGCCTTCATCGATGACGTCGGCCGTCAGTGCACAGAACGGCAACCGCAAGAAACGCTCGCCACCGCCTTGCGGGAAGAACGCCAAGCCATCGGCCAGGTTCAGGTTGCGCTTGGCTGCAGCGGCGCGCAGGTCGGTGGTCAGCACGCCTTCGGGCAGCGTCAGCGACAAAAAGAAGCCGCCATCCGGGCGCGTGGCCACGGCATCGGGCATGTGTTTGTCGAGTGCCGCCAGGCAAGCATCCAGGCGCGGTGCATACAACGCCTTGAGGCGCTCGATCTGCGGCAACAGCAGACCACGACGGCACCACTCATAGGTCACGCCGTGCGCAAAATAGCCGGGCGAGATGTAAGTGTCTTCGGCCACTTTGCCGATGCGCGCCAGCATGGCGGCATCACCCAGCATGAAGCCCAGTCGCACACCGGGCGCGATCAGCTTGGTGAAGCTGCTCATGTGCAATACGCGCTCGGGCGCCAGTGAGAACAGCGTGGGCTCTTGGGTGCCGCGATAACGCAGCATGCGATAGGGCGCATCTTCGAGCAGCAGCACGCCATGCTGACCGGCCAATTCCACAATGCGACGGCGCTTTGCACCGGAGCAGGTGGCACCCGACGGGTTCTGAAAATCGGGAATCACATAGAACAGCTTGGGCTTGTGCTGCGCGAGCAGTGCTTCCAGCGCGGCCAGATCGGGGCCGTCGGCCTGCAAGGGCACGCCCACAATCGTGGCGCCATGACGGCGGAACAGCGTCAGTGCGCGGTCATAGCTGGGCGACTCGGTGAACACCACATCGCCGGGCTTGATCATCGCCGTGCATAGAAAATCGACCAGCTCGAGTGAGCCGTTGCCGGTGAGCACTTGTTCGGGCTTGACGCCTTGCCACTCCGCCAGCCACGCACGCAGCGGCGCAAGGCCTGCTGCCGGGCCGTACTGCAGCACGGCATCGCCCTGCTGCGCCAGCACGGCGGAAGCGCACTCGGCCAGCTCTGCGGTGGGGAAAGATTCGTTGGCGGGCACGCCGCGCGTGAAGTTGATCGTCGCAAGTTCAGACATGGTGATTCCGTGAAGCGTGATTAAAAACTAGTGACCGTGGGTGCCGCGCAGCGTGCCGACCAGCTCGCTGACCTGCGACATGTTGTTGGCAGCCAGATAAGCGGCGATACCGGCATTGATCTTGGGGCAGACCAGCGGGTCATAAAACAGCGCCGTGCCCACGCCCACCGCGCTGGCGCCGGCGATTAAAAATTCCAAAGCATCGTTGGCACAGGTGATGCCACCCTGACCGATGATCGGCACGTTGTGGGCGCGCGCCACTTCATAGACCTGCGCCACCTTGAGCAGCGCGATGGGTTTGATGGCCGGCCCCGACACACCACCCTGACGATTGCCGATGATGGCGGTGCGCGTGCGCACATCGACCGCCATGCCCATCAGCGTGTTGATGACGGCAAACGCATTGGTGCCGGCTTCGATGCAGCGGCGCGCGTTGTCCTGGATGTTGGTCTGGTTGGGCGAGAGCTTGGTGATCAGCGGCTTTTGCGTGACCTTGCGGCAGGCCGCCACCACACGCGCCGACATCTCGGGGTCGTTGCCAAAGGTGACGCCGCCTTCTTTGACGTTGGGGCACGAGATGTTGATCTCGATGGCGTCGATGGGGCTGTCATCAAAGCGCGCGATCACTTCAACGTATTCTTCGATGGTCGAGCCCGACGCGTTGGCGATGAAACGCGTCTCACTGAAGTCGAGTGTGGGCAGGATGCGATTGACCACATGGTCGACGCCCGGGTTCTGCAGGCCGATGGCATTGAGCATGCCCATGGGCGTCTCGTACACGCGGTGCGGCTTGTTACCCAGACGTGCGTTGCCGGTGGTGCCCTTGAGGCACACGCCGCCCACGTCGCGATTAGAAAACCCCGACACGCGGGTGTATTCCTCGCCGAAGCCCACGCAGCCGGACAGCAGTACGATGGGTGAGACGAAATCCATCCCGCAAAAGTTGTTGCGCAGGCTGGCGGCGGGGGGCACCCAAGGGGGGGGCGAGAGGTCCAGAGCAGGGCGGGTCATAGCGCGATTATTGCCGATTTACGAGCGGGCTTCCTGTGCTACTTGCAACGGCCGGGTGCTGCGCCAGACTGTCGCCCATGCTCCACGTCCTGCTGCACGAACCCGAGATTCCGCCCAACACCGGCAATGCCATCCGCTTGTGCGCCAACACCGGCGCGCAGCTGCACCTGATCGGCAAGCTGGGCTTTGAGCTCGACGAGCCGCGGTTGCGCCGTGCCGGTCTGGACTACCACGAGATGACCTGCGTGACGCAGCACGCGACGGTGGCCGATTGCCTGGCCGCCATCGGGCCGACGCGCTTGTGGGTGGTGGAGACCGGCGGGACGCAGCGGCACACCGATGTGGCTTATGCAGCCGGCGACAGCCTGTTGTTCGGCTCGGAAACCCGCGGGCTGTCTGAAGGCTTGCTGCTGACGCTGCCGCCGCATGTGCGCATCAGCTTGCCCATGCGGCCCGGCAATCGCAGCCTGAATCTATCAAATGCGGTGGCGGTGACGGTGTTTGAAGCCTGGCGTCAGCTGGGCTTTTCCGGCAGCTGAACCCGCATCCGCCAGCGTTCAGTCGAACTCGGCCTTGATCGGCCGGCTCATCAAGCCGCGCATGACATC
>CAIVTJ010000260.1 GCA_903908825.1 uncultured Pseudomonadota bacterium | reverse complement strand
GTCGGGCCTGGGCGATGAATACCTGGCTCAGACCTTGTGCACCGGACAGCCTTTAGAGCCGGTGCTGCAAACTCTTGCCGAACGTGCTGTGCAGCACGGCGGCTCCCACAGCGATAACACCACGGCAGCGGTGCTGCGGTTCAAGGATTAGGCTCATATGACCATCGATACCACGACAGTGCTGCGCCATGACGGGCGGGCCGCTGACCAGTTGCGCAGCGTGCGCTTCACGCGCGGCTTCACCCGCTATGCCGAAGGCTCGGTGCTGGTGGAGTTCGGGCAGACGCGCGTGCTGTGCACCGCCAGCATCGAAGAAGGCGTGCCGGGGTTTTTGCGCGGCAAGGGGCAGGGCTGGGTCACAGCCGAATACGGCATGTTGCCGCGTGCCACGCATACGCGTGGGGCGCGTGAAGCGGCGCGGGGCAAGCAGTCGGGTCGCACACAAGAGATTCAGCGTCTGATCGGCCGGTCGTTGCGCGCGGCGCTGGACCTGACCGCCTTGGGTGAACGCACCGTCACGCTCGATTGCGATGTGCTGCAGGCCGATGGCGGCACGCGCACCGCGTCGGTCACCGGCGCCTATGTCGCGCTGGTCGATGCCTGCGCGCTGCTGGTACAGCGCCGCGGCATCAAGAACCCGCTGCACGGCCAGGTGGCGGCGGTGTCGGTGGGCATGGTCGGCGGACAGCCGGTGCTCGATCTCGATTATCACGAAGACTCCACTGCCGAGACCGACATGAACGTCGTGATGAACAACGGCGGCGGCTTCATCGAAGTGCAGGGCACGGCCGAGGGTCATGCGCTGCGTCGCGATGAGCTCGACCAGTTGCTGGCGCTGGCCACGGCCGGTACGGCGCGTTTGTTCGAGCTGCAGCGCGAAGCCCTGCTGCACGCGCTGCCTGCTTAAAGGCCGGTCATGCAGCGCATCGTTCTGGCCACCGGCAACGTCGGCAAGCAGCGCGAGCTGTCGGCCTTGCTGGCGCCGCTGGGCTGCACCTTGCTGTTGCAGCGCGATCTGGGCGTTGCAGCGGCCGATGAAACCGGCAGCACCTTCGAGGCCAACGCGCTGCTCAAGGCGCAACATGCGGCGGCGATCACCGGCCTGCCGGCGCTGGCCGACGATTCGGGACTCGAAGTCGATGTGCTGGCCGGTGCGCCCGGCGTGCGCTCGGCGCGTTATGCCGGCGAACACGCCAGCGATGGCGAGAACCTGGCCTTGCTGTTGCAGCGCTTACAAGACGTGCCACCGGCGCAGCGCACGGCCCGGTTTCGCTGTGTCATCGCGCTGGTGACCCAAGCGGACGAGCCGCAGCCGCTGCTGGCCGCCGGCGTCTGGGAAGGTCACATCGCGTTGGCGCCGCAGGGCGACGGCGGCTTTGGCTATGACCCGGTGTTCGTGCCGGCCGGCAGCACGCTGACCTTGGCGCAGTGGTCTGCAGCCGACAAAAACGCCGTCAGCCATCGCGCGCAAGCCTTGCAGCAGCTGCTGCAGCGTTGGCCCGGGAGCCTGCGCTGAGCACGCCACCGCTGTCGGTCTACCTGCACTTCCCGTGGTGCGTGCGCAAATGCCCGTACTGCGATTTCAATTCATTCACCTTGCATGGCGAGTTGCCGGCCGCCGGCTATGTACAAGCCCTGCAGGCCGACATCGCCGCGCAGGTGCAAGCGGGCGGCTTGGGCGACAGGCCCGTGCACAGCGTGTTTCTGGGCGGCGGCACGCCCAGCCTGTTTACGCCCGACGAAATAGGCTCGGTGCTGGCGTTTTTGCGCACGCAGTTGCCGCTGAACGCTGACGCCGAGATCACCCTCGAGGCCAACCCCGCCACGGTCGAGCGCGGCCGCTTTGCCGAATATCGTGCTGCCGGCATCACCCGCGTGTCGCTGGGAGCGCAGAGTTTTGATGCCGACATTTTGCAGGTGCTGGGCCGCATCCACACGCCGGCCGATGTGTATCGCGCAGCCGAAGAGCTGCACGCCTGCGGCTTGGATAATTTCAACCTCGATCTGATGTTTGCCTTGCCGGGGCAGCAGCGCGGCGGCGCACTGACCGATCTGCGCACGGCGCTGGGCTTGCAGCCGGCGCACCTGTCGCACTATCAGCTGACACTGGAGCCGGGCACCGAGTTCGCGGCGCTGCCGCCGCCGGGTATCCCCGAAGACGAGCTGGCCTGGGACATGCAGCAGGACTGCCACGACGAGCTGGCCGCGCAGGGCTTTGAGCACTACGAAATCTCGGGCTTTGCCCGGCCCGGCCGTCGCTGCGCGCACAACCTCAACTACTGGCAGTTCGGTGATTATCTGGGTGCGGGCGCCGGCGCCCACGGCAAGCTCACCGACCCGCTGACCGGGCAGATCGTGCGCACCACGCAGCAGCGCGAGCCGCGTCGCTACCAGGCGCAGCCGGTGGCGGGTCTGACGCGCCGCACCGTGCCAGCGGCCGACCTGCCGTTTGAGTTCGCGCTGAATGCGCTGCGGCTGTTGCAGGGCTTTGAGTTTGACCTGTACGTCGAGCGCACCGGTCTGCCCGGGGCGCTGTTGCTGCCGCCGCTGCAGGCGCTGGCCGCGCGCGGCCTGTTGCAGCAGCAGGGCAGCCGCTGGCAGGCCAGTGCGCTGGGGCTGCGCTTTCTGAACGACGTCATCGAGAGCTTTCTGCCGGCGTCCAATTCGCCAAGCGCAGCAACGGTTTAGACGATTTTGCCGCGCAGCTTTAATTTCTATCCACAACGGCCTGTGGCGAAAATGACAATTAGGCTTTTACCCCTGACATGTCCGGTGCTGCAACACGTGTGCGCTGTAAGCCATTGTTATTAAACAACTAACTGGATTGGTCATAATTTGGCCACATCTGTAAAAAGGCTTTTTTTACGGCGCTTTGCGCGCGGCGGCTGATAGCTGTGCACAGAGTTATCCACAGATCGTGTGGATAATCGGCGGGTGGCAAAAATGCCGCTTGAGACTGCGGGCCACTGCGGATAGACTCGCGGGCCCTTTGGCGGCGACCGGTTCGATTCCTGCGGGACGAACGGCCGATTCGCCAATACAACTCGACCGAACGGAGCGCGCGACATGAAGGCCAACACCCACCCGAACTATGCCGAGATCACGGTGACCTGCAACTGTGGCAGCGTCTTCAAGACCCGCTCGACCGTGGGCCAGGACCTCAGCCTCGACGTCTGCTCCGCTTGCCACCCGTTCTACACCGGCAAGCAGAAGATGGTCGACACCGCCGGTCGCGTCGACAAGTTCCGCAAGAAGTACGCTGCGGCTGCCGCGGCTGCGGGCGCCAAGTCGGGCTAAAAATTTGCGACGGGGATGAGACCCGTTACCTTGAATTGGATGGCGATCCGTGTAGGCTCGCTACACATTGTCGTAAAAGCGACAGTTCCATCCAAAAAAGCAAGGTTCGTGGTCCATGTCAGACAAGAAATTCGAGCTCACAGACCTGAGCTCCGGCAAGAAGTCCCTCCTTCCCGTCCATACCGGCTCCATCGGCCCCGACGTCATCGACGTCGCCGCGATCAACAAAGATCACGGCGTGTTCACGTTTGACCCGGGCTTTGGCGTCACGGCGGCCACCGAAAGCAAGATCACCTATATCGACGGTGATGCCGGTGTGCTGCTGCATCGCGGCTACCCCATCGAGCAGCTGGCCGAAAACAGCAGCTTCATGGAAGTGGCCTACCTGTTGCTCAACGGCGATCTGCCCAAGGCCCCCGAGCTGCAGACGTTCACGGACAGCATCAGCCGTCACACCATGATCAACGAATCGCTGCTGCGGTTCTTCAACGGCTTTCACCACAACGCCCACCCCATGGCCATGGTGTCGGCGGTAGTGGCCTCGATGTCGGCGTTCTATCACGACTCGATGGACATCAATAACCCGCGGCATCGCGAGATCTTCGCGCACCGCATCATCGCCAAGCTGCCCACCATCGCCGCTGCGGCGCACAAGCACTCGCTGGGTCAGCCCTTCATCTATCCGCGTAACGACCTGGGCTACTGCGCCAACATGCTCAACATGTTCTACGCCGTGCCCTGCGAGGACTATGTGGTCAGTCCGGTCGCCGCCGAGGCGCTGGACCTGCTGTTTATCTTGCATGCCGACCATGAGCAGAACGCCAGCACCTCGACGGTACGCTTGGCGGGTAGCACCGGCACCAACCCCTATGCCGCCATTTCGGCGGGTGTGGCCGCACTGTGGGGCCCGGCCCACGGCGGCGCCAACGAAGCCGTGCTGGCCATGCTCGAGCAGATCGGCACGGTCGACAACATTCCCAAGTACTTGGCCATGGCCAAGGACAAGTCCAGCCACTTCCGGCTGATGGGCTTCGGGCATCGCGTCTACAAGAACTTTGATCCGCGCGCCAAGATCATCCGCGCGGCCTGCCACAAGGTGCTGGCCAGCTTGGGTCACACCGACAACCCGCTGTTCGAGCTGGCGCTGCGCTTGGAAGAGATCGCGTTGCAGGATGAGTACTTCATCCAGCGCAAGCTCTACCCCAACGTCGACTTCTACAGCGGCGTCATCTACAGCGCGCTGGGTATCCCGCGTTCGATGTTCACCGTTATGTTTGCCATTGCCCGCACCGTGGGCTGGGTGGCGCATTGGCAGGAGATGATCGCCGACCCGGCGATGCGTATCGGCCGTCCGCGGCAGCTGTACACCGGTGCCGCCAAGCGCGACTACGTGGGCGTGGCGCAACGCTGATCTTGCGCCCACAAAAAAGACGGCACCCGCTGCCGCCTTGCTGACATCAGGCCCCGCAACAACGGGGCCTTTTGTTTGCTGCCTTAGCGCTGCGCCAACACGCGGCGGCGGCGGGCCAAGCCGGTGGCCACCAGGCCCAAGCCCAGCAGGGCCAGCACCTCGGGCTCGGGCACAGAGGTGGCACCCAAGTTGAGCACGCCGCTGTAAGAGGCCGGAAGGTCGTAGGGCTGAACAGAATCGTAGCTCACGTCACCGAAGATGCGCAGGGTGTAAGTACCAGCCACCAAGCCGCTGAATGAGAAAGACGAGGGCGACAGCGTGGAGGCGAGTACTTTCTCTTCGTCCCACAGCGCGATCTGGGTCAGGCTGAGATAGAGCTTGTTCTCGTCGGGTGTCAAATCAAACACGCCGCCCCAGGAATAAGTGCTTTCGGTAATGCTGAACGCATACCGATCTTCAAACCCCCGGGTGGTCGGTGACACAAACACATTGGTCAGGGTGTGCGAGCTGGGTACCGAGACAGGACCGAGATCGAAATAGGCCGCCTGAGCTGCGGAGCCGCAGACAGTGGCGATCAGGGCGCAGGCCAGTGATTTGAGTGAGTTCATGGTGTGGTCCCGGCTATTCAGAGTGTACTGATTTTAAACAAAGCACATAGCGTGCCATGTTATTAGCTAATTGTTTTTAAACCAGTTTTTTGTATTATGTGCGGCTGGTGGCAGCGCCGCCCGGTGCGACTGTAAAAAAAACCGTCACCCGTATTGGCGGTAATCTGGGCACATGTCAGGGCTAGGCTCCAGACGTGAAAAAGGCGGACAAGCTCATCGCTTGCCCGCCTGGTGTGCGCTACCGCGTCAGCGCGGCAGTGCGCGGCTTCAGCCGGCCACAGTGACCGACTTGCGACCGCGGCGGGCGGCAAAGCCGGCGCCGGCCAGACCCAGGCCGAACAGGGCCAGAGTGCCCGGCTCGGGGACGAGCTGGATGCGGGCGGTGTAATAGTCCGCATCGTTCTGCAGCTTGGTGCCGGTGACACGCAGGTAGTAGCTGCCGGTGGGCTGCGAGCTGAAGTTAAAAGTGAACGGCGAGCTGGTGATCGGCGTTGACTGAATCAACACATTGCCGCCGGTGTACAGCGCCACGTTGTTCAGCGTCACGTCTTGCAAGGGCGCGTAATCGAACAGCACGCCGGTCGTGGCAGCGCCGCCCGGGGCGACGAAGTTAAAGGTGAAGTCGTCGGTGAACACGGTACCGGCAACTGCAGGTGCTTCGGTGGCCAGCACAGGGATGGCCAGGCTGGGGACGGTCAGCGTACCCAGCGGATAGACGGTGGCAAAGGATTGAGCGGACGCGGCAACCGCCAGGGCGGCGACGGCAATAAGGCGAAGAGCTTTCATGATGAACCCCTAAAACAGTGAAAACGATGCAGGACTGGGGAGCTACAAAGCACAAGTTGTGCCAAGCGCTGCAGAGCATTGATTTACAAAGGGGTTAAAGCAGTTGCGTGATAGGCGCCTTGTGGCGCCAGAGCCGATCCGTAAAAAAAACCGGCTGCAACATAATGCAATAAAAAGTGGGCAGGATTTAACCCTGCCCACTTGTAAGACCACTGCAGTCCGCGCCGTCGCGGACTTAAGGTGTCTTAGGCGGCGCGAACAGCCTTGCCGCGACGGGCGGCGAAGGCCGCACCGGCCAGACCCAGGCCGAACAGGGCCAGAGTGCCCGGCTCAGGAACCAGCTGCAGGTTGCCGCCGTAGCTGCTGAAGAACGGGCCCGTGCCCGACACGGTCGACGTGACGAACAGCGAGTAGCTGCCGTTGGTGATCGAGCCGAACGAGAAGATGCCAGGGCCGGCAAAGCTGCCCTTAAGCGTAGCGCCTTGATACAGTTCGACTGTATCGACGACTAGGTTGCTAGAACCAGGGATGCCGGTGTTGAAGGCACCCGTCATGCCGACCGGGTCAGCGATGGGCTCAACAAAGCTGAAGGTGTATTCGTCGGTAAAGGTGCCGGCGCTGGTGAAGCTGGCGCCGATGGTCTTGATTCCGGGAACGGTCATGTTGCCGAGCGGGTAAACGGTGGCCATCGACGTGGCCGAAGCGGCGAC
>CAIVTJ010000259.1 GCA_903908825.1 uncultured Pseudomonadota bacterium | reverse complement strand
GTCGCAGCGGCCAGCGCCTCGCGGGCCTTGCCAGCCTGTGTGCCGACGATGGCTTCGGGCGCATCCAGCCCGGCTTTCAGCGTCGCGGCGATGTCAGCACTGCTGAGCTTCGCGTTCGGGCCTTCGTCCCACTCGATTTCGAGCGCAGCCAGCGCGCTTTGGGCGCGCCACCAGGTGTCGGCGACGACCGCGACCGCACTGTCGCCCACGGCCATCACTTTCTTGACGCCGGGGCGCTTGGCGATGGCCGTGGCGTCGAAGCGCTTGACCTTGCCGCCGACCACTGGGCAGTCTCGGATTGCCGCATTGAGCAGGCCGGGCAGCTGGAGGTCCATGCCGTAGACCTGGGCGCCGTTGGTCTTGTCCACGGTATCGAGCCGGGGCAGCGGTTTGCCGGCGACGGTCCATTCCTTGGGGTCCTTCAGCGTCACCTCGGTGGGCACTTTGAGCTGCGCGGCTGCGGCGGCAACCTTGCCGTAGCTGGTCTGCTTGCCGCTGGGACCATGCGTGATCATGCTGGCGGCAGCTTTGCATTCAGCGGCCGGCACGCCCCAGGCGGCGGCGGCGGCCTGTACCAGCATCATCCTGGCTGCGGCGCCGCCTTTGCGCACATAGTCGTGCGACTCGCGGATACCGCGGCTGCCGCCGGTGGAGAAATTGCCCCAGACGCGCTTGCGAGCCAGGTTCTGTCCGGGCGTCGGGTATTCGGTCGTGACCTTGGCCCAGTCGCACTGCAGCTCTTCGGCGACCAATTGGGCCAGCCCGGTCAGTGTGCCCTGGCCCATCTCGCTGCGGGCGATGCGAATCACCACCTGGTCGTCGGGCTGTATCAGGACCCAGCAGTTGACCTCCGGGTTGGCGCCCACCTGTGCCTTGGCCGGCGGCATGTGAAAACTCAGCATCAGCCCACCGGCGGTGCTGGTGGCGATGAAATTGCGGCGTGTGAGGGAGGTCTTGAACATCGCGGGCTCCTCAGACTTTGGTCGCAGCCAGCTGGATCGCCGCCTGCACGCGGTTGTAGGTACCGCAGCGGCAGATGTTGGTCATCGCCTCGCGGATATCGGCCTCGCTGGGTTTGGGTTTGGCTTTAAGCAGCGCAGCCGCCGCCATCAGCATGCCGGACTGGCAGAAACCGCATTGCGGCACGTCGAGCTGCACCCAGGCTTTTTGCAGCGCGTCCCCGCCATGGGCCGACAGGCCCTCGATCGTGACGATTTTCTCGTCTGGGCCGACAGTCGATGCCGGGCGCACGCAGGAGCGGGTGGCCACGCCGTCGATGTGGACGGTGCAGGCGCCGCACTGCGCGATGCCGCAGCCGTACTTGGTGCCGGTCAGGCCGAGTTGTTCGCGCAACACCCACAGCAGCGGGGTGTTGGGTTCGGCATCGTGGCTACGGGCTTGGCCGTTGACATGGAGAGTGGGCATGAGGAGCTCCTGAATTTCAGCGCGCGGATGATGCTTGAACCTGCGCCCGCCGGCAGCTCGCGCGCTGGATGCCTGAGCCGGGGCCGGGGTTGCATGGTTTGTGCCGCTCGTGCTTGTGTTATCAGCATGCCTGGAAAATGAGGGGATGAACAACCCCCACACTATCGCGGTCATCGATTTCGAGACCACTGGCATGAGCCCGTCCCTGGGCGCGCGCGGCACCGAAATCGCAGCGGTGCTGGTGCGTGACGGCCGCGTCGTCGACCGCTTCGCCAGCCTGATGCACAGCGGCCAGCGGGTGCCGGCTTTCATCGAGCAGCTCACCGGCATCAGCAACCGGATGCTGGCCGCAGCGCCGCCGTCTGCCCAGGTGATGCGTGAGGTCAGTGCTTTCACCCAGGGCTGCGGGGTGGTGGCGCACAACGCCAGCTTCGACCGCGCTTTCTGGCAGCACGAGCGCGCGCTGGCGGGTGTGGCGGGTGTGGTGGGCGACCCAGCCGAGTTCGCCTGCACCTTGCTGCTGTCGCGCCGGCTCTACCCCGAGGCGGCCAACCACAAGCTCGGCACGCTGGTCGCATTTCACGGCATCCAGCCCACGGGCCGGGCCCACCGCGCGCTGGCCGACGCCGAGGTCACGGCCGAGCTGTGGCTGCGCATCACGCGCGATGTGCAGCGCCGCTACGCTGCCGG
>CAIVTJ010000258.1 GCA_903908825.1 uncultured Pseudomonadota bacterium | reverse complement strand
CGAGCCCGACACGCCGGTGACGCACACCAGTCGTTCCAGCGGGATGTCGACATCGACAGACTGCAGATTGTGTTCACTGGCACCGCGCAGCTTGATGAACGCACTGGCATCGGTGGTGACCGCCTTGCGGCTGGCTAAGTCTATGCGCTTGCGCCCGGCCAGATAGGCACCGGTCAGCGAGCGCTGGTCGCTGCGCATCTGCGCAGGCGTGCCCGAGAACAGGATTTGCCCGCCATGTTCGCCAGCGCCCGGACCCATGTCGATAATGCGATCGGCGGCCAGCATGATCTGCGGATCGTGTTCGACCACCACCAGCGAGTTGCCGGCGTCACGCAGCCGCTGCATCACGCGTATCACGCGCTGCATATCGCGCGGATGCAGACCTATAGAGGGCTCATCGAGCACGAACAGCGTGTTGACCAGCGAAGTGCCCAAGGCGGTGGTGAGGTTGATGCGCTGCACTTCGCCGCCCGACAGCGAACGCGATTGCCGGTCCAAGGTCAGATAAGACAGCCCGACCTCACACAGATAGGCCAAGCGTGTGCGGATCTCACCCAGCAGCAGATCACTGGCCTCATCCAAGGGCTTGGGCAGGGCCAGCGCGGCAAAGAAATCACGGCAACGGTCTATGGGCAGCAGCATCAGTTCGTGGATGTTGTGCGGGCCCAAACGCCACAGCAGCGCATCGGGTTTCAGGCGTGCGCCGTGACAGTCCGGGCAATGCGTGTAGCTGCGATAGCGCGACAGGAGTACGCGCACGTGCATCTTGTAGGCCTTGCTCTCCAGATATTCGAAGTAGCCTTTGACGCCGTACCAGTGCTTGCGTGCCTTCTTGCCGTCACCCTGCAGCACCCACTGCTGTTGCTGCGCGTTGAGCTCGCCCCAAGGCTTATCGAGCGGTATGCCATCGGTTCGCGCATATCGCAGCAGATCGTCCTGACATTCCTTGCCGCTGGGCGTCTGCCACGGCTTGATGGCGCCTTGGGCCAGCGTCTTGTTGCTGTCCGGGATCACCAAGCCATAGTCGATGCCGATAACCCGTCCGAAACCCTTGCAGGTGTCGCAGGCACCCAGCGGCGAGTTGAATGAAAAGCTGCTGGGCGAGGCACTGCTGTAAGCCAGATCGCAGCCGGCGCAGTGCAACTGACTGGAATAACGCCAGGTGTGGCTGATGACCTCGCTATCTGTCTGTAAGGCGTGAACTTCGATGCGCCCTTGACCCACCTTCAGTGCGGCCTCTAAAGCCTCGCTGACGCGGGCGGGCTCGGCGGTGCCGATGCGCAGCCGATCCTGAATCACAGTCACCGCAGCGGCATCTGCGGTATCGAGGTAACGCACATAGCCTTGCGCGGCCAGCAGTTTGTGCACTTCGGCGGTGCTGAAACTCTCAGGTACCGGCACGGTAAAGCAGATCAGCAGGCGCGGATCGCCGTGCGCGTGGGCCTGCTCTTGCAAGGCCGACAGCATCGACTGCGGCGTGTCGCGCTGCACCGGTTGGCCACAGCCCCGGCAATGCAACACGGCCGCGCGCGCATACATCAGCTTGAGGTGATCGTTGAGCTCGGTCATGGTGCCCACGGTCGAGCGTGAGGTGCGTACCGGGTTGCTCTGGTCGATGGCAATGGCCGGCGGCACGCCCTCGATGCGATCGACCTGCGGCCGGTCCATGCGGTCTAAAAACTGCCGTGCGTAAGGCGAGAAGGTCTCGACATAACGCCGCTGCCCTTCGGCATACAGCGTATCGAAAACCAACGACGACTTGCCCGAACCGGAAACACCGGTGACGACAATCAATTCGCCCAGCGGCAGGTCCAGAGACAGATTGCGCAGGTTGTTCTGACGTGCGCCATGGATGCGGATAACACCGCGGGGTCGGGGAGTAGACATGAGCCGATTCTATCGCGCATCCTCGCCAGCCAGACGCGCCACAATAATTCAGGGGTTCCCATGTTCAATCGCGCCCGTATATCGGTGCTCAGCACGCTGTTGCTGGCTGCAAGCCTGGTCGCTTGCCAACGTAGCCCGGCCCCCGCGCCGGTGCAGCAGGCCGCTGCACAAGTCACGGCCGAGCGCCTGACCAAGGCCGAATCTGAACCGGCTCAGTGGATGACCTACAACGGTAGCTATAGCGAGCAGCGTTTCAGCCGCTTGTCGGCCATCAATGCCGGCAACATCAAGTCGCTGGGTCTGGCGTGGTCTGCCGATTACGACACTAACTTGCAGCAGGCCGGTGCGCCGCTGTTCATCGATGGCGTGCTGTATGTGTCGACGGCCTGGAGCAAGGTCTATGCCTATGACGCACGCAGCGGCAAACAGCTTTGGCAGTACGACCCCAAGGTGCCGGGCGAGTGGGCCGCCAAGGTCTGCTGCGGCCTGGTCAATCGGGGCCTTGCGGCCTTCGAGGGCAAGATTTATGTCGGCACGCTCGATGGCCGCTTGGTTGCGCTCGATGCTGCAACCGGCAAAGAAGCCTGGTCGACGCTGACCTTCGATGCCGCCAAGAAAGACGATCCGCTGTATCGCTACTCGATCACCATGGCGCCGCGTGTAGCCAAGGGCAAAGTCATCATCGGCGCCTCCGGTGGTGAGTTCAGCGTGCGCGGCTGGATCGCTGCCTTTGATGCAAGCACCGGCAAAGAAGCCTGGCGCTTTCATACCGTGCCGGGTAACCCGGCCGATGGCTTTGAAAACGAGGCCATGAAAACAGCCGCAGCCACATGGAGCGGTGAATGGTGGAAGCTCGGCGGTGGTGGCACCGTCTGGGATGCGGCCGTCTATGACCCCACCACTAATCTGCTGTACTTCGGCACCGGCAACGGCACGCCTTGGAACCAGACTTATCGTGATCCCAAGGGTGGCGATAACCTGTATCTGGCATCAATTATCGCTCTGAATGTGGATACGGGCGAGTACGTCTGGCACTACCAGACCACGCCGGCAGACACCTGGGACTATGACGCGGTCAGCCCGATGATGACCGCCGACATCGCTATCGACGGTCAGCAGCGCCATGTGCTGATACAGCCGTCCAAGAACGGTTTTTACTATGTGCTGGACGCGGCCAGCGGCAAGCTGCTGAACGCCACGCCCTTCACCACGGTGAACTGGGCCAAGGGCGTAGACCTGAAGACCGGTCGCCCCCTCGTCGTGCCCGCTGCGCGTTATGAGAAGAACGCCTTCAACCTGCGCCCCGGTGTGCAGGGCGGTCACGGCTGGCATGCCAATGCCTATAGTCCTGACACCGGCCTCATCTATGTGGCCACACAAGATGCGGCCTTCCCGATGGTGCCCGATGCCAAGTTCACGCCCTCGACCGTGGGCTACAACCTGGGCCTCGACTTCACTGCACCGATGACCTATTACCAGAAGAACCCCAAAGAGAAAGGGGGCTTCGTCGGCTATTTGCAGGCCATGGATCCGGCCACCGGCAAGCAGCTGTGGCGCACCAAAGAAAACCAGGGCCCCACTGGCGGTGCTTTGGCCACGGCAGGTGGACTGGTGTTCCAAGGTGCCGGCAGCGACTCAGAGCTGCGCGCCTATGACGCCAAGAGTGGTGAGCAGTTGTGGAGCTTTGCGGCGCAGACCGCAGTGCTGGCGCCGCCCATCAGCTATGAGCTCGATGGCAAGCAGTATGTCGCGGTGAGTGTCGGTGGCGCAGTGCCCGGTGGCTATTACGCCCCCAACTATTCGCGGCTGTTGGTCTTTGGCTTGGAAGGTAAGGCGAGCTTGCCGCCGGTCATCGCCTACACCCCGCCGCCGCTGGATCCGCCGGCTTCCACGGCGTCGGCTGAGGTCATCGCTGCCGGTCACGAGGCCTATGGCAAGTACTGCGCGGCCTGCCATGGCCAGAATGGTCAGACTCGCGGTTCGACCTTCCCCAACCTGATGCTGTCGCCCTTGCTCAAGTCGCAGGACGGCTTTAATCAGGTGGTGTTGCAGGGTGTCCGTTCGGCGCGCGGCATGGCCTCGTTTGCTGCGGTGTTGCAGCCGCAGGACGCTGTGGCGCTGCGCGAATATGTGATCAGCATTGCCAACGAAGCCAAGGCTAAGTTGCCGCCGCCGCCGCCTGCCAGTGCGCCCAAGCAGGCGCACGAGTAAGCACATGATGATGGCCAGTAAGCACCAGCACTTGTCCGGCGTAGCACTGGCGGTGGCGCTGCTGTGCGCCACGGGCTCGATGCCCGCGCTGGCCCACCATTCGCGGGCAGCTTTCGATCTGTCGAACAAGAGCGAGATCAAGGCGCGCATTACGGAAGTGCGCTGGACTAATCCGCATGTGTTTCTGATCGGCCTGGTCACCAATGCGCAGGGCCAGATCGAGGAGTGGACCTTCGAGGGCCACTCCGTTTCAGGTTTGTCGCATGCGGGCTGGACGCGCGACACCGTCAAGAAAGGCGATGAATTGTTGCTGGTGGTTAACCGTCACCGCGATAGTGCCAAGCACTTTGCATTGATGGACCACGTGATTCTGCCCGATGGTACGCGGGTCTATTCCGTCGGTGTCCCGCCGACGGATCCGTCCAAGCCCAAACCTGCGCTGCAGGCCTCAAGTGACTTTTCGGGCAATTGGAAAATGCAGTTCCCCGGCACGCCGGAGCAGCAGCGCGAACGCATATTGCTGGGTACGCCCGCACCGGCGAAAGAGGGTCCTTATACAGCCAGGGCCCGTGCGCAGGTGGCAGCCTATAAAGCCGACAGCAATCCTAACTTGCGATGCATTGCGCCTGGGCTGCCTTATCTGTTGGCAACGGTCTACGAGTACAAGTGGATTCGCTACAGCGATCGCCTTGTCATCGAAAAAGAACAGTTCAACGAATCAACGCGGGTCATCCATCTCGATGGCAAGCCGCGTCCTGCCAATTTCAAGCCCAATGTGCTGGGTTGGTCGACAGGTCGTTTTGAGGCCGATGGCAGCTTGGTTGTAGAGACCAGCGGCTTCAGCCCAACTCCCTGGGGCAATGGTTCGGGCATCGACTCGGGCGTGGGCAAGAAGATTACCGAGCGGTACAAGCTCGGCAATGGCGG
>CAIVTJ010000257.1 GCA_903908825.1 uncultured Pseudomonadota bacterium | reverse complement strand
CTGGGCACAAGCACTTTGGCATCGAGTTCGGTGACGACGCTGGCCAATGCCAACTCGATGATCTCCAACGTCGATGCGGCATTGGATCAGGTGGCCAGTCTGCGCGGTCAGATGGGTGCGGTACAAAGCCGTATGGAGGCGACGATCTCCTCGATCCTGGTGAACTCGGAGAACCTGCAGGCCTCACGCAGTCGTATTACAGACACCGACTATGCGGCTGAGACGGCCAACCTGACCAAGGCGCAGGTGATGCAGCAGGCCTCTACGGCGATTCTGAGTCAGGCCAATCTGGCACCCCAAGCGGTGCTGTCACTCTTACGTTGAGTCACTGAAGGGCTACCCGAATGAATATCAACTCTTTATCTAACGCGGTGAGCGCCGCGTCTACCGGTAGCGCCGCAGCACCTGGCACTGCGGCGGCTGAAGTGACCGCAGCCCCGGCTCAAACAACCGCTGCCCCCCCTGCAGCAACGCCGGTAGAGCACGTCGATTCGATCATCGCCAGCCTGCAGGCGTTAGCCGGCAGCGTGGAGTTCACGGTGGACAAAGCGGCTGGCAAGGAGGTCATTACCATCCGCGATCCCAAGTCGGGTGAGGTAATACGCCAGTTGCCTAGCGAAGAGGCGCTGAAGTTTGCCCGGCAGATGGCCAGCGGACAGGGCGGGCTGATCAACCAGTCGGCTTAATTCTTAAGCCCCTGTCCGGACTGTGCAGTTCATCACAGCATCTGGACAGCGCTCTGGAATGATTGAACCATGGCATCACCTCTAACTTCCACGGGTCTGGGCTCCGGTCTCGACGTCAACGGCATGGTCACCAAGCTGGTGGCCGCAGACCGTGCGTCAGCCGATAAGCGCTTGACGACCACGGATAAAGATCTAACCACCGAGTTCTCGGCGATCAGTCAGCTCAAGGGCGCGATATCGGGTCTGCAGTCGGCTGCTGCCGGGCTGACAGATGCGTCAAGTCTGGTGTTGCGTTCGTCCCTATCTTCCGATGCAACGACAGTGGGCGTCAGCAGTACCAGTTCTTCTGTGCCCGGCAGCTATGACATTGTCGTCAACTCCTTGGCGACCGCCTCCAAGATGTCTTCAACCACCTTCGGCGCTGTTGTTGGTACGGGCACAAGCTATAACCCGGCCTACAACGCGGGTGTGCAGGGTGCCGGAGTCGATGCCAACAACTTCACAACGGGTGACCTGACTATTGCAGTCGGCTCGGGCTCCGCAGTCGCCATCGGCGCCTCTGTCGCCGGTGCCGCAGTGGGCCAGAGTGCCAACAGTGCCTATGCCAAGGCGGCTGCCATCACCAGCGCTGGCATCAGCGGTTTGACGGCCACGGCCGATACAACGGTCACGTTTGATTGGGCTGACGTTACCAACGGTGGCTATTCCCTCACTGTGAACGGAGCGACAGTCCGGTCTGCACACGAAGAAGAGTCTGGAATTACTGGCTCTAGTCTGGCGACCCAAATCAACGCCAAAACGGCTACAACAGGCGTGACCGCCACCTATGACTCGACAAATGGCCGCATGCAACTGCAAGCGGCCGATGGGCGGAATATCACTATCTCGCAGAGTTTGGTTAGCACCGCAAATGTAGGCCTGAAGGCCACATCAACAGGTGTGGGTACTCTTAATAACACGGCCAATGATGCACTCGATGCGACCACGGGTGTCGATTCCACCACAACACTGACCGTACAGGGCAGTGTAAAGCTGGTGGCGACGCAAGCCATCACCCTGGCCGGCAACAATGTGGCCCGGTTAGGTTACACAGCCGGCACCATCAGTCAGGGCCCAACCCAACTGGGTACCGGCACGTTAACGCTGGCGCAAGGCAGCAGCAGCTTCACGCTGACTATAGGCAGCAGCAACAACACGCTGTCCGGCATACGCGATGCCATCAATAAGGCCAGTGGTAACCCCGGCATCACTGCAACCATAGTCAACGGAACAGATGGCGCCCACTTGATTTTGACCGGTGGCGCTACTGGCGCCGCCAATGCGATCTCGGTCTCCGAGACCGGCAGTGTGGGCTTGCGGTCGACGCTCAGCACCACAACCGCGGCAACCGATGCGTCGTTTACCGTCGGTGGCTACAGCCAAACCAGCGCCAGCAACACGGTCACCGGGGCCATTGATGGCGTGACGCTGACACTGTCCAAAGTTTCGGTTTCAGGGGCAGCGACCACGGTCACGGTGTCCAACGATACCGGCGGCGTACAGGGTAAAGTTCAGACCTTCATCAGCAACTACAATGGTTTGCTGAGTAAGATGGCCAGCCTCAGCGGCTATGTGGCCGCCACCAAAACCGCAGGCCCGTTGCAAGGCGATCCGCTGGTCAGCGAATTGCAAACCCAGATGCGCCGGCTGGCACAGTCTGTCATCAGTAGTGCCGGCACGACCTATGATCGCTTGGCCTCGGTCGGAATCACGACCGCAGTGGATGGGACTTTGTCGTTAGATGCAACCAAATTTACGGCTGCACAAACAGCCAATCCGGGTGCTATGGCGGCTCTCTTCAGCGGAACCACGGGTGTTGCGACCAAGTTTAAAACAGCGCTGGATTCGCACTTGGCCGCTACAACCGGTGACCTTGACGCGCGCAATAATTCTATTACAGCGCGGCGCAAGGATTTGACCGCAGCCAAGGCCGCTTTGGATGCACGGATGGTCGATGTGCAGGCCCGTTATCTGAAGACTTTTAATGCGCTCGATCAGATGCTGGCCAAAATGCAGCAGACCTCGAGCCAGTTGACTTCGACTTTAAGCAAGGCGACAGCCTGACTTAATGCCATTCGGGCCTAAAGTCTGACCCGAGACTGCCGTTACAGTTCCTGAACATCAGGGAGTTGCAACATGTCAGCCTATCAGTCTTCATCTCGCGCCTCGGCTTACCAGTCTGTCGCTGCCCATGGCGGTGTGGCTGCTGCAAACCCCCATCAGTTGGTCGCCATGTTGTACGACGGTGCCATCGAACGCATTCAGTCGGCTCGCGGCAAGATTCTGACCGGCGACGCCCAGAAGTCGGCCCAGTTGATTCAGCGTGCTGCCGATATCGTCGAAGAGTTGCGTTCAGCTCTGCGCCCCGAAGTCGGCGGTGAAATGGCACGCAATATGGCCGACCTGTACGAATATTGCGGCCACCGCCTGCTGGTGGCCAGCCTGCGCCAGAAGCCCGAGATCCTCGACGAGGTGGCTGGTCTGCTGCGCGAACTGCGCAGTGGTTGGGCCGCCATTGCCCCGGCTGCACAGATGCTGCGGACTGGTACATGACTTCCGCTCCGCTGCTGCTGCAGCGGACGAGCACACAACGTCTGCTGGTCCGGGGCATATTTGCCCTGACCAACCAGTTGGTACGCAGTGTGGCGTCCGGTAAGCAGGCAGCATTGCCACAACTGATGAGCGAGCGGCACCGCCTATTGCGTGAACTGGGCATCAGCGTGCGCGACGATAGGGCGCTAGGCTGTCTTGCCGCAATCACAGCAGCAGTGCAGGAATCAGACATGGCTCTAGAGGCCATGGTTCAGCACTGATTGGCCTGCTAGGAGCTGACTATGAGCAGTTACGAAGGCATCGACACCATAGTCCTCTTTGACCAGATGGCCTATGAGGACCATATGCCGGTCAGTTGGCAGACCCTTGCCGTTGAGCCAAGTCTGGCGACTCTGGCGACGCTGACAGAGCGCAATCTCAAGGCCCTGCAGGTCTGCGCGGTCACAGAGCCGCACAGCGCTGCTGATGCTGTAGATGAAAAGCTGACCTTTGCCGCCGATCTGCATCGCCTGGATGTAAAGCTCAACCTGATCATGGATGTGATGGGGCAATTGTTGGCCGCCAGTGTTGCCATGCCGCCGGCCACTGTGACGCGCTTCAATGCTTTGGGCGCGCGTTGGCAGGCTGTG
>CAIVTJ010000256.1 GCA_903908825.1 uncultured Pseudomonadota bacterium | reverse complement strand
TTACCGCCTGTTTCTGCGGTGGCGACCGATGCTGCAGCGCTGGGCCGCGCGTTGGGATTGATCGAATCTAGGTCCGCAGTGACTGCAAAAACTGCCGCATATCGAGCGGCGCATTCCCGGTGATGCGAGCGTAGTCACCGGTCACCACATCAAAGTGACCCGCCTCGACCGTCTGCATAGTGCCGATGGTGCTGACGGCCAGCTCCGGCGGTACGCCCCAGTTGTCGGTCATATAGGCCGGCCACTGCGCGGCCGGCACTGCCTCGAAGCGCACCGGCTTAGCAAACACTTCGCTCATCAGCGCCGCGACCTCCTCGCCTGACCAAGTCTGTTCCATGGTCTCGGTATAGGTGCGGCCCGAGGGTTCGTTGCGCATAAGAATGCGCGCGGCCGACACCCCCAGGTCAGTGCGGGCGATGTAGGCACTGCGGGCCGTGCCGCTGGGCCGGCGCAGCACGCCAGTGGCCAGCGTCTGCGCGAGATCACCCACCAGTATGTCGGCATAAAGCGCGTGACGCAGGATGGTGAACCCGAGGCCGCTGACACGGATGGCCTGCTCGGTAGGCAGATGCACCAGCCGGCTGTGCTCGACGGTAGGCAGTTCAGCGCGCAGGAAGCTGGCATAGACCACGTGCTCCACGCCCACCTCGCGCGCGGCTTCGATCGCATTCAGGTTCTGGTGCAGGCGCACGTCGTTGGTGTCGTAGGTGGGAATGAACAGCGCTTTGCGCACGCCTTGCAAGGCCTCGCGCAGTGAAGCCGGACGCATGAAGTCGGACTCGCGCACCTGCACGCCGCGCCCGGTCAGCTGGCGCGCATAGGCACTGCCGGTGTTACGCGTGCCCACCACCAGCGAGGCAGCGGGAACCTGCGTCAGCAGCGACTCGATGACGGCGTGAGCAAACTGGCCATTGGCCCCGGAGACGAAGATCATGAGAGTTCCTTTTGTTCAGCGAACAGATACCGATGAGCAGCCAGGGCATGGTGTGAGTGCGCGGGCTCAAATGCGAAAGCGTGCGCGCGCCTCGGCCACGCTGGCCGGCTGCAGTCCATAGAGCGCGGCGATTTGCGCCGCTGCGCGCACCATCTCGGCGTTATCACGCGCCACGCTGCCATCGGGCAGGTGGATGCCATCCTCGAAGCCCACGCGCACCAGGTCGCAGCTCAGCGAGAGACCCAGCGTGACGATGCGAAACATGTCGCGACCCGTGGCCGTCACACCCCAGATGGCGCGCGGGAACAGCCGCTGGCCCTCGTCGATGTTGAACAGCACGTTGCGCGCACCGGGCGGCGTGGCGCCGAAGCCGCCGCCATGCAGCAACCAGACGTTGTCGCGATCGCGATCGAACAGCCCTTCATTGGCATAGCGCATCAGTCTATGCAGTGAGCTGGCTTCCACGATCTCGTATTCCAGCGCCGAGTTCTTCGCGTACACAGCTTGAATGGTCTGTCGCAGCAGCGCCGGAGAGTTCACGTACGGCACTTCTTCCGGGTAACCGCCCTCAGGGTTGTAGAAGTCGGCAGAGCCACCGGCGATGCCGAACAGGTCCTGCTGCGGGTCAAGGTCGAGCAGACCCAGCCGTTCTTTATCGGTGGGCCAGATGAACTGTCCGGTCGCCGGGTCACGCCGCACACCGATGCCGTTGGTGGTCTGGATCAGGATGGGCGAGCGGGCGCGGATCTGGCGGATGATCTCGCCGTAGATGGCCGCATCGCCGGTGTTCTTGCCCTGCGGATCACGCGCATGCACATGCACCATCGATGCACCGGCCTCGTAACAGCGTGCCGCTGCCTCGCCAATCTCGGCCGGCTGCTTCGGGACGACAGCGCCCTCCCGGTCCTGCTGCATGCCGCCGTTGAGGGCGACGGTGATGATGACTTTGTTACCGGGGAGCATGGGCGGGACCTGGTTAGCCGTGTGTAGCGCGAGGTTATCTGTCGCCGCTGGCCCGCGCTATACGCGAATCGGTAATGCCCGCTCTTTCCAGTGAGCGCATTCCACTGACCAGACCCCCGGTTGGATGGAGGGATTACCCCACCACAGTGGGCACGAGTCGCCGGTCGCCCAGCAAGGAATTGTTTACGAGGCACACGCGCTCCGCGCGCTCCAGGAGTTCTTTGGCCTTTTCGTGATCTGCACCAGGCTTCACGGTCAGCGTCGCGCGGTTGGTGTAACCGGTGAAGCGGGTCACGCCTTCTACCCGCTCCAGAACCCCCTCGACCTCGCATTTGAGATCGTCCCACTCCAACTTCGCGGCTCGCGCGACGCCGCGAAATGTCAGGATGTAACAATCGGCAATCGCGGCCACTAACAGGGTCTCGGGTGACCAGACATC
>CAIVTJ010000255.1 GCA_903908825.1 uncultured Pseudomonadota bacterium | reverse complement strand
CCCAGGATGACCGCGCGGAATCCCAGCCGTGCCGCAACGTCCACCACGCGGTCAGCCCCGTTGCCCACGCTGTAAGTGATCAAGCCATCAAAGTGCGGGCGCAAGACGGTCAGATCGGCCGTGATGCCTGCCTCATCGGCGCGACTGGCCTGCCCGTCGATGATGCGTATCTGCGTCGGCTGGTAAGCCACATAGCGGCCGGTGGCCATCACCCGGGAGAGCCTGGCCAGCGCGGGCGCTGCAGCAGGCTGTCGGGCACAGTCCGGTGCGGCCAGAGCCGCCGCGCTAGCGCCCAGTCCCAGCACGGTCAGCAAGGCATAGGCACAGATGCGGCGGCACCCGTGTGACAGATGTGACATCACAGGTGTCACATACCCCCCGAAAAATTAAACGCACGCAGCAGCAAGGGCGCCAGTGAGCTCATCTCGCCCAGCGACTGACGCTGCGGCTCCAGGCCGCTGACAAACCCAGCCTCCCGCAGCGCCGCCTGCACCTGTGCATTACCGGTGATCACATGCACCGGCACATCCCAGGAAGCCCCCTCGCCGCTCACATTGGCCGCTGGCTGGTGATCGCCCAACACCACCAACACCAGCGCAGGATCAGGGCGTTCACGCAGATAGCCCGCCAGCAAGCGCGTCGCATAGTCCATGGCCGCCACATAGCTGCGACCCATGTCGAACCAATCGGGCGTCTCGGCCAAGGCCGCCTGCAGCGGCAGGGCGTCATAGGGCTGGGTTGTAGAGAGCCGACGCCAGTCGGGTTGATAAGGTGGCGTCGGACGGAAAGGCAGATGCGTGCTGAGCGTCGGAAACATTGCAAACACCGGCGCACGCGGCTGGGGTTGCAGTTCCAGCTCATCGAGGCGTGCCAACGAATATTGATCGGGGATCACGAACCAGCCGAAGGGCGGGCCCTGATAGGTCAGGCTACGCGAATCGTGTATGGCATCGAAGTGATAGAAGCTGCCCTCGGGCCAAGCCAGCCTCAAGCCCGGCATCATCGCCACCGTACGGTAACCGTGCTGGTGAAAGGCCGTGGCCAGCGTGTCGCGTGACTGCGTCATCAGCAAGGCATAGCGGCCCGGCTCGGTGACCTGTATGCCGCTCATCAAGCTCAGATGCGCCAGCCACGAGTTACCCCCGAAAGTCGGCGAAGTCACAAAGGCAGACATCACTGTCCGGCCCGTGTCGTTGATCGATTGCAACAGTTGCGCCCGCGAGGGTGCCAGGCCGGCATGGAAGGCCGGATTGTCATAGGTCGAACTGCCATAGGACTCTAAAAACAGCAGCAACACGTCAGCGCCATGCAAAGCCGACAAGCCTGACTGCAGATCAGGCGAAGCAGGCAACTGCCCTGACCCGTCGCGGCCGGACAATCCATTGAGCACCAACCGCAGTTGCACGCCATAGGTGTGCACGACCGGTTCGGTAAATGGCGGAGTACCCAGCGGTAAACCTGCCGCACGTTGCACCGCAAAGCCCGCCAACACGGCAACCGCCACCGCTGACAAACCCCAGGCCACACGCCGCTGCGCCAAGCCATCCAGCACCCGGCGCCAGCACCAGACAAAAGCCGCATACAGCAGCGACAGCAGCAGCAACACGACCACCATCAAGCCCGCAACCGCCCACCACGGCGCAACACGACCCAACATGCCGGCGACGTTACCGACATGTTCGAAGTCCCAATAAAGGTTGATAGGCCGCCCATACAAAGCTGGCGCAGTGATCGCCGCATAGCGGCCCAGCGTCAGCACGATCAGCAGAACCGCCAACGACGGAGCCCAAGCCCGCAGCGTACGTTTACCGAAGCGTCCGCAAACGGCCAGCAGTAACAACAGCGCCGCCAACTCGACCGACACCTCACCGGCCCATTGCACACCCGGCGTCGGCCAGACGTCTTGCAGGGTTAGCGCAACATTGAGGCCGAACAGCGCACACAGCAGCGCCAATATTTGCAGCCCGTTCATTGACGCACCAAGGTTTGGATGTCGATGGCAAACGACGCCACCAAGGTAAGGACAGCTACTGCCGCCAAGGCGGTGCTGAGAGGCACCGGGAACAAGGGCGAGTAGGCAGCCACCAGCAACACCATCTGCAGCGCTGCAATGCGCTTACGCCGCAGACTGAAGGGCAAGGGCCTTTGCAAGGCAGGCCAAAGCCAGCCGATCAGTACAAAGCCATAACGCAGCAGACCACAGATCAGCACCCAAACACCTGCCTTGTGCTGTTGCAGCACCAGCAGGGATAGCACCAGCACAAATAAGGCATCGGTTTCCATATCAAAGCGGGCACCATATTCGCTCGCTAGAGCGCGCCTGCGCGCCAGCCATCCGTCAGCGGCATCGAGCACAGCAGCCACTGCGGCCAGCAGCGTAATGAGTGACACCCAGAACCCCGATACCGGTACGGCAACAAAACCGCACAGCAGCGCCACTAACACGGCCCTAAGCAACGTCACCTGATTGGCCACACCGAAATCGGCGCCGACAGGCCGTTGCCTGGCAGCAGCCCACAAGGTCAGCCCCCCTGCGGCGCTGACCAGCCCGGTCTGCCACAAAAACCGCTGTGGCAGCGACCCGGCTGACTGCAACAGCAGCGCCGAGACCACGGTCAGCACCACAGCGGCTAAGATGTTGGCAGAGGCGCTACGAATGACCATCAACCACGCTATTGCTTATTGGATTGCCGCGCCCGGACACGGCGAACTGCGCCCGGAAACACTGCCAGAGCCGGCAGTAGATGAAGTCATTGTACAGACGCTCTATAGCGGCGTGAGCCGCGGTACCGAATCGCTGGTATTTAACGGTGCTGTACCGGCAAGTGAATGGCAGCGTATGCGCGCGCCGTTCCAATGCGGCGACTTCCCGGCACCGGTCAAATATGGCTATGCGAACGTCGGACGGGTCATCGGCGGCGCACCCGGGCTCATCGACCGGACGGTGTTCTGCCTGTACCCGCATCAGACGCGCTATGTAGTCCCGGTCAGCGCTGTCCATGTCTTGCCCGCCGGCGTACCGGCCGAACGCGCCGTGCTGGCCGCCAACCTGGAGACCGCCGTCAATGCGATCTGGGATGCACAGGTTTCGCCAGGCGATGAGGTGCGCGTGATCGGCGCCGGCAGCATCGGACTGCTGACGGCTTGGCTGGCCAGTCGCATCGCCGGTTGCAGTGTGCAGCTCATCGACAAGCAGACGCAGCGGGCGCAAGTCGCGCAACAGCTAGGCCTCGATTTCGCGTTGCCTGCTGCAGCCCGCGGCCAGGCCGATGTGGTCATCCATGCCAGCGGCAGCCCCGAGGGCTTGGCGCTGGCGATCTCACTGGCAGGGTTTGAAGCCTGCATCACCGAACTGAGTTGGTATGGCAACCGCACGGTCAACCTCGAACTCGGTGGCGCCTTTCATTCGCAGCGATTGACGCTACGCGCCTCACAAGTTGGCACCGTAGCCGGTCCGCAACGACCCCGCTGGAGCCATGCAAGACGCTTGGCATTGGCCCTTACCCTGCTGCGCGACCCTGCGCTGGACGCGCTGATCAACAGCAGCGGGCGCTTTACCGATCTGCCGGCAGACATGCCACGACTGGCGCAAGGCGCCGGGGATGTCATCATGCACCGGGTCAACTACGACTGATTGCTGCCCACCACACACTGCGAGCCTGCATGTACACACTCGGCGTCCGCGATCACCTGATGATCGCTCATAGTTTCCAAGGCGAAGTTTTCGGCCCCGCGCAGCGCCTGCACGGCGCCACCTACGTGGTGGACATGGAGTTCCGGCGTGCACAACTCGACCCTGATGGGCTGGTTGTCGACATCGGTCTGGCCTCGCAAACCTTGCAGCGCCTGTTGAGTGAACTCAACTACCGCAATCTGGACGACGTGCCCGCCTTTGCCGGGCGCAACACCACCACCGAGTTTCTGGCACGCGAGATTTTCCTGCGCATGCAAGCCGCCATTGTGGCCGGCGAACTGGGTCCGCATGCCAAAGGCTTAAGCGCACTGTGCGTCACCCTGAACGAATCGCATATCGCCTGGGCCAGTTACGAGGCGGCGCTGATCTGATGCACTCTGCCGGCGCGTCAGCGCGCACGCTCACGCTGCTGGTGCCCGGTGATTTGGCCACCGCCACGGGCGGCTATCGCTATGACAGAGAAATTGTCAGCGGCTTGCAAGCACTGGGCTGGCAAGTCCAGGTGTGTGCATTGCACGCAAGCTTTCCGCTACCTGACAGCGCTGCTCTGGCGCACGCCGAAGCACAACTGTCGGCCATCGGCGATCAGCAGTGCGTACTGATCGATGGACTGGCCTTGGGCGCCATGCCGGATGTGGCACTGCGTCATGCGCGGCGCCTGCGCTTGATCGGTCTGGTGCATCACCCCTTGGCTTTAGAGACCGGGCTGACTGCACTGCAAGCCCGTCAGCTACACGAGTCTGAACGCCGTGCCTTGCAGGCCCTGCAACACATCGTGGTCACCAGCGCCGAGACCGCTGCAGCGTTGCAACACTACGCAGTCGATGCCGCACGCATCACTGTCATAGAGCCCGGAACCGATGCCAGCGACACAGCGCGGCGACGCAATGGACGCGGCCACAAGCACTTATCGCTGTTGTGCGTCGCCACGCTTACACCGCGCAAAGGCCACGCCTCCCTGATCGCGGCTCTGGCACATTTACCGCATCGCGATTGGCAGTTGCATTGCGTGGGCAGCAGCACACGCTCGGCCGACACCACGACCGCACTGCAAGCGACCATCGCAGAAGCCGGCTTGGACCAGCACGTGATCCTGCATGGCGAGGTGGATGAAGCCACGCTGCGCATGCGCTATCAACAAGCCGACCTGCTGGTGCAAGCCAGCCACCATGAGGGCTATGGCATGGCGCTGGCTGATGCCTTGGCACAAGGACTGCCCGTGCTCAGCACTGCAACCGGCGCTGCGCCGCGTTTGCTGGCCACTGGCGCCGGACTGCTGGTGCCAACAGCCGACAGCAGCGCGCTGCAAGCGGCCTTGCAACGGCTATGGCAGGAACCTTTACTGCTGGCACAACTGGGCGAGGCCGCATGGCAGCACCGTGCGAACCTGCCCAGCTGGCAACACACCGTGCAACGCTGGGACCAGGTGCTACGCGCATGAGCTTTTCTGCCGACTGGCTACAACTGCGCGCCGCTGCCGACAGCCGCGCGCGCGCCACCACCTTAGAGGCCGCGCTACGCGGTGCCCTGACGGTCTCAGACCCGGCAGGGACTGGCACGATCATCGACCTGGGCAGTGGCAGCGGGGCCAATTGCCGGCATCTGGCACCGCAGTTGGACCAGCGGCGCAACTGGCTGCTGGTCGACAACGATACGGTGCTGCTGGCCGAGGCCACGCGCTTGTGCAGGCCGCTTCCGGCAGTCACAACGCTGCACACCCGGAGCTGCGACTTAGCACAGCAACTCACTACGCTGCCCTTTGCCGCCGCTGCGTTGGTGACGGGCTCGGCACTGCTCGATCTGGTATCGCAAGCCTGGCTGGAACAACTGGCCTTAGCCTGCGAGCAGGCGCAGTTACCGGTGCTGTTCACGCTCAGCTATGACGGACGCATTCACCTGCAGCCTGGTGATCACGATGACTTGTCACTGATTGCAGCGGTGAACGGGCATCAACGCGGCGACAAAGGCTTCGGTGCTGCATTGGGCCCGACGGCCAGCTCACAGGCCGTGCGCTTGTTTCGGGCAAGCGGCTACGACGTGCAGGTGACTCGCAGTGACTGGCTGCTGGATGCCAGCCGGACCGATGACGCAGCGCTGCTGCGACCCTTAGTCAGCGGTTGGGCCCAAGCGGCTATAGAACAACGGCCTGACTGCGCGTCTTTATTTACGCAGTGGTGTCAGCGTCGCCTGCGGGCTGTGGCAGACGGCACACTGCAGGTGCAGGTCGGTCACGAAGACGTGTTGGCACTACCGGACAATGCAGGCTCACGCAGCGCACAGTCGTAAAGCATATCGGGCCCCATCGCAACCACGCGCGCCGACAGGCGCAAACAATCCTGCAGGCGGTCCTGAGCCGGCAGACGCAGGGCGCGACGACCCTCACCGATCAGCAGCGGCGCAATGGCGATGTGCAAACGATCCAACAAGCCGGCGAGTAAAAACGCTGACACGGTGATGCCGCCACCTTCGATGAACACCCGCCGGCAACCGCGCAGGTGTAATTGCCGCAGCAGATCAGCCAGGTCCAGGCCGTCAGCGGTCTGGGCGACCACCAATTCGGGCACAGCGCCGGCAGCAGCCTGCGGCGAGCTCACAACACGCAGCGTCGGGGCCAGACCATCGTTGAACACATGCGCGTCCTCGCCCAGGCGGCGAGCCGGATCGATAATCACGCGCAGAGGATGTGTGCCCGAGGTTAACCGCACGGTAAGGCGCGGGTTGTCTGCCGCGACGGTGCCAGCACCGACCACAACTGCATCGCACAAAGCACGCAGCCGGTGCAGATGCAGGATGTTGTCGGGTCCGTTCACATAGAACGAATCGCCTGCTGCCGTGGCGATGTAGCCATCCAGACTCTGCCCCACATGCGCGATGGTCAGTGGCCGATCCGCAGTGGCGCCGCACAGCGGCAGATACAGATCAAGCATCGGGCGGCGCGGGTCATCCAGCGGCAAGGTGCACAGCCACTGCCCGCTGTGCGGCTGCCACAGCAGCCAGTGGGGCACGCAAGCGCTTGCGCCATCAACACAGGTGGCTGCGGCCAACAGCGCTGCCCACGCTTCTGTATTTGCGGAGTTGACCGACATAAGCGCAGATCCTGCCACGGCAAGCCGTTTACGGGTATCGTTAACAACTACTGTGCCTGAGATAGTCTGAGTGATCCCCAGTGAAGCCTTGAACGGCAACCCCAGCGTGGTTGCCTGCGACCGCGCCTTGACCGAACTACGGCAGGGTCGTGTCATTGCCTTGCGGCAAGCGCCTCACACCAGCCCCCTGCTGGCCGCTGCGCTGGAAACAGCCGACGCTGCGCTGATCGGCAAACTGCGAGACTGCAGCACAGCGCCGCTGGTGTTGGCCTTGACTGCACAGCGCGCGCTGGCCTTGGGATTACCGGCCAGCGACGGCGCACCGCTGCTGCTGCAACTGGATGCGGCCCTGAGTGTGGAGTCGATCGCCTCGCTGGCTGTGGATTGGACCCTAAGCCACTGGCAGACCATCCTGACCGCTGCCCGGCCTTTGACGGTTGCGGCCGACGCACGCGGCAGCGCCGCGCTAAGCCTGATCAAGCAAACGCGGCTATTGCCTGCGGTGCTGCTGGCTACCCCGGCCGCGCTGCCCGAGGGCCCAGACGTGCTGCAACTGACCGTCGCAGACGTCGAGCGGCATGGCGCCTTGCAACTGGCAGACCTGCAACGCGTGAGCGAGGCCAGAGTGCCTTTGCGCGACTGCGAAGACAGTCGACTGGTGCTGTTTCGTGACCGTCGCAACGGTAGCGAACATGTCGCCGTCTGGGTGGGCCAGCCCGACTTGGCACAACCGATACCGCTGCGACTGCACTCGGCCTGCCTGACCGGCGATCTGCTGGGCAGTCTGCGCTGCGATTGCGGTGAACAGCTCAACACGGGCGTGCAGCGCCTGGCCGAGGCCGGCGGCGGCCTGCTGTTGTACTTGGCGCAGGAAGGGCGCGGCATCGGCTTGGCGAACAAACTGCGCGCCTATCAGTTGCAGGACGGCGGACTGGACACCATAGACGCCGACCAGCAGTTGGGCTTCAAGTCAGATGAGCGCACCTACGACGTGGCCGCCGCCTTGCTACGCCAACTGAACATCAGCGCGGTCAATCTGTTGACCAATAGCCCGCATAAAGTGCGCGAGTTGCGTGCTGCCGGCATTACGGTGTCGGAGATCGGCGCCCTGCCCGGCACACCCAACCCGCACAATGCGCGCTATATCCGCACCAAGCAGGACCGCGCCGGTCACAGCCGTCCGGTAGAGCACGAACAAACTTAGGCCAGCAGCGTCAACGGTAGCGCAGCCACCTCTTCGATGAGCGTCGCCAAGCCGTCTGTCAGATGCTGCAACAGCAGCGCCCCACGACCCGCATCGGCTGCTGCCGCATTGCCACAGACACCCTGGGGCGACAGGTCGCCGGCCAGCCAACCAAAACCGATAGGCTTTTCCACGCCCAGACAACGATGACCGGCCGCCAAGTGCTGCGGCAGACCGACGAAATCAGCCAATTTGTCCCGGCGCACCCACTGCGGCTGCAGATGCAGCATCAGCGAGGTTTCCATTTCGCCGCCATGCAGGCCATCGCGCAGTTCCTCGGCGGCAAACAGGCCGGGCGGACTGCCCAAGGCAAAATAGTTAGCGCGGACCGCCAGCAGCTTGTGTTCGCTGCGCATGCGTAGCGCCGCCAGATGCACCAGAGAATTGTTGCCGCCGTGCGTGTTGATCAGTATGAGTTTACGCAGCCCCACAGCCGCTACGCCGGCGGCCAGCGCACCCCAGGACTGCAGCAGGGTTTCGGCCGGCAGGGTCAAGGTGCCGGCGTGAGCCTGATGCTCAAGGCTGTGGCCGATGACCTGCGGCGGCAGCACCAACACGCGCGTCGCCCATTGGCGCTGCGCCAAGGCAGCCAGCAAGCCCTCATTGATCATCGCGTCGGTGCCCACCGGCAGGTGCGGACCATGTTGCTCGATGGCGGCGACCGGCAATAAAACCACCGTGCTGTGCACATCCAGCGCGGCAAAATCGTCGCGGTTCAACTGCTGCCAGTGTTGCCATTGCATGACGCCACTATAGCAAGCGCTGCAGTCAAATAAGCTCGCCAGCAGTTAAGTTAAATTGCGACGCCATTCACACTGAAGCGCACTATTGTCAAACCCGTGACTTGTCATATCGACAGGACATAGCGCTAACCACGGTATCGCCATGAGCTCAGACAACATCCGCAAACACATCGTCATTACCGGCACCGGCCGCAGCGGCACCACCTTCCTGGTCGAGCTGCTGACCCATTTGGGCTTTGACACCGGCTTTCAGTCCGACGAGATCGAAGACCGCATTTCGCAGAACGCGCGGGCAGGACTGGAACACGACATCCGCCACCCGGGCTGCCCTTACGTGGTCAAAAGCCCGTTTTTCTGCGATTACGCAGGTGAAGTGCTGGCGCGCACTGACGTGCGCATCGAGCACATCTTCGTACCCATACGTGAACTGCACGCGGCGGCCGAGAGCCGCCGCCGTGTCACCCGCGACGGACTGGCCAAAGCGCCGCTATCCGCGCGCATCCGGAGCCTGGTCAAAATGCCGCAGCTGCCCGGGGGCCTGGTCAACACGCAGTCTATGGATGCCGGCAAGCAGGAGGAAGCCTTGCTGCGGCAGATCTACAACCTGCTGCTGGCCACCGCCGCCACGCCGGTTCCGGTCACGCTGATGCAGTTTCCGCGCATCGTCAACGACTGCGCTTACCTGTACGAAAAACTCTCGCCGCTGCTGACACACATTCCGTACGCCAGCTTTGCAGAGGTCTTCAACCGGGTTGCGCAACCGGGCCTGGTGCATGACTTCAAGGTTCAAGCCGCAACCACCAACGACCGCATTCAGTAACCCAGCCGGCAGACACCACCATGAAAGGCAGCAACGGACATCGCCAACACGTCGTCATCACCGGCAGCGAGCACAACGCATCAATCTTCCTGATCAAGTTGCTGACGCATCTGGGTTTGGATACCGGCTTCAGTGTCGACGACTTGGTGCGCAACCAGAGCCAGCGCTCGCGCTCAGGACTGGAGCATGACATCCGTCACCCGCGCTGCCCGTACATCGTGCGCAGCACGCATTACGCCGAGCATGTAGGGCAGACCGTCACGCGCGGTGATGTCGACATCCTGCACCTCTATGTGCCGTGTGCGGGTGAACCTGATGCAACCTTGAGCCGCCAACTGACACAGCTGTCTATGCAGTGGCCGACCGCGGCTGCACCGGTGACCTGGCTGGATGCCAGCCGTTGCCAGCTGGACAGCGAATATCTATTCCGGCAGTTGCAACCGGTTTTAGGCAACTTCCCCTTCCCGCTGTTCAGCGAGGTGTTTGCAGCAGTCCGTGGCGGCAATCCCGCTGCGCAAATTCTGGACAGAAGCCACACCACGGCGGGACAATCAGCCCTTAATTAATTTAGGGGGCTGCATGCATACATCCTCACGTTTAGCGTGGTTAGGCGGATTGGCGGCGTTGCTGTGCGTTTCGGCAGTTCAAGCGCAGTCCAACCCGCGCTCCATCAAACGCCTCAATGACAGCGATGACCCCCTGTTGGCCCTGACCGGTCCCATCGCCCGCGTTTCCGGCGAAGCCGCCGCCGGCTCCGCGCCGCCCAGCGCCGACCCGCGCGACTTTGAAGGCGTGTGGTGGATCAGCCGCTATGAATATTTGCTGGGCCCGGGTGCCGGCGTCACACCGCCACTCAAGCCCGAGTACCTGCGCATCCTCGAGCGCCGCATCCGCGCCAAGAACCGCGGCACACCCGAGGCCGATGCCTCCACCGACTGCCGTCCACACGGCATGCCGCGCCTGATGGAAAGCCCCTATCCCATCCGTTTCATCCAAACGCCGGGTCAGGTGACGCTGCTGCACGAAGTGGCGCACAACGTGCGTCGCATTCACCTGGATAGCGAGCATCCGAAGAACCTCAAGGTCAGCTACCTCGGTCATTCGGTGGGACATTGGGAAGGCGACACCTTGGTCGTCGATACGCGCGGCCTCAACGACAAGACTTTTATCGATGACGAGGGCACCTCGCACTCCGAACAGCTGCAAGTGGTCGAGCGCATGCGCAAGATCAACGGCGGCAAAGATCTCGAAGTGGTCATCACGGTCAACGACCCGGTGACGCTGACCGAACCCTACAGCTATACCCGCATCTACAAGTGGCGACCCGATGTGCGCCCGGCGGAATACGTCTGCGAAGAAAACAATCGCAATGCGCCGCAGAACGGCGTCACGGTGGCCAAATGAACCGCACTCTCTTCGCTCTGACCGCCACCGCTCTGGGCTTGCTGGTCGGCCAATCCGGCGCACAGGCCGCCAACGCACCGCCTGACCTCACCGGCATCTGGCAGCGCGTGGGTTACACCGCTGCCACGACTGCCGAACGCGGCCAGGCCCCGCCGCTGCTACCCGATGCGGCCAAGGTCTATGCCGAGCACAAGGCAGCCGCCGCCAAGGGCGACAAGTCGCACGACCTCGCCACAGTGTGTCTGCCCGAAGGCATCCCCCGGCTCATGTTGAAGGCAGAGCCCTTTGAGATCCTGCAGCGCCCTGCGCTACTGGCCTTTGTCTATCAGGTCAACCGTCTGCCGCGCGTGGTCTATCTGAATGAACAACCCACCACCGATGACAGTGGCTATTACCTGGGCAACTCGGTGGGCAAGTGGCAGGACGACGAGCTGGTCATCGAAACCCGCAACTTCAACGACCTGACCTTGCTCGATGACGCAGGCTTGCCGCACAGCGACCAGTTGCGGGTGCTGGAGCGCCTCAGCGTCATCGATGGCGGCAAGAAGCTGCGCAATCGCATCACCATCGAAGACCCGGCCACGTTCCGCACGCCGTGGACCACCACCGTGACCTACCAGCGTCTGCCGGGCTATCAGATGCCTGAAGATGTCTGTGCCGAGCGCATCGGTGGCTCTACACCAAGGCCGCGTCCCGCCAAGCGCTAAGGCCGACAACTCCGCAGCGGCCGCATAACATGTTTCTCAAGAACACCTGGTATGTGGCCGCCTGGAGTCATGAGATCACCGCAGACGGCCTGTTTCAGCGCAACGTCTGCAGTCAGTCGCTGCTGTTCTATCGCACGGCAGACGGCACGGTGGTGGCCTTAGACAACCGCTGCTGCCATCGCCACGCGCCGCTGTCACTCGGTCGCAAGGAAGGCGACTGCGTGCGCTGCATGTACCACGGGCTCAAGTTCGATGCCCATGGCTTATGCGTCGAAATCCCCGGCCAGAATGCCATCCCTGCGGCAGCACGCGTGCGTGCTTATCCGGTGGTGGAGCGCAAACAATGGGTGTGGGTATGGATGGGCGACCCGGCTCGTGTCGACGCGGCACTGATCCCCGACACCGTGGCTTTGGATCACCCCGATTGGCGCTATAAGCCCGCCTATCTGCACTATCAGGCCAGTCACGAACTGATTAGCGACAACGTGCTGGACTTCTCGCACCTGTCCTATGTGCACGAAAAAACTTTGGGTGGTGCCACGGCCATTGCCGCCACACGCCCTAAGATCGAACTGCTCGACAATGGTGTGCGCATCACGCGCGAAGTGCGCGATGCACCACTGGCACCTTACTTCCGTCAGTTTGTGCGCATGCCCGCAATCGTGGATCGCACCTGGATATATGAATATCTGGTGCCGGGCGTGCTGTTGCTGGAGACCCGGGCAACGGCCCGTCAGGCGGCTGCCGGTGAAGCGGACTTCATGTCGTTGCTGAGCTGTCAGGCCATCACCCCGGAAACAGCCGGCAGCGCGCACTACTTCTTCATGCAGGCGCACAGCTTTGCGCGCGATGACGCCAACGTGACTGAGGCCATCTACCAGAGCGTGATGGCCGCCTTTGCCGAAGACAAACGCATCGTCGAGGCGCAGCACGCGCTCATCTCAACCACACCACCCGCAGAGATGCTGGGCTTGCCCTTTGATCTGGGGGTGGTGCAGTTCCGGCGACTTATGGAGCGTCGCCGGGCGGCTGATTAGAACGCGACCCGCAGCGACATCATCGCTGTGCGCGGCGAACCCAGCTGATAGAACGGCAGAGCCGTACCACCGGCTGACGACGAGATCGAACCAAAGTACTGCTCGTCGAACAGGTTGTTGACGTTCAGTTGCAGCTCGACTTGCTTGAGCTTGCTGAACTCCAAGGCATAGCGCGCGTCCAGGTCAAACACCTTGTAGGGCGACGCGTAGTAGTCATTCAGGTCGCTCGAATAGCGCTTGCCAACATACTTGCCCTGGAAGCCGACACGCAGTGCAGGCGTCACACGGTACTCGGCGCGTGCACCGAAGGTGTGATCCGGCGTTTCAACCAGCTTCTTGCCCTTGGTCAAAATCACAGTAGTCGAGCTGCTCGGGGTGTCCTGCAACAGCTCACTGCTGGTAAAGGCAGCCGATGCGTTCAGGGTCAGGTCAGCAATTGGCGTCCAGCCCAACTGCAGTTCAGCGCCCTTCAACGCGACATCGCCCAGATTGCGATCGACGTTGAAACCCAAATCAGCGTCATAGGCCGAAGCGATGCGGTTCTGATAGTCGGCCTTCCACAAGGCCACCTGCGCCGCGAGCGTCGAGCCGGTGTAGCGCCAGCCCAGGTCGTAGCTCCTGGTCTTTTCCGACTCAGGCGTAGGACGACCCACGGTGTTATCGGCCAGACGACGCACCGAGTACAGGTTGTCAGTGCGCGGCGCCGACAAGCCGCCGGCATACGAGACATAGACCAGCTGGTTCTCAGCAACCACGTAGCTCAAGCCGACGTTGGGCAGCACAGCATTGAACTTGACCGTCTCGCTGTACGGCGCGATGTATTCGACCGCTGTGGGTGAGTTGATGAACACCACGTTGCCACTGGGACGCACAGCCACCGGCACCTGTGTGGTGCACAGCGCACTTCCCGAGTTACCCGTGCCGCCGTTGGGCGTATAGCAATACTGGTTCAGTTCACGGGTCAGGTTGGGCAGGCGCACGCCAACAGTGGCATTCAACTTGTTGTCGACAAACTTACCGCGCCACTCAAAGGCAAACTGGTTCAGCTTGGCCTCAGAGTAGCGATCACGGCCGCGCAGGAAGCTGCCGTCAGCAGTGGGTACAGTCGAACCTTGACGACCGGCGAAGACATCCAGCGGATTGCCGTTAGCATCCAGGTAGCCCCAGGCCGCAGTCTGCGTATGGCGGCCATAGTCCATCGTGTAGGCGACGCGCAGCTGCTGACCGGACAGGAAGTCCCAGATCAGGTTGCTGTTGACGCCATAGCGCTGCGTGTTGGTGTTGTTGGGGGTGTACAGGCGCACGGTATCGAGAATGTCGCCGTCACCGTTGATGTCGAAACCCGCCAGAGCCGTGTTACCGACGATGCGGCGATCGGCGTTGTTGGCCACAGGCGTTTCGGAGACCAGTGTCGAGCCACCACCGTTAGCCAGCGTGTACTGCACCGACGGGTCGACCGTCAGCAGCAAATTGTCAGTCAGGTGCCACAACGAATTGATGCGGATGTTGCCAGTGTCCGACGGATTGATACGCACACCGTAATAGTTGCTGCAGGCCGACGGGTTCAGCGGATTGTCCGAGCTGGGCAGCAGCGTGGTCGATGCAACGGGCGTTGCGCCATCGTTGTCGGCCACACCCTTGGTCGGGGTCGGGCGGGTGCAGGTGGACAGGTTGTCATAGCCACGACCGAACTGGGCGAAGCTGGCTTCGCTGGCCGAGCGGTACTGGGCATTGCGGTTGCGGTTGCCATGCACCGACAGAGAGATGAAGTCGCCGTTGCTGAAGTCCTGACGGATCTGACCGTTGATCTGCAGCTTTTCCAAGCCACCCGGACCACGGAACTTGTCGTATTGGGTGGTCGAAGCCGCGATGAAGGCCGTGGTGCCGAACGGGCCCACAGCGCCGGTATCAAAGCGGCCGAAGGCACGACGATAAGAGAACTGGCCGGTAGACAGCACGGCCAGGCCGCCCATCTCTGCATCAGGCTTGCGGGTGCGCCAGGCGATCGTGCCACCGGTGGCCGAGGCCGTGGGGCTGTCGACGTCGGTGGTACCCAGGTTCACATCAACGCGGTCGATGATCTCGCTGTCCGGCAGCTGGTTCGTGTACGAGGAATAGTTACCCGTATCGTTGACCGGAATGCCATCAAAAGTCAGTGAAACGCGCGAGCCATCAAAGCTGCGCAGGCGGATGTTGCCGCCCGAGGTACCGTAGGGGTCGTTGTTG
>CAIVTJ010000254.1 GCA_903908825.1 uncultured Pseudomonadota bacterium | reverse complement strand
GAGGTGATGTCGCATGAGTAGTCCCGTTGTGGTCGATGTGTTTCAGGTTGATGCGTTTACACAGCAGCGCTTTACCGGTAACCCGGCTGGCGTGGTGTTGGGTGCAGAGTCACTGACAGATACGCAGATGCAAGCCATCGCCCGGGAGCTCAACAATGCCGACACGGCGTTTGTATTGCCGGCAGACGGACCCGATCATGATTTGCGTGTGCGGTTTTTTACGCCGCGTAGCGAGGCCGCGTTTGTCGGTCATGCCACGCTGGCCGTGCATGCTGTGCTCGCACAGCGCCAACCGCGGACGCAGCGCCGCCAAGCCGGTCGCACCGGCATCTGCATCGTGCATGCGCTGCCCGACCAAGGTGGTTTCGCCATCCAACAAGCGGCGCCTGTGCTCGGACGTGCGTTAAACCCGGATGAGATCACGCAGGCTCTAGATGCGCTGGGCCTGGCGTCGACGGCACTCGATACACGCTGCCCGCCGCGCATCGCGGGCAGCCCCAGCACGCGCTTGCTCATCGGCCTTAAAGACGGCGCAACGCTGGCCACGCTGTCGCCCGATCTGTCGCAGTTGTCGCGACTGTCACCTGTGCTGGGTGCAGCAGGCTATTTTATTTTTTCGACCACGCCCGCACAGCCCGACTGTGCGGTGGAGTCACGTATGTTCTGCCCGGCTTTAGGCATCCCGGAAGATCCGGTCAGCGGCAACGCCCATGGCCTGCTGGGCGCACACCTGTTACAGCACAAGCTGCTCACCGTGACTGCGGGCCAAGCGCGCTTTACAGGCGTACAGGGTCATCACATGGGCAGGCCGGGTCGCGTGGAGGTGCTGCTGAACGTCGATGCTGCAGGTCAGTGCAGCGGCGTGCAGATTGCCGGACAGGCGGTGGTGATCTTCGAAACACGCATCAGCGTCTAGCCGACCTTAGCGCACAACTTTCAGGTGCTGCGCATAGTGCGCAGCTTTGTCGATGTAAGCCTGGCAACCGCGGGTCATGCGCAGCAGGTCGCGCTCGGCCACCGGCCGCACCACCTTACCGGGTGCGCCCATCACCACCGAGCCATCAGGCACCTGCATACCCGGCGTGATCAATGCGCCGGCAGCGATCAGGCAGTTGGCACCCACGACAGCACCATCGAGCACGATGGCGCGATTGCCGATCAACGAGCCATCACCGATGGTGCAGCCATGCAGCAGCACGCCATGGCCGATGGTGACCTGCTTGCCAATCACGCAAGGTTCACCCGGATCGGTATGGATGATGGTGCCATCCTGCACGTTGCTGCCCTCGCCCACGACGATCCAATCGTTATCACCCCGCAGCACTGCACCGAACCAGATGCTGGCGTTGAGCCCCAGTCTTACCGAGCCGATGACATCTGCACTGGGCGCCACAAAGTAAGGGCCCTCTGCTTCAAGCTTGCGGTCTTCATAGTCATAGATCATGGCTGGGCCTCAGCGGGCGTCCGCCCGACAGTTCAAGGTTATGGCTGGTGGCACTCGGCCACTCTGCCCGATAGTGCGTGGCGATGACCACAGCACCGCCTGCTGACAGGTGTGCATCGACGCGGTCCATTAAATCGGTGCGGGTGGCTGTATCGACGCCGGCATAGGGTTCGTCCAGTAACAGCAACCGGGGCTTTTTGACGAAAGCCCGCGCAAACAGCACCCGCCGCAACTGACCGTACGACAGTTGCCGCAAATTGCGCCCGGCCAGACCTTGTAATCCCAGCTCCCGCAGTGCGGCCAGCGCGCGACGGCGCTCGGCAGGAGTCAGCGGCTCATTCAGGCCGACGCTGGCATGCAGGCCCGAGCCCACGACCTCGAGCACCGTTTCATATTGGCCGTGATCGGTCTGCAACTGCGGTGCAATAAGGCTGGTCCATAGCCTGAACTCGGCCAGCGGCACGCCGGGCTCGATACCGGCACGCGTGATGCTGCCACCTACCGCCACCGGATAATCGCCATAGAGCGTGCGCAGCAGCGTGGATTTACCTGCGCCATTGCCGCCGTGCACCACCCAGCAATCACCGGCGTTGACCGTGAACGTCAGACCCTGCAACAAGCGAGTGCCTTCCACGTACACCGAAGCCTTGCGCAGTTGCAGCAGGGGCTCGGCCTTGATGGGCTTGGGCGCAGGCGCTCGCGCTTTGCCCCTGACAACAGGCGCGGCAAAGGCGCGTTGCAAGGCCGCCGCTGTCAACTTGCCTGCCTGCAGCAACCGGCCGTCGCGCAGCACGGCCAGGTGAGTAGCCGAACGCGGCATATCCTGCACATGGTGAGTGGTGTACACCCACGGCAGATGCGAACGCGCCCCGGCATCCAATCGCTGCAGCAGACGCTGGCGGTGCCCGGTGTCGAGCCCGCTGCAGACTTCATCCAGCAACAACAACGCCGGCCGCGCGGCCAAAGCACGGGCCAGCAACACCAGACGCCGCTCGCCATAGGACAGCGTCAAAAAGCGCCGGCGAGACAGGTGCGCAATGTGCAATTGCGTCAGCAGGCGCGTGATCTGCACCCGGTCGGCGGCAGTCAGTCGATCTAAGGGAATGTCGCTGCGATACAGACCTGTGCCCACCACCGCCGCGGCGGTGAAGTTCCAGTCATAGCGTTCGTAACGATCCTGACGCTCGGGACCCAGGTAGCTGATGTGCTCTTTAACTAGCAAGGGTTGATCGAGCTGTTGGCCCTGCCAGTCATAGATGCGCTGCGCGCGATCATCGGGCGAGGGCCAGACATCACCGGCAATAAGCTTGAGCAACTGCGTTTTACCGGCTCCATTGCCGCCGGCCAGCACCCAGCGTTGCCCGGGCTTGATCTGCCAGCTCAGCTGACGCAGCACGGCAAGCTCGCCGTAGGCCAGGCTGACTTGCCGCAGATCGACACCCAGATAGCGCGTCATCGGCAAGCTATGAGCGAGTGCTACCGGCCAAGCGCCAATAGACCACCGGCATAAACAACAGCACCAGCGGCACAGCCGCCAGCAATCCGGCGATGATCGCGATGGCCAACGGTGTCTGCAATGATCCACCCGCACTCAGCGCCAGCGGCAACAGGGCCAGGATGGCGATCAAGGACGTCATCAGGATGGGCCGCAATCTGCGGCTGCCGGCCAGCAGCACCTGAGTCTGATCTGCGTCGCGCTGCAAGGGAACTTCCGCAAAGAAGAAGATGGCGACCTCTGCGACGATGCCCACCACCATGGTCAGCCCCATGACGGCCGACACATCGAGTTCGGTGCCGCTGACCCACAGGCCGATAAAGACACCACAGACCGAAGCCACAATGGTCGCCAAGATAGCGCCCACGACCGCCCAATTCTCGTAGAGATAGAGCAGCAGTCCGGTCACCAGCAGCAGCGCGGTGACAAACACCAGCGCCAGTTCACGGAATGAATCTTGTTGCTCGCGATACAGCCCGCCATATTCAACGCGCACCGATGCCGGCAGATGCAGCGCACTCACCGCAGCGCGGATGTCGGTCATGGCAGAGCCCAGATCACGGTCTTCCAGGCGCGCTGTGACGGCGACCATCTGCGCCAGATCTTCGCGCACCACCTGCGCCTGACCTGCACTGACACGGACCTGCGCAATACGCCGCAGCGGCAGCAGGTGCCCATCCGGGGCGCGCAGCGACAAACCGGCCAAGGCCTCGAGTTTGTCATGCTGCGCGGCCGTTGAGCGCAGGCGGATACCCACCAGCTTTTCGCCGACCAACAGTTTGCCGGCGCGGGTGCCACCCACCAGAGCCTCGAGTTGCCGCGAGACCTCTTCGGCATCCAAGCCTTCGGCGACCATCCGCACCGCATCCAATTTGATGTCGACGGTATCGCCGGCTATGACCACACCATCTCGCAGTTCGACCACGCCCGGCAGCTTTTCAAGGCGAGCGGCGACCTGCGCCGCATAGCTGCGCAACTGTGGCAGATCGGCACCGAACAGTTTGACTTCGACCGGTTGCGGCACTGCCGTCAGATCACCGATGAGGTCTTCCATCAGCTGTAACGTTTCGATATCCAGACCGGGCACATTCTGCTGGATTTGTTCGCGCAAGCCACTCATCACAGCCTCGATGCGGCGGCGCGAACCGCCTCGCAACTTGATGAAGAAATCGCCCTCATTAGCCTCGGTCAAGCCACCGCCCAACTGCACACCGGTGCGGCGGGAATAACTGACGACTTCCGGCGTGGCGCGCACCAGCGTCTCGACCTGACGCAGCAAACGATCGGTCTCTGCCAGCGAGACGCCGGGCCCGGCACGATAGTCGAGAATAAAACCACCCTCATCCATGCGCGGCAGAAACCCCGTCGGCAACTGCCAGAAGGCCACGCCCCCGAGCAGGCACAACACCAGCACAGGCCACAACACACGCTGCGGCGAACTGAGCAAGGCCTGCGAACCTTGCAGATAGCGCTGCTGCAAGCGACTCAACCAGCGCACAGCGCCGGACGGCTGCGACTGCGGCGAGTGACTGACACCCAACAGCAGCGTGATCAGCGGCACTGCAAGCAGCGCGACAGCCAGCGACACCAGCAACGCTGCCGACATCGTCAGGGCCAAGGCACGGAAAAACCCGCCGCTGACGCCCGACAACAGCACCAGCGGTAAAAACACCACCACGGTGGCCAAACTGGAGCCGAGCATGGGCCGCAGCATTTGCGCAGTCGCCTGCAAGATGACCTGGGGCCCGGGTTGCGTGGACTCCTGCAAGCGTCGTTGCAGGTGCTCGACCATCACGACAGTGTCGTCGACGATCAGGCCCACCGCAGCCGCGACACCGCCGAGCGTCATGATGTTGAAGCTCATCCCTAAGGCTGTGAGCAACAAACTGGTGATTGCTAACACCACCGGCAACACGATGGCGACCATCAAGGTCAGACGTCGATCGCGCAAGAACAACCAGACCACCACGCCGGCCAGCACACCACCCAGCACAATGGCCTCGCCCACACTGCCCACGGCAGAACGCACCAGTTCCGACTGGTCATAGAACGTGCCGACATGAACATCGGACGGCAGTTCCGCGGCATGTGCTGCCAAGGCGGCGCGCACCGCGGCAACCAGGGTCAAGGCATTAGCACCGCGCGACTGACGGATATTGATAAGCACGGCATCATGGCCGTCGGCGGTAACGCGGGTCCATTGTGGCTCGGTGCCTGCGCTGATCTGCGCCACCGCACCCAGACGCAGCACACCTTTCGGGCCCGAGGTCAGCACCAAATCACGCAGCGATTGCAGCGAGGTCAAGCGGTCATCGGCCACCACCAGCATCAGGCGATAGCGATCTTCGAGTTTACCGACAGCCGCCTGCGCATTATTAGCCAGCAGCGCCAGACGCAGCGCCTCGACACTCTGCCCATAGGCCGCCACGCGCTGTGGATCGAACTGCACTTGGTATTCGCGGGTTTGCCCGCCGAGCACCTCGACCTGCGCAACGTCAGGCAACGCCGCCAGCACCGGGCGCAATTGATAGATGGCCAGATCACGCAGGCTGACCAGGTCACGCGTATCGGACACCAGCGACAAGCCCAACACCGGAAACACCGTCGGGTCCATGCGTCGCACAACAAACCGCGCACCTGCGGGCAGATCGACGGCCGCGGCGTTGACCGCCGACTGCACCTGCAGTTCGGCCACAGTCATCACCGAGCCCCAAGTGAAATTTACAGACACCTCGGCCGATCCGCGCGAACTGGTCGATCGCAGACCGCGGACATTGGGCACTGAACGCAGGGCTTCCTCCAGCGGCCGCGTGACCTCGGAGACCATGCGCTCCACCGGCAGATCACCGGCGTCGACGCTGACAACGACACGCGGGAAGTCAATCTGAGGAAACAGACCCACAGGCAAGCGCCAAGCGGCCACGCCACCCAACAGCACCGCCGTCAACACTAAAAATAGCACCGACCGGCGGTGCGCCAGCAGCCAGGTGTTCACGGCTCTTTATCTTCCGCAGGCGCATCGCCCAAGCGCACGGCAGCGCCGTCACTCAGGGCATCGTTGCCCAGAACCACGACGGTCTCGCCGGCGTTGAGACCTTCGAGGATTTCGATACGCCCCTCATCGCGCAGACCCAAACGCGGCTCGCGGCGCTGGGCCTTGCCCCCGACCACGACATAGAGCAGCGGCTGGTCATCAGCAAAAGTAATGGCTGACGACGGCACAGAAAGCGCGTTCTGATGCACCCCCCGCACCAGAGCCGCGCGCAGTCGCTGGCCGACGGTCAGCGCAGTGCCTGCATCGGCCTGGACCAGTACTGCCGTCAAGCCGCTTTGCTTATCGATACGGCGATCGAGGGCGGCGATGCGACCCTCTGCCACGTCATGACCCTCAAGGTCTGCCAACTGCACGCGGGCGCCGTTTTTCAGGCCATGCATAGCGTCGGGTTCAATACCCAAGCGCACGCTTTGCCCCTGTGCAGGCGTCAATCGCACGGCCACGCCACCTGCAGGCAGCCATTCACCCACTTTGAAGGCCAGTTCATCGACCACCGCATCACAAGGCGCGGTCAACACCACACCCGCGCCCGGTGCCGCACGGGACTGCAAGCTGTCACGCAATGCAGCTGCCGATTCGGCTGCCGACCGTGCAGCCTGCAATTCGGACTCGGTCGCCAGTTGCTGCTCGCGCAGGCCCGCCACGCGCTGTAACTCGACTTGGGTGCTGCGCGCCTCACGCTGCGCATTGCCCAGGTCCAGGGTGGTCGCAGGGCTGGGCAACACCCGCAGCACGGCTTGGCCGCGGCGCACCGGTTCGCCAACTTGCACCAGAACCTGCTGTAACTGTGATTCGGCTGCAGCGCTGACAGCGCAAGCTTGATCGGCACCCGCCTCAACGCTGCCGTAGGCGATGACCGCATCGGTCATCGGGCCGCTCTGCGCTGCCTCGACTTGAACCAGCGCGGTACCGGCAATCTCGGTCTCTGCCTCGGGCTTGCCACATGCGACCAGGCACAAGGTCAGCGCCAGCACCGGCAGTCGGGTCATCAGATTCATGGAAACGGTTCTCCGATAAGCAGCGACAGGCCGATGCGCTCTTCGCGCCCAGCCTGTTGCAATTCCATCGCCTTAAGCTGGCTGTCCAAAGCGGCCAACTGCGCGTTGTCGGCGACGAGGCGCGTGACCGCGCCACGCGCCAGCGCCAGCCGGTAGTCAGCAGCCAAGCCATTCAAGGTGGCCGCCTGTTGCTGCCAGGTCTGCAGCAACTGCCGGTCGCTGTGCAAAGCGGCCAGCAAGGCTGCGATATCGGCCCGCGTCTGATGCAGGCGCGCGGCATATTCGGCCTGCGACTGCGCAAGGCCGGCGCGGCCCACTGCGATCTCACCGCGGTTGCGGTTCCAGAGGGGCAGATCAAAACTGACCGCCGGCCCCCAACTGTGCACGGCGCCGGTATCGCGCCCGCGATTGAGCGTCAGACCCACCCGCGGGTATTGACCCAAGACCGCACGCTTGAGGCCTTGCTGCTGGGCCTCATAGCCCTGCGCCAAGGCTTGCAGATCCAGCCGCTGACGGCGTGCCACAGCAAACGCCGTTTGCACATCGGGCAACAGCGCGCTGTCTGCGGCAAGGGTCAGGTCTAATTGCAGCAGGGTGGCCGGTGATAGGCCCAACAGACTGTTGAGCTGCTGGCGCGTGTCTTCCTGTTCACGCCGCAGCATGGCCGCGCGCACTGCCGCATCGGCCGCCAACTGAGTCTGCGTCTGTAAATCGTCGCCTTTCAGAGCAGCCTGATGGACGGCGGCCTGCACCTGAACCAGCGTCTGCGCAGCCAGTTCGTCGGCTGCAGCAGCCACTTGCAAAGCCCTCTGCTGGTAGACCAGCCGGCTGGCCAACAAACGGGCATTGCCTGCGGTATTCCATTCCGCCCAGGCGATATCCAGGTGCAACTGCTCACGCAGACTGCGGGCGATGCTCACCTGCTGGCGATGCACGAACAAATCGCCCAAGGCCTCTAATGACAAGCCGCCCATGTAACCGGTGACCAGACCCTCACCCGCCGGCGACAGCACGCGATCGACAGACAGGCTGAACTGCGGGTCGGGGAACAGGCCGCTGGCAAACACCTGCGCATCGGCCACCTGCTGTTGTGCGCGCAGCGCGAGCAGATCAGGACTGGCCACTACCGCGATGACGCTGACCGCATCGAGAGTCAGAGGCTTGGAAAAATCGAGCGGCACCGCAGCGATGAGCGGATGGCGGATGGCCGCTGCTTGCGTGGTCAACTGTTCGTTGCTTGGGTCGGCCAACACGGCCTCAACCTGAGCGGACTGCAAGGGCTGCGGCCGATAGCCGCTACAGGCTGACAATAAAGCCAGTAGCGCGCCTGCCAAAAGACTGTGCTCGCGCCTCATGCCAAAACGACATCACTGCTGAATAGATGTCGCGATCTTACCCCAAATGCACAGACGGACGAGGCGAGTGCAACCCGCATCGTCCGTCTATGACAAACCCGAGGTGTCAGCGCCACTGCGCCAACACCTTAAGTCAGGCTGTTACCACTTACCGTTAATCGACACACCCACAACGCGCGGCGCGTTGAAGTTGCCGTAATAACCCAGCGTCGTGGCATTCGACGGGTCACGACGATACACGTGGGCTTCGTCGAGCAGGTTGCGTGCCCACACAGACACGCGGTAGTGATCACCCAGGCTGTAGTTCAAGCGAGCGTTCATGATGAACGAGGCATCGTTGGTCGTGTCGAACTGGTCGAAGGTCTGGGTCGCATCCTGGTAGTTGGCATCCACGTGCGCCGAGAAATCGACGTAGGTGTAGTCAGCGGCCAGGTTGTAAACGTTCTTAGGCGTGAACACGATGAACACCGGCTGCACCGCGTTCTTGAACGGGTTCAGCGTCTCCGGCACGTTGGTCGAGGTGTAGGTGTAAGCCGCCGAGACCTTCAATGACTGAGTCACCGAGAACTGACCCTCGGCCTCAAAACCCTTGATCTTGGTGGTGCCCGGCGCGTTGATGGTCTCCAACGTGTTGCGGGTCGAGTTGGTGACCGGATCGAACTGCACGTTCGAGAAGTCGATCTGCGAGCCCGTGCGATCCATGGTGTAGGCCGCAAGGTTCAAACGAACGCGCTGATACTCAGACTTCAAGCCCAGTTCATACGACTTGTTGTCCTCTGGGCCGAACGAACGGTAGGTGATCGAACGGGACGAGGCACCACCCGAGCGATAGCCCGTGGCGTACTTGGCGTACACATTGATGTTGTCGTTGGCATCCACAGCCACGATGGCCAGCGGGTTAAAGCGACTGGTGTTAGCCGCATACGTAAACGCGGTCGGAATGTTCGAAACCTTGGTCAACTCACCCGATTTGTCGTCCTTGGTATAGCGGCCGCCCAGGGTCACGTGCACGGTCTGCAAAGGCGAGTAAGTGAACTGGCCGAAGACTGCGCTGGACTTCGAATCCGCATGGCTCTGGCGATCCAGCGAACGCGAACCCGGCTGCTGGTTGGTGCGATCGTTGATGGTGTAGGTCGCCATGGTGGCATCCCACTTGTTCGACGAAGGCGTCGCAGCGTCGTCGTATACCGACTCCTTGAAGAAGTACACGCCGCCAACCCAGTTGAATGAGCTACCCATCGTGCCCAGCCACTGGACCTCCTGCGAGAACTGGTTCTGCCACAGATCGGCCAGCGAATAGCGCGAGAACACGCCGTTAGGCACGTTCACCGGCACGCGGTGCGCACCGCCCGAGTTATCCCACTGCGTAGCCGACACATAGCGCGTCGACGTGATCGAACGCAGTTCCTGCGTATCGAACTTCCAAGCCGCGGTCAGCGTATGACCGCCGGTCTTGTCGATGCTGTCCTGCTGCGGCACGCCGATGTCGGCCTCTGTCATGCGGTTGGTACCGTTGACCACAACGATGGACGGCAGTGCCTTGATCTGGCCAGTGGCATTGCCCACCACCAAACCCAGCGGGTTGTAGTTGAGCAACTGCGAGTAGTAGGGAGTGTTGGCGTCGTTCGACCAGTCGAAGTTGTAATCGACAGTCAGCGCATCAAAAGGACGATAGCGGGCCGAGAAGCGCAGACCCTGACGATCGTAATAGCCCCAGCCGCGCTCGCCGGCCAGCGGGTTAGTGGTGGTGGCATCCTGGTGCTGATAGATCAGGTCGAGCTTGGTCGACAGACCCGACACTTCCTGCAGGTTCAAGTGGCCATCGACATCGGTCGTGCCATAGCTGCCCAAGCTGGCGTTGGCAACCAGACCGAACTGGCCGGTGGGCTTCTTGGTGACGATGCTCAGCGCGCCGCCTTCGGTGTTACGACCGAACAGCGTGCCCTGCGGTCCTTTGAGGACTTCGATGCGCTCCAGGTCCAGCAACGAGGCATTCAGGCCGTGCTGGCGACCGAAGTACACACCGTCTACATAAACGCCTACGCCCTGCTCACGGGCGGGCTGGTTGGCGTCCAACGGCACGATGCCGCGGATGCCGATGGTCAGGGCCGACTGGCGGGCTTCAAAGGTCGCGACCGTCAGGCCGGGGACCGAGCCGTCGTTCAGATCGAGCAGGCTGGAAACATGCCGATCTTCCAGTGCCTTGGGGCTCACCACCGAGATGGCGATGGGCGTGTCTTTGAGGTTGGTTTCTTTCTTGGTGGCCGAGACGACGATCTCGTCCAGCGCACTCTCGGGTGTCTGCGCCTGCGCATGCGCGGCAACGATCAACGACACCAACGCCGAAATGGCGATCGATTTTTTCACTAGCAAAACTCCTGGGGCCGTAGCGGCCCTTGCAAAGGCAAACCGCAACCCTCGGCCGACCTGGCCCAGGGCACTTTGATCGGGCACTGACAATCAGTGCACTGGCGGCGCTGGCCCGCGGAGCAGGCCACGGGGCGCTTTGACCAAAGTCGTTACTTAACGTGCCCGCGCAGACTATGGCTTTGTGATGACACTGCCGTGACTTGACAGCACTTATTGGTGAGACTCGGCTCACAGTTGCGCAAAGCAACCCTTAAGGGCGCCTACGGGGTGTCAGGCTGGGGGTTGATTGGTGCGCCCGGACGGATTCGAACCGCCGACCAACTGGTTCGAAGCCAGCTACTCTATCCAACTGAGCTACGGGCGCAGCCTGCGACACATAGTCTCACGATGACGGGCCGCTGTTGAGGGGTGCGGGCATTTCAACAGGCGAGCCAAAGCCACTGCTGCAAACCCCGCAGCACTGCCGCAAACCACACAACGACCCACAACACGCGTGGGCAACTGACAGGGCAATTTGCCTGACAGGCTGGCCCTTGTGCCCGTGCCCTCTTAGACTAGAGGCCTCATCGGCATCATGGCCGCCTCATCCGGCGGCCTCTTACACTCTGGGGGATACATGAACCGTTCCGTCGCCCTGCTCCTGCTGGCCAGCTTTGCCGCCTCGTCTGCCTATGCCGACTGCAACTATCCCAAAGCCCCGGGCACCATTCCCGACGGCAAGACTGCCGCACTGGAAGAGATGCTGGCTGCCAACAAGG
>CAIVTJ010000253.1 GCA_903908825.1 uncultured Pseudomonadota bacterium | reverse complement strand
TGGTGTCGTCACCCTGGATATGCCGCAGCACACTGGGCGAGAGCACAAAGAAGCCGCCATTGATCATGGCGCCATCGCCTTTGGGCTTTTCGCGGAAGTTACGCACTTGCTTATTGCGGATATCGAGCGCACCAAAGCGGCCCGGCGGAAAAGTAGCCGTGAGCGTGGCTTCTTTGCCATGCGCGCGGTGAAAGGCAATGGTGGCGGTGATGTCTATGTCGCCCACACCGTCGCCATAGGTAAAGCAGAACTCTTGTTCATCGCGCACATGCTCGGCCACGCGCGCCAGACGGCCACCGGTCAAGGAGTTGTCACCGGTGTCTACTAGCGTGACCCGCCAAGGCTCGGCGCGCTTGTGATGCACACACATTTCGTTAGAGCGCATGTCAAAGGTCACATCAGACATGTGCAAAAAATAGTTGGCGAAATATTCCTTGATGACATAGCCCTTGTAGCCGCAGCAGATGACGAAGTCATTGATGCCGTGATGCGAATACAGCTTTAAAATGTGCCACAAGATGGGCTTGCCGCCGATCTCGATCATGGGTTTGGGGCGCGTGGCGGTCTCTTCGCTGAGGCGCGTGCCCAGTCCACCGGCCAATATCACTGCTTTCATGAAGGTCCTACTGCCCTATGCGGCTGCCGTGCACACAAAGGCATCGGCATGAAACTGTTTGGCCGGCAATCCGGCGGCCAGCAAACGCTGCTGCGCGCTGCGCACCATGGCGCTGGAGCCACAGGCATAGACCTGTAACTGACTCAGGTCTGGCGCGTCATCCAACAATGCCTGTTGCACATAGCCGCGCGCGCCCTGCCAGCTGTCATCGGCCCGCGATAACACGGGCACAAAGCGGCTCACCGCAGCACAGGCTGCGATGTCGGTATACAAGTCAGCCGGCGTACGTCCGCCCCAATAGACCGTCACCGGTCCGGGACGCTGCGCCTGCGGCCAGTGCGTCAAGGAATCGACCATGGCTTTAACCGGTGCAATACCCGTGCCGGTGGCCAGAAATACCAGCGGTTTGCAGGCCACATCGGGGCGCAGCACAAAGCTGCCCAGCGGCCCGTGCAAACGCAGCAGGTCATTGACCTGCGCACGGCCGAACCAATAGTCACTGAGGGTGCCGCCGGCCACAGCGCGCACATGCAGTTCCAGATGCAGGTCCTGTGCATAGGCACAAGCCAGCGAATAGCTGCGACGTTGACCGCCCGGGGCGATCAGTTCGATGAACTGACCGGGTCTGAAGACAAAGTTGACGCTGGGCGGTAAGCGCAGGCGCACGATAAGTACGTCGTCGGCCACACGCTGCAGACTATCGAGACGACACGGCAGGGTTTGCGCTGCAGGCAGACTTTGGTCGCTCAGCCGCACCTCGCCCAGAACAAGGTCGCTGGTGGCGGTACGCACACAGGCCAGCACCGCGCCGGCCGCACGATCTGCAGGCTCTAAACCCGATTCATCGGCCAAAGCCAGGCTCTCGCCCGACTCGATGGTGCAGCGGCAAGTGCTGCAGCGGCCTGTGCGGCAGCTGTAGTCGAGGGCAACGCCGGAACGCAGCGCTGCAGCCAGCACGGTTTCACCGGGCTGGGCTTCAAACTGCGGACCGTTGGCGATACGGATGAGCGGCATGACCGTTGGCGGGTAAGAACGACAGTGCCAACGGTAAGGCTATTTGACTTAAAGCCATCGGACCTGTGTCACAGATCCGATGGAAGGCTTAACGGCCGGTTTGCAGCGCCCGCACCTGTCGCAGTGATTCGCGCAGCGACGGGCGCAACTGCAGCGACTGCGCAGCCGCGGGGTCGTGCAACAAGGGGGCGATTTGTTCGGCCAGCTTCTTGCCCAGTTCGACACCCCACTGGTCAAAGGCATTGATGCCCCAGACCACGCTCTGCGTGAACACCTTGTGCTCGTACAGCGCGACCAGTGCGCCCAGCGTGTAAGGGTCGAGTTGTGCGAACAGCAACAGACTGGTGGGCCGGTTGCCCTCGTGCACCTTGTGCGGCAAGGGCGAGCTTTGGCCAAACGCAAAAGCCTCGGCCTGGGCCAGTGCATTGGCTATGGCCAGGTCTTGTGCGACCTGATCGTCGCAACTGGACAGCGCCGGCAACAGCACGTCTAGCGCTGCGCGCGGTGTGCCCTGGTGCAGCATCTGAAAGAAGCTGTGCTGGGCATTGTTGCCCGGCTCACCCCAGATGACCGGCGCCGTGCCATAAAACACCGGTGTGCCATCGACACGCACCGACTTGCCGTTGCTCTCCATGTCCAGTTGCTGCAGATACGCGGCAAAACGCGACAG
>CAIVTJ010000252.1 GCA_903908825.1 uncultured Pseudomonadota bacterium | reverse complement strand
CCACGGGGCTTCACGCATGGCAGTCAAGTCCAATCGACCCATCAATAGCGCAGCCAGATAGCCCGCCAACAGACCCAGCACCACCGACAACATACGCAGACGAGGTGAACGGCTGCTGTTGAAAACCAAAATAACAACCATGACTAAGGCAGCAAGCCCCAGATTGGGCAGACTGCCGAAGCTGCCATCGGCCTTGGCGCTATAGCCACCGCCGACACTGACCATGCCGACCTCGACCAACGTCAACCCGATGAGCAACACCACGGTTCCAGTCACGACAGGCGTGACCACAGTACTGGCAAACCGGATGAAGCGGCTGATGATCAGCACTGTGAGCGCACCCACCATGCACAAACCAAAGATGCCGCCCAACGCCTGACCTGCACTGGCACCTGCAGCCATAGCCGCCGTAGCCACGGAAATGATCGGCGCTATGAAGGTAAAGCTGGTGCCTTGGATGCTGAGCAGCCCTGAACCCACAGGCCCTATCCGTGAAGTCTGCAGCATCGTGGCCAGTCCGGAAACGAACAGGGACATGCTGACCAGATAGGCGGTGTCGGTAGCCGTAAGCTTTAACGCACCGGCAATCAGCAGCGGTGGCGTGATCATGCCGACAAAGACGGCGAACACATGTTGTAAGGCGACGAAGAGCGCCTCGCGCAGCGGCGGGCGGTCGTCTAATCCGTATAACTGATCAGTGCCGGCTGAGCCCTCTTCGCTCACGGCGCGACACCGGGCACCTTGTTGCGATAGCGCGGCCAGTGCCCGACGATTTCGTCGACGACCACGGAACCCACCCGGTAGGCAGCTTCGACGGATGCATTGAGCCCGGCGTAACCCTCGTTCTCGCGCAGCAGATGCTCGGCCGCCGTCATACCCGGCGGCTGAGTGGTGTAGTTACTGGCCGTACGCAAAACCATCATACGGTTCTTGTCGACTTTGCCGGTCGGATGCAGATAGGTCAGCGATTGAAAGCTACCGGTGTCTTCCATGGCTGAGGTGACGAAATGGCCCTTGCCCTCAGTCCAGTAGTCGACCCAGCGGTTCGCCCAGTCATTGAGCAATTTACCGTGCCAGAAGGTCATGCCGGACAGGTTGTCCCCTTTAAGGACAAAAGGCGGCAGCAGCGCATTCGGGTAACCGACAAACTGCGAGCGCTCTTTACGCAGCGCTTCGCTGTCGTCCAGCTTGACGTTGCGTGTCAGCTGAAAGGCCCATTCGGTCAGTGCCCCATTGAGTTGCAGCATTTCACCGGTCGGCGCAGGTCGCGCAGGGTCGTAGGGCTTACGGGTGTTGCGCGCAAAATAGCCGGTGGGCCAATCGGACGGCATCTCCCGCGCATCGATCTCATGGGCCAGATCGCCATCCACCAGATATTCCGCCCAAGCGGCTGAACCGATCGAGGCATCTTCAGGATCGACACCGGCAATACCAGCAACCAGCCAATAGGCATGTGACAAATCAAAACGCGGATCCAGGCTCAGGGCCATGACCGCAGTTGCAGAATTGATGCTGCCCATACCCGTAACCATGCCTAGAACCCCGGTCTTGGGGTTCAGGTACAAATCGTGGCTGTGAGCAAAAGCAAAGCGCTGATCGAGCTTCTGGCGCTCGCGCCAGAGTTGAAACTCTCCGGCCACATCGCCGGTATCAGCGCCGATTTCAAACATGCTGACGACAACAACCTTGACCTCTATGGGCTTGGTTGCAGCCACTGCATCAGCGAGGCAGAGAGAACTTCCAAGCGCCAGGATCGCTGAAAAATAGAGCCTGCATAGCATGAGTGTGTTCTCGGTTGCGGGTAGTAAAAGAGCGGGCGCCCCGCGGCGCCCGCTGATCATCACAACAATAATGCCCCGTCTATCTTAGAACTTGAAAGTTCCCGACAGCAGGTAGTGGCGCGGCAGTTCCGGTAACACCACCGACGAGCCGAAAAGGTCAGGGAAGTTCGAACGGAAGTAGCGCTGATCCGTCAGGTTCTTAACCTGCGCGTTGATAGCAAAGCGACCGTCCTCATAACGCAGACCCGCATTGACCAGTGTGTAGGCTGGCAACTTGACCGTCTTGGAGAAGCCCGACCACACGGCATCGACGTGCGATAAGCCGACCGTCGAACTCAAACCCTTGACCCACGGATCGAAGCCGAACATGAAGTTCAGGCTATAGAGATTCTCCGGAATGCCAGCCTTGGTGGCCTCACCCGAGAACAGCACGATCGAGGGCACGACACCGCCGTACATCAACGCCGGGTTGACGCCGGGCAGATCGCCGGCACCCGCGAAGCTGAACTGCGTACCGTTCTTGGTCGCGGTCAGGTTGACGATCTTCAGGTTGGTGTAAGCACCGGTCACGGTCAACAGCGGGTTGACCACCCAGCGAGCCTCGGCCTCATAGCCTTCGGCCTTGGTCGTGTTGTTAGTGACCACATCCTGAGCGTTGTAGTCAACACGCTCCTGCGAGAACCAGTCCACCGCCGCAAACAGGTGACCCTCCAACAAGGTGGCCTTCAAGCCGGCCTCCTTGAGCTTGGAGTCGGCCACCGCGGTACCACCCTTGATGTTGCTGGGATCAATCTGACCGCCCTGACCAATGATCAGGGTGGCCTGCTTGGCGTAGGTCACATAGGGACGCAGACCCCAACCCAGGTCATAAGAAAGGCTAGTCGACCACGAGAAGGCGCCCTTCTTGCCGGAGGCCGTGAGGCCAGGCGTGGTAGTCGCATCCATCTGCTCGGTGGCGGTCATGTCGATGGAGTCATAACGGACGCCACCCAGCACGCCGAGTTTACCGAACAATGTCAGGTCAACCATGCCGGCCAGGCCGAAGTCAGTGTAGTGACCCTTGACGTGATCGGTGTAGGGATCCTGACCGCGAGTCGCCATGGTGCGACGATCGATGGGCGAACTGATCTTGGCATCGACGCTGATGTCGCGGCGATCGAAGTACTCGTAGGTGTAGTCGTCACCGTGCTCGAAGTTCTGATAACGGACCGACGGGCTGAACTGCACATTGGCCTTGAACATGTCGTTGACCGGGAAGCTCTGCATGAAGATCAGCTGGTCTTCGAACGCCCAGGTGTTGGCCATCTGCGAGAAGCCGTAAGCGTTTTCGTTGTTGTTCTTCAATGACTCGAAGAAGCTCTTGTTGGTGATCTTCAGGCCGCTGGCCAGTTCACCGATGAGGTCGAAGTACAAGGTAGTGACCTTGTCTTCCAGATTGTCATCTTCATTGACCAGCACCTGATTACCCGAGATGTGCGTTGTGCCTGGTTTGACCAAAGCCATGTTCGGGTTGGCGGTCAACGAGGCTGTGTTCTGGGCAGCCGTCCGGATGCTGGGCGCAAAAATGAAGGCACTGATGTTGCCGGCCTTCGCCTCAGCGTTGGACAGCAGCCCGTCACCGTTGGTGTCTAGAGACTTAGGCGAGCCGGTGACGTAGGTGCCTGTGTCGATCAAGGACTGCGACAGACGGTTCCAGCCGGCAACCTGATTGCCCTTGAAGTACTGGTACATGCCGCCGAACTCGGTACGCAAACTGTCGTTGATTTGCATGTCAAACGAGGACTGCAAAATGCTTTGGATGGTCGATGTGTTGTTGTAATAGCTGCCCGAGTTCTCGGACTCGCCGTACACATAGTAGCCAAGCTCTTTACCCATGAGAGTAGTCGGGCCGCCCACTTCAGCGTGCAGGACCTTCTTATCCCAGCTGCCGGTGGTCATGCCGATTTCGCCAACGGCCTCCGTCAGATATTGACCCGAACCGGCACGTGCCGACTTGGGCACGAAGTTGAGGTAGCCACCAATCTTGGACGGGCCATAGATGGGCGAGGCAGGGCCGCGCACCACGTCGATGCGGTCGCTTGCGCCGATCGGTGTGGGGTAATTGCCGGGGTTATCGATGCGCTTTACGCCGCGGAAATAGTTCTCACCGGGCGTACCACGCACATCCAGCGAACCGGCCACACCGAAGAAGGACTGTGTAAATGCACCTGGGGTCAGAGCGACCAGGTCGCTGATCCCGGTAATGATGGTCTTACTGAGCAACTCGTTGCTGATGGTGGTCAGAGAGCGAGGCGTCTCCATGACGGTCTTACCAAAGCCAAAGACACTGTCCAGAGGCTTGTTGGGTATCACGACCAGACGGTCGCCCTCGACTATGACCTCTTCCAAGGCTTCAGCAGGTGCGGACTGCGCATTAGCGTGCGAGGCAAGGAACATCGGCGCCAAGGCCGTTGCCGTCAGCAGGATGTGGTTGAGCCGATCACGGCGTAGCGGATGTTGTTTTGAAGCTTTCATGGGTTTCCTTCACGGGTTCAGGTCTTGTCACAGGGCAGCTCAATCAAGCCGCCTGCGTCTACCGAAGCAAGAACCGTGCGCAGTTCACGGTTGCGTGAAAAAAACAGACTCAAATCTGCACATATTTTTGCAGGCCGTGCCGCAAGCCTCCTGGGCGCGGCTCCGCGAGGGGCGCATCAGCCGGAAGGTTTATTGATGCAATTGTTTGTAGGCCGGTAGTAGCGCAATAAACACACACTTAGCCGCTGCAGCCAGCGCGCGCAAGCGAACCTCTATGGCGCAGGCCTGCCCCGTTACTGTGCAGGGGTGATGGGCACGTCGTCGAAGAACGACTCATCCAATGGCTTGTGCGCCAATATCTCTTCGCGCGTGAGGCCTTGTATCTCGTGCGGGAAGACCAGCCAAGTGTCTGTGGCGCGCACGTAGTAGTCGGGAACCGTGTTCGTTTGATTGCGGGCAGGCTTGTAATAGACCGTGGCGGTGCGCACTTGCTCCGGATAGTTGCCCTGGCAGCGTCGCTTGAGTTCATAGAGAACCGCTACCATGCTTTTGCCCGAATCAAACACATCGTCTACCAGCAACAGGCGGTCTTCAGCTTTCAGCCGTGACACCAGATAATCGATGGCATGCACGCGGACCGTTTTAGCTTGTTGATCAATGCCCGTGTAAGAAGAGGTGCGGATCGCAATGTGATCGACGAAAATCTGGTGGTACTCCAAGACCTCTTGCACCGAAATGCCGATAGGAGCGCCACCGCGCCAGATGGCCACCAGGAAGGTAGGCCTGAAGCCGCTGTTGACGACCTGCTTAGCCAGCGTCAGCGAATCGCGCAGCAACGAATCGGCCGAAATAAACAACTTTTCCATGCGGTACCCACCATGTCCCATCAGACTTCTAGATTTGTAGTGGCTGCAACGACGCTGAGCCTGCTCAGCAAGCTGTGCCCGGCAGCAGCGCCAGATGATACCGCCTATACGGTCACGCCCTACCGCCCAACCGTGTCCACGCCAGCCAATCTCTCTACGCCAGGATGGCTGGAGATGGAATCGGGCGTACAACGATTGGCTGACCCCGATGCACATCATCGCGATAGCCTGCCCTACAGCGTCAAGCTGGCACTTTCGCCAGATTGGGGTGTGCGGGTGGGCGGCGAACTGTGGGTTCATGCACCGGGTGACAGCGGTGCAAGCCTAACCGGCGTCGGTGATACCTCGCTGGTGCTCAAACGCCGCTTTCAGATAGACGAACAATCAGCGCTGGGCTTGGAAGCCGGAGCAACCCTGCCCTCCGCCCATACAGGTTTGCACAGTGGCAGCGGACGCAGCGACTACACTTTAACCGGCATCTATAGCAGCGACTTTGCCAGTCACTGGCATACCGACCTGAACCTCGGGCTGACTCAACAGGGACTCAAGACACCGGGTGCTGCGCAACAACAGGTTTCGTGGGCAGCGGCTGTGTCCCACGACTTGGGCGCCGGGTGGGCCTTAGCAGGTGAACTGTCTGGAACGCGCCAAACTGGCGCGACTTCAACCCGGCAATGGCTGGTGGCGGCCAATTTCAGCCCTGGCAGCGCACTGACGTTCGATGCCGGTCTGGCACACACCTTAGGCGGTGCAGGACCGTCGTGGTCAGTGTTCAGCGGCGCGACACTGCCTCTGGCCAAGATTTTCTGAAGAACAGCGCAAGCCCGATGTACGCTGGGCCTGCCGAAACCGGCAACTACATCACATCGGGGGAATAATCATGAAAAGCACTCTGTGGATGACAGCCGTTGCGCTGTGTCTGACCAGCACCGCCTTTGCCCAAGCACCGGGTGGCGGCCCGCCCTCACCGGCCATGATGGCTGCACGTGAAGCCATGCAAAAAGCCTGCTCTGGCGACATGCAGAAGATGTGCTCGGGCAAGGAAGGCCGTGAGGCCATGCAGTGCCTGCGTGGCTCGCAGGACAAGGCCAGTGCAGCTTGCAAGGACGCCATGTCCAAGATGCCCGCACCGCCGGCGCGCCCCTAATCGCGTCAGCGTCGTAGGCAACGGCCATGCGGTTACCGATGTCGCTAAGTTGCGCCATCTTGGTCACGGCACTGGTCGCTTGCAGCGGCGCGCCCTCGTCTGCACCGGCGACACTAACGCCGGTGCAGATCACGATCCGCGACGTCATGGGCAGCGTGATCGACCCCAGTGCTGATGCCTTGTTTGAGTCGATTCAAGACATCGCCGACAGTCATGGCATCACCCACAAAGCGCCGCACAGCGACGCGGACTGGGCGCTGGTTCAGCAACACCTGCAAGTTCTAAGCAGCGCCGCCGATGCACTGCGTACACCGGGACTCGCGGCAGCCAGACCCGAGCAGCGTTCCGCGTTTCCCGACATCGAAAATCAACCCGAGGAAGTCCAGGCACTGCTGGGGTTGCATCACGATGATTTCGTGCGCCGCACAGACGCCTTACAGCAAGCCGCGCAAGCAGGCCTAGCCGCAGTCGATGCCCGCAACACGCCAGCGCTGGCGGCGGCCATCGGTCACATAGACCAAGCCTGTGAAGCCTGTCACCTGCAGTTCTGGTATCCGAAAGACCAACGGGCCCGGCAAGCTGCGCGCGAAGAAGGGCTGATGCCCTGACGCACACGCTTATTTGGCCGGCGGGCCGCTTAGAAAATCATCGAAGTCGATGTTGGCCGGCGGCGGCTCGTGGCTGGCCGCACCCGTGGTGGCAAAGCCGATGAGCCGGCCCATACAGATGATGGACAGCCACAAGGCCAAGGACAAGGCAGCCGCCCACTTGCCGATGCCAGGGGCTGATGGTGCGGCGTCCCAATGAGCAAGGCGCCGGCCTGCGGTGAACTGAAACAGCAGCATGTTCAAACCGGCCAGTAGCAGCAATAGCATCTTGACTTGGAAGAACCTGTTCGCCGCATAGACCTGCGCGTTAGTGCTGAACATCAAGGCACCCGTGATGCAGGCCGCGGCAAAGCCCACCCAGGTCCAATGCAAGGTATCTGCGGCCACGCGGCTGAATAGGCGGGAGCGCGAAGCAAGTCCCAAGGCGCGCAGGTCGACCACCACAATGGAACCGAAGACCAGCACCAACGCCATGACATGCAGTGCTTCGAGCAGCGGGAACAAAAGTAGCGAGTCGCGTATGCCGCTGGCCAGCGCAGTGCTTTGCAGCGATTTACAGAATGCGATGAAGTCCATGCCGCTTAAGCCTTGGTCGCCGGGGACAGCGAACCCCACACATGGTCATAGGCGATGAGCCTACCCAGCACGATGATGGCCACCAGCAGCAACAGCGTCAGCGCGGCAAACCAACGCATAGCCGGTGTGACCGGTTGATCGGCTGCAGCAGCCTGGCGGACGTAACGGCCGAAGACCGTCACCAACACCACCAGACACACGACCAAGGCCATCTTTAACCAGAACGATAAAGTAACCAGTTCGCGCACCGGTTCGGCAACGATCAGCAACCCGCCGCTGGCCAGCAGCAACCACAAGGCACCTGTGATCCACGCGCCATAGCGCGTTTGAGTCTGTTGCAACGACTGATCGGCTGCAGCCCTACCTAACAGCCGCAAACACACCAGCAAAATAGAACCTGCGGCCAGTGCGATGCCGATGATGTGCAGCGTCTGCACGGCCGGGATAAACCAAGCCTGATGCTGCTGCATAAAGACGCTGGCAGGCGTGGCCTCCAGCCATTGAGCGAAGGCTTCCACTGCCTAGAACTTGTCGGCGCCCAACAGCTCGCTGCCCTTGACCGTGTCGCAGGACTTGCCCGGTGCCGGCGGGGTTTTCCAAGGGCACTTGGCGATGGCGCTGTCACCGGCGCGGGAACCAAAGCTGGTGCCATCCCGCAGCGGATTGACCTTGACGCTGAAGATGGTGCCCGCCGGGAAGGTTTCGGCCGTGATGCCCTGACGCGCTACAGCAGCCGCACCGGCCATCTCGACGCCCCACGAGATGTTCTTGCCCTCAGCATCTTTGACCAGCTTGCCGTCGGGGCCGATGACATAGAAGTGCAGTTCGGCATGGTTGGCCTGCGCGACAAACTGGTTGGCCACGCCGGTCATGACCACTGTTTTGGTCTGGTCATACATCGCAAAAGAATGATGCGCATCGGCGGCACCGATGCCGGCCCCTGCAACCAGTAAAGCCAGCAGCGCTGCCCGTACCCGACCGCCCTGAATTGGATGAGTCATCGCACGCCCCTTTTTGTGTGTCCGCGCAGGACAGTGCCGTTTAGCCCGCGCAACGTGTAACGTAACGATAATACAGTCTGCGGGGGGCGTGGCACTCATGAAACTTCAACGATCGGCATCGCTTTGGACCGTTGCAGCCCTTTGGGCCTGCGCCACAACCACTTGGGCGCAGGGCGGCCCTTCGACTGTGCGCGAACCGCCCAAGCCTACCGGTCCACCGCCCGGCATGCAGCCGCTGGCCGTCGATCTGTTCACATCCAAGAACTTCTACAAAGATCGCAAGCTCTGGTCCGACCCGCGCTATTACCGCTGCAACACGCCGCGGCAGATGATCGACTACATGTGGGAGACCGGCCGCATGGGCCCTAACCCGCCGACCAGCGCTTATTGGGGAGACTGCAGCGTCGACTATGTGTCGCGCAAAGACATGGTCAGCCCGCATCCTTATAAGACCGCCAAAGAACATTACGAGGCGCTGCTGGCTATCGCCAAGTCGCATGGCGGCCCGACGGTTTACAGCAAAGCCACCACCCCCGACTGGGATGGCTTTTATGCACGTGACCGGCAGGCTTCCGATACACCGGGTAAGCAGGGCCCCGACCGGCTGGCCGTGAGGGCCGGCCTGCCCGGCAGCACGCAATTGGGCCTGGTCGGTGAACGCTGGCTCTATGGGGGCGTCAGCCAAGTGCCCACTATCCTGTCGCTGCTGACTCCTGAATATCAGAAGCGCTATGTGCAAGCGGCTTATCACGAGATGGTCAACAACTCCAAGCAGTGGACGGCCTCGTTCTGCTATCCCGAAGGCTTTATGCGTTGGTGGGCCTGGCCCTCGCGCGGCGATCAGTTTGAATTGACGATGACGCCCTACAAAGTGCAGTTCATCTCCGGCATCGCCGACAACTTTTTGCGCGAGGTGCT
>CAIVTJ010000251.1 GCA_903908825.1 uncultured Pseudomonadota bacterium | reverse complement strand
TAAAGCGGAATGGTATCGCAGTCTTGCCGTGTGCCGGTCAAACCGGCCGTTGAACTTCAGGACACCAGAGTCATTCCGCCGTTCTTGGCTGCGCCACGATCGAAAGTCAGCGTCTTTGCGCAGCCAGCGGCCTCTGCTGAGCACGCGATCAAGCAGTCGGCAAAGTCGCCACCGGAACGCTGCAGCAGGCGCAGGCCTTTCCAGACGGTGTCGCCGCGCTCCACCACCAGTTCCTGGGTTCGAAGGAGCGCCTCAAAGGCTTCAACCAGCTGAGATCGGCTCAGGTCATAGGCAGATGACAGGACCCAGGCAAGTTCCACGATGGCAACCAAGGGCACGAAGCCCGGCGACTCTGCTGTCAGTGATTCGACTAAGCGGGTAGCCAGCGGCGACTGCTTGGAATCGTCTTGCATGATGTAGCGCACCAGCACGTTGGTATCGAGCCCGATCATTTGGCTGCAGCGCCGCGCCGGGCGATTGCGGCATTCATGTCGTCAATCGACACGGCTTTGCGCGGCTTGCCAAACATGCCTTTCAGGGCAGTGACCGGGCGTGTCGCGGCGATAAACTCATAGCGCCCGGGCGCAACCTCGACAAACTCCACGCGGTCGCCGGTGTCTAGGCCCAGGGAGGTGCGCACCTCGATCGGGATCGTGATCTGCCCCTTGGTCGTCAGCGTTGCAGTAGCCATGCATATCTCCCGATAGACGTTCCTTACCTTGGCGTAAGGAATGGGAAACTGCAAGCGGCCAGGGCGGGCGAAACTGTCGCAGGCAGGCCATTTTGGCTGGTGCGCCGGACTCACAAAACGGGACGGCATCGCAGTCTTGCGGTGTGCCGGTCGCTCAAGGCTTGCGCCGCGGGTTACTGTGTCGCTTGTGCGTGGCTACGGTCAGGCCGATATGTTAAAAGAATGGGTGTTAAAACAGGTGCGCATCAAGTACGGAGTAACGCGGTCGTGACTGCTGAGAGCCCGGGCCTCAAGGGCCTCAAGGTGTTGGTCATCGATGACAGCAAGACTATCCGCCGTACTGCGGAGACGCTGCTGTCCAAAGAAGGCTGTGAGGTCTTCACCGCCATCGATGGCTTCGACGCCTTGGCAAAAATTGCCGATCACCAGCCCGACATCGTGTTCGTCGACATCATGATGCCGCGCCTCGATGGCTATCAGACCTGCTCGCTCATCAAGCACAACAAAGTGTTCCGCGCTATTCCGGTCATCATGTTGTCGTCCAAAGATGGTCTCTTTGACCGGGCACGTGGTCGCATCGTCGGTTCCGAACATTACCTGACCAAGCCCTTCACCAAAGAAGAGCTGCTCACCGCCATCGCCACGCACATCGGGAAGTGAAGCAGATGGCCCTCATCCTCATCGTCGACGATTCGCCTACCGAAGTGCACCTGATGCAGCGGGCACTGGAGTCCTGTGGTTATCAGACGGCCATAGCGGTCGATGGTCAGGAAGGCGTGCGCCTGGCGCGCGAAATGCACCCCGACCTCATCTTCATGGACATCGTCATGCCCGGCATGAACGGTTATCAGGCCACGCGCACGCTGGTGCGCGACCCCGGCACCAGCGCTATCCCCATCGTCATGGTCAGTTCCAAGGGCCAGGACACCGACCGCATCTGGGGTCTGCGACAGGGCGCCGTCGACTACATCGTCAAGCCCGTTTCCGCGGCCCAACTCGTCGAAAAAGCCCAGTCCACGCTGGCGGCCTGAGCCACACCGGGGCAACGCGCACCATGGACGAAAGCCTCGCCCTGCGATCGTTGCGTGACCAGCCCTTTCAGTTATTGGCGGCACTCGAGGCGCGTGGCCGTGCGGCCAGCGGTGCGCCCGAACAGCAGGCCGCACGCGAATGGGTGGGCGTGGCGCTGCGTCTGGCCGGCGAGCTGTTTCTGGTGGCGCGCGAAGAAACCCGCGAAGTGCTGGGTGTGCCCTCGCAGTTGACGCGGGTGCCCGGTGCACGCGCCTGGCTGCGCGGTCTGGCCAATGTGCACGGTGCGCTGTTGCCGGTCATCGACCTGCAGCATTATTTCGGTGGCGGCGTCACGCCGCTGACGCGCAGCTCCCGCGTGCTGGTGGTCAATCACCGCGAAGTGCCGGCCGGCCTGCTGGTCGACGAGGTGCTGGGCTTCCGCAACTACGCCGACAGCGAGTTCGGTACGCAGCTGCCGGCCACGCAGTTGCGCTGCGAGCGTTGTCTGGCCGGTGCGTTTGCGCGCGGCAACGAGTCGCTGCCGGTGCTCAGCCTGCGGCTGCTGGTCGAAAACCCGGAGTTTCTCGATGCCGCCGTCTAATCCGCAGACCTTGCGCGGCGGGCTGCTGCTGACCGTGGCGGCGCTGTTGATCGCCGGCAGCGTGGCGGCGGCCGCCAGTGTCGAGCGCGATCTGCGCCTGATGTGGGTCAGCGCGGCGCTGGGTGTGTTGGCCCTGCTGCCGCTGGCGCTGCTCTATGCCGCGTTGCGCAGCACCAGTCGTCTGGGCCAGGCGCAGCAGCTGGATGCCAACGCGCAACGCATCGAAAACGAACGCAACCAAACGGCCATTTTGCAGTTGCTGGACGAGATATCGGGTTTGGCTGACGGCGATCTGACGGTCACCGCCACCGTCACCGAACACATGACCGGGGCGATTGCCGATTCGGTCAACGTGGCGGTCGAGTCCACGCGCGGGCTCATCGGCACCATCAACCAGTCGGCGGTGCACCT
>CAIVTJ010000250.1 GCA_903908825.1 uncultured Pseudomonadota bacterium | reverse complement strand
GAGCAAGCTCAGCCGCTGTCACAGCAGGGTGTCAACGGCCGCGGCGAGTTGGTGGTCAGCGAACGCACGACACGCTATCGACTGGCTGCCACGGTCGAGGGCGAATCGGTGGCGCTCAGTGACAACTATCGCATTGAGCTTGTGCCCGACGAAAAGCCCACAGTCGATATCCGCCGGCCAGGGCGTGATTATCAAGCCAGCAGCATCGAAGAAGTACCCGTAGTGGTGCGTGCCCGCGATGACTTCAGGCTCGAGGCCTTAGAGCTGCGCTATGCGGTCAATGGTGGTGAGTGGCGTACGCAGACCATCGATCCGCGTGGCGGCGATGCCAGCAGTCTGGTGCTGCTGCGTCTGGAAGAACTGCAGCAGTCACCGGCGATGGCTTTGGAGCCAGGTGATGTCATCAGTTACTACGCCGTGGCGCGCGATCACCACTCCACCGTGCAGACCGATCTGTTTTTGATACAGGTGCAACCGTTCGACCGGCGCTATACACAGTCGCAAGCCGCCGGCGGTGGCGGTGGCGGCGGTGGGGGTGGCGAACAGGAAGGACGCATCTCGGACCGGCAGCGCGAAATATTGATGGCGACGTTCAATCTGTCGCGTGCAGTCGAGAATGGCACTCAGGATGAGGCGCGTGTCCAGGACAACGCCACCTTACTCGCTGACTTGCAGCGGACACTTGCCGAGCAGGCGCGAAGCCTCGTCGAGCGCGCCGGTGCGCGCGAACTGGTTGGCGGCGACGACAATGTCACGCGCTTTGTGACGCAACTCGAAGAAGCTGCCAAGGCGATGCAGCCTGCCGCTGACAATCTGACCAAGCGGCAGCTGCAACAGGCGGTTTCCGATGAGCAGCGTGCCCTGCAGCATTTGCTGCGTGCAGAAGCCACGTTTCGCGATATCCAAGTGGCACAGCAGTCAGGTAGTCGCGGTGGCGGCGGTGGTGGTGGCGGACAGGCCAGCCGTGATGTCGCCGAGATGACCGCTCTGGAGATGGATCTCGAGAAGAACCAGTACGAGACCGAGTCGCAGATGCCGGGTAGCGCCGCTGCCAGTGCTGCTGAAGACGATGCGCTGCGTCGTCTACGTGATCTGGCCCGCCGTCAGGAGCAATTAGCGCGCGAGCAGGCGCAGCGCAACCAGCCGCCCGAGGCGCAGCGCTGGCAACAAGAGCAACTGCGCCGCGAGGCCGAGGCCTTGCGTCAGCAGTTGCAGCAGCTAGCGCAACAGCAGTCGGGTCAGCAGCGAGGCCAGCAGCAGGGTGGTCAGCAACAAGGTGGCCAACAGCAAGGTGGCCAACAGCAAGGCGGTCAGCAACAAGGTGGCCAACAACAGGGTGGCCAACAGTCTGCCAACGCGGCGCGCGAGGCGGCCGCGCAACTCGATCAAGCCATCCGTGCCATGCGCGAGGGCCGCAAGGGTGCCGAGCAACAACTCAATCAGGCCTTAGAGCGGCTGGACCGTGGCCGGCAACAGGCCAGCGGCGAGCGCTACAGCGCTTTGGCACGCGATGCCGATGCGGTGCTGCGTGAGCAGCAGCGCGGCGAGGAGGCCTTGCGCGAAGCCCTGAAAGGCAATCGCAGCCTGCGCTATGACGAGGCCAATCGTCTGGCCGAGCGCAAGCGCGCTTTGCAGTCGCAGTTGGAAAGCCTGCAAGCGCAGATGCAGGCCGCGCGGCAAAAGGGCAAGGCGCAGACACCTCGCGCAGCCGCCAAGGTTGAGGAGGCTTTGCGGCAACTCGAAGAGCAGTCGACGCTGGCCCGCATCGCACGCAGTGCCCAGGAGATCGAGCGCGGTCGCGGTGAGCCTGCGCTGGTGCGCGAACCGCTGATCGGTGAGTCGCTGCAGGGCTTGCAGCAGCAGTTGGCCGAAGCCGGTCAGCTGGCCGCTGCGGAGGCGGGCGAGGGCAGCGCCGGCGCAGGTCCGGCCAAGCCTGATGAGCTGCTTGCGGAACTGGGGCAGATACGCCGTGCCTTGCAACAAGCCGGTGGTGGTGGTCAACAAACCGGTGGTCAACAAGCCGGTGGGCAAGGTGACAGGGGTCAACAAGCCGGCGGCGGTGACGCCCGTGGCCGCGGCTGGAACGGCGGCGAAGGTGCGCGCATCGGCAGCCGTCTGCGTGAATTGGGCGAACGTTTGCCCGGTGAGGCCATAACCGGTGCTGACCGAGATGCACTGCGCGAATTGGCGCAGCGCGTCGGCCGCAGCGGCCGCGACCCGATGGCTGGCGAATATGCACGCATGGCCGCCTTGCTCGACCAGGTGGAACTGGCAGCGTTGCGGGCGGCCAAGCCAGCTCAGGCACCCGGCACCCGGGCGCTGCCGCGCGGCACGCAGCCGCCACAGCATGCCGATGATGTTGCCGACTATTACCGGCGTCTCGGCGCGCCCTGACAGGGCGGCGCATTGGGTATCATCGCCGCCTCGCACAACACCCGCGCAGCTTGCGCCGCAGGATAGTCATGACCACCGCTACACAGATTGTTGCCGACCTGTCGGCCTTGCTCGGCGCCGACGTCGTCCAAGCCATCGACGAGGCGCTGCTCGATACGCTGACCCACGACTGGTGCGTACACGGTCGCAGAGATGTCGGCATTTACGCGCTGGTGCTGCCGCGCACCACAGAGCAGGTGTCTAAAGCCTTGGCCTATTGCAACGAGCACAGCATCGCCGTGGTGCCGCAGGGTGGTCGCACCGGTCTGGCCGGTGGCTCAGTGCCCATAGGCCCCAGTGTCTGCATCTCGATGGAGCGCATGCGCCAGATCGTCGAGCTCGATGTCGCCGCAGCCACCATCACCGTCGAAGCCGGTGTGGCGATGGAGACCGTACAAAAGGCGGCAGACGCAGCTGACCTGTTCTTCCCGCTCGATCTGGGCGGCCGTGGCAGTTGCCAGATCGGCGGCAACCTGTCGACCAACGCCGGCGGCAATCGCGTGCTGCGTTTTGGCATGGCCCGCGACCTGGTGCTGGGTGTTGAGGCGGTGCTGGCCGATGGCACGGTCATCGATTCGCTGCGTAAGGTCATCAAGAACAACACCGGCTATGACCTGCGGCAGCTGTTTATCGGTGCCGAGGGCACGCTGGGCATCATCACCAAGGTGGTGCTCAAGCTCTATCCCAAAGCCAAAAGTGTCTGCACCGGCATCATGGCGGTCGATGACTATGAGGCTGTGCTGCAGTTGCTCAAGCGCGTCCGCACAGGCTTTGCCTCGCAGCTGACAGCCTTCGAAGTGATGTGGCCCGACTTCTATCAGCTGGGCACCGTGGGTCTGGGCCGCAAGCCGCCGCTCGAGTTGGGGGCTGGCGCTTATGTGCTGATTGAGACCATGGGCACTGATCCTGCCGTCGATCTCGAGCGCTATGAGTCGGTCATTGCTGCGGCTATGGAAGCCGGCATCGTCACCGACGCCATCGTCGCGCAGTCACAGCGCGAAGCCACCACCTTGTGGGATGTGCGCGATTCGCCGGGCGAGTGGTCCAACGGCGTGCATTGGCCGCAGCTGGGCTTTGATGTCAGCGTGCCCACCGGTGAGATCGGTCCGCTGGCCGCCGAGATCCGCGCGGTGTTCGAGCAGCGCTGGCCGCACATCAAAGCGGTGTTCTTCGGCCATGTGGCCGATGGCAACCTGCACGTGTCGGTGGCCATGTCCGGTCACGACGTGCCCGAACTTGATCTGGAGCGGGCGGTGTACGAAGTGGTGGCTCAGCGCCGCGGTTCAGTGTCAGCCGAGCACGGCATAGGCTCGCTCAAGCGCGAGTTTTTGCACTACTCGCGCAGCCCCGCAGAGCTGGCGCTGATGCGCGCAATCAAGCACGCCATGGATCCCAAGGGCATCATGAACCCCGGCAAGGTCATCTGATCGCAGACGCGCCTGCGGCGCTGGCCGTCACAAGAAATTGTGCGGCCAGATCATGGTGCGCCACATGTGGGCCACCGGCGAGTTGTCAAACCCCAAGCCTTCTTCCGGTTCGCGGAAGTTGCGGCCGATGATGTCAGTGAACTGCTCGGGGTCTACGTCCCAGCCATCCTGAAAACTGTAGATGTCATAGATGGTCACCAGCCGCGAGGTCATGTACCAGCGATGTTTGCGGGCTTCGCGGTGCGCGTGTTGCAGATATTCCGGCGGCTGATAGTCAGGCCCGAAAAAGCTGTTGTAGGCATCCGGATACTTAAAGCCAGCGGCTTCATCGGCGAAATAGCGCAGCGCCTGATGCTGCTGCACCGCCCAAGCCACTTCTTCGCTGACATAGGGGGCGATCATCTGCGCGCCCCAATAACCATGATCGCTGCGCAGCAGCGCACCATTAGAGATGTCATGCAGCAGACAGGCGGTGACCACGGTCTCGTTCTGGCCGGCATCCAAGGCCAGCTTGGCGCTCTGCAACAAGTGCATGTAAGCGATGTCGCAAAAGCGGTAGTGGAAGAAGTCCAGCAGCTTGGGCTTGGCTGGCAGCACGGGTAGATCGGGGTTCTGGCCCATCATAAAGACGGCGCCTGTCTCGCGCATGCGCTGCAGCAAGGCCGGCTCAGGGCTGAGTCCATAAGGGTCAGGCTGATTGATGGGCTGCGGCATCATCATGCGCTCATGCCCGGCTTGCGGGCATTCGGCAGCTGTCATGTAGCGGGGCGTTTTGCGGTTTTTCATGTGCTGTGCTCCCCGCGGCGCTTGGCAAGCCAGGCGCCGCTCATCAATTGCATCTGGTGGTAGATCATCAATGGCAGCAAGGCCATACCGATTTCCGGTCCGGTGAACAACACCCTTGCCATGGGCACGCCGCTGACCAGGCTCTTGAGCGAACCGCAGAACTGTAGGGTGGTGATGTCAGCCGGCACAAAGCCTAGCGCCTGGCCCAGCCGGTGCGTCAATAGCAGCACACCGGTCAGCAGCGCGGCGCACAGCACAGCCAGCACCAGCAAAGTGCTGATGGGCACGGTATGCCAGATGCCGCCGATCACCGCCAGCGAGAAGGCACTGTAGATCGACAGCACGATGGTGCCGCGATCGATATTGGCCAGGATGGCGTTCTGGCGCTTGGCCCAGCCACCCAGCCACGGGCGCAGCAGATGACCGCTGACAAACGGCACAAACAGCTGCAGCACGATCTTCCAGATGCCGGCAAACGAAATACCACTGCCCTGCACATGCGCCAGCAGCCCGAGCAACAGCGGTGTCAGCACGATGCCCAGCAGATTAGAGGCCGCCGCCGAGGCCACCGTGCCGGCGATGTTGCCCTTGGCCATCGAGGTGAAAGCGATGGACGATTGCACCGTCGAAGGTAAAGCACACAAGAACAGCAAGCCCACCCACAACGGCGCCGGCAGCAGCGAAGGAAAGGCCGTGGCCACAGCCAGGCCCGCCAAAGGAAAAACGCCATAGGTGACTGCCAGCACGACGCCATGCAAGCGCCAATGCGCCAGCGCCGCCATCAGGTTCTCGCGCGGCAGGCGCACGCCATGCAGGAAAAACAGAAACACCACGCCAGCCGTGGAAATGTTGCTGAACAGGGTGGCGGTGGCTCCGCGGGCGGGCAGCAGACTGGCGGCCACCACGGTGGCCAGCAGCAACACTATGAAAGGATCGGGTAACAGTTTACGCAAGGCTCAAATCTCGTGTGACAGGCGGTCAGGGTCGATGGTGTTCACCGGCAAGGTCAATAGGGTTGTTTTCGATTAGACTAGGACAACTATGCAGGCATTATCAGTTAAGGGTCTTACCAAGACCTACAAGAATGGTGTCCAGGCCCTCAAGGGCATCGATCTGGATGTGGCTGAAGGCGACTTCTTTGCCATGCTCGGGCCCAACGGCGCCGGCAAGACCACGCTCATCGGTGTGGTCACTTCGCTGGTCAATAAGTCCGGCGGCAGCGTCAGTGTGTTCGGTCACGACATCGACACCGAACTCGAGCGCGCCAAGGCCTGCATAGGCATCGTGCCGCAAGAGTTTAACTTCAACATGTTCGAGTCGCCCGAGACCATCGTGGTCAATCAGGCGGGCTTTTATGGCGTTGATCGCGATCTGGCCCACCAGCGCGCCGAAAAATATCTGAAGCAACTGGCCCTCTGGGATAAGCGCAAGTCCATGGCGCGCGCCCTGTCCGGCGGCATGAAGCGCCGGCTGATGATTGCCCGCGCGCTGATGCACGATCCCAAGTTGCTGATCCTCGATGAGCCCACGGCGGGCGTCGATATCGAGATCCGCCGCTCTATGTGGGACTTCCTGCGGCAGATCAACGAGGCCGGCACAACTATTATTTTGACTACGCACTATCTGGAAGAGGCCGAAAACCTCTGCCGCAACATCGCCATCATCGACGGTGGCCGCATCATCGAGAACAACAGCATGAGCACGCTGTTGCGTCGCCTGCAGACCGAGAGCTTTTTGCTCAGCTTGCGCACGGCGCTCACTGAGGCGCCGCAGCTGGACGGCTATCGGGTGACGTTGGTCGATGACCACACCATCGAAGTCGAAGTCACTAAAGATCAGGGCATCAACGACATCTTCGCGCGCCTGTCTGCACAGGGCATCGACGTGCTCAGTCTGCGCAACAAGGTCAACCGCCTTGAAGAGATGTTCATGCGCCTGGTGGAGAACCGTCAGCCATGAGCACTGAGTCCCTATCCATTGCCGCCATCCGCTGGACCGGCCTGCGCACCATCGTCATCCGTGAGTACGGCCGCATCGTGCGCATCTGGGCGCAGACGCTGGTCCCCTCGGCGGTCACCGCAACACTGTACTTCGTTATTTTCGGCAGCCTCATCGGCCGTCGCATCGGTGATATGGGCGGCTTCGATTACCGCTCTTATCTGGCTCCCGGCCTCATCATGATGTCGGTTATCACCAACTCTTACGGCAACGTGGTGTCGTCGTTCTTTGGCGCCAAGTTCGGCAAGCACATCGAATAGTTGCTGGTCTCGCCCCTGCCCAACTGGATCATTCTGCTGGGCTACCTCTGTGGCGGCCTGATCCGCGGCATGCTGGTCGGTGCTGTGGTCACTGTCGTGGCACTGTTGTTCACGCACCTGCACATCCACCACTTCGGCGTCATCATCGCTGCGGCGCTGCTCACCTCGGCGGTGTTCTCGCTGGGCGGGTTCATCAACGCCGTGTATGCCAAGAACTTTGACCAGGTCAACTGGATCCCCGCCTTTGTGCTGACGCCGCTGACCTATTTCGGCGGTGTGTTCTATTCGGTGTCCATGTTGCCGGAGTGGGCGCAGCGCATCTCGATGGTCAATCCCATCCTGCACATGGTCAACGCTTTCCGTTACGGCTTTCTGGGCACTTCGGACGTCGATGTGCTGCGCGCCTTCCTCATCATGATCGGCTGCACAGTGGCGTTGTTCGGCTGGGCCTTGCATCTGCTCAACAAGGGAACCGGCATTCGTGACTGACGCGGGTTTTGTATCCCGCGTTTATGCGGCTGCCGAGCGTAACCAGTCTTTGCTGTGTGTCGGGCTCGACCCCGAGCCCGAACGTTTTACCGCCAGCTTGCAGTCCAATCCGCGCGCGCTGTTCGAGTTCAACCGCCGCATCATCGACGCCACGGCCGATCTGGTCTGCTGCTACAAGCCGCAGTTCGCGCACTACGCTGCCCTGGCGGCCGAAGATCAACTGCTCGATACCATCCGCTACATTCATGAGCACCATCCGGGTGTGCCGGTCATCCTCGATGCCAAGCGCGGTGATATCGGCAACACAGCGGGCAAATACGCGCAGGAGGCCTTCGTGCGCTACGGCGCTGATGCCGTCACCGTCAACCCTTACATGGGTTTTGATACGGTCGAGCCTTACCTGAAGTGGACCGATCGCGGCGTCATCGTGTTGTGCCGCACCTCTAATGCCGGCGCACGCGACTTTCAGGATCTGCGCAGCGACGGCAAACCGCTGTACCTCAAGGTGGCCGAACAGGTGGCCACACACTGGAATACCGCCGGCAACTGTCTGCTGGTGGTGGGTGCAACCTATCCGGCCGAACTGGCCGAGATACGCGCTGTGACCGGCGAGCTGCCTTTTCTGGTGCCCGGTATCGGTGCCCAAGGTGGCGATGTGGCCGCTGCGGTGCGCGCAGGTCGCACAGCCGATGGCCGTGGCCTGCTCATCAATTCATCACGCGGCATTTTGTATGCCGGTCAGGGCGAAGACTTTGCCGATGCGGCGCGCGCCGCCGCGCAGGCTTTGCGCGCCGAGATCAACCTGTATCGCTAAGCGGCGCTGCGCGGATTGACTTCGATGGTGATGTGGCTGAGTCCGGGCAGGCCGGCCAGCCGCGCCCGGTAATAAGCCGGCGGTTCCGGGTTCGCCGTCACCAGCGTCACCATCAGCCCGTGATGACCGGGCCCCAGGCGCCACAGATGCAGGTCGGCGATGTGCTCGTCGTCACTTTGCAGCAGCCGCTCGCGCACCTGTTGTTCGCGTGGACTGTCGTCGTGTGCGTCCAGCAGCGAACGGCCGGCATGGCGCATCAGCCCCAATGACCACTGCGCAATCACCAGTGCACCGACGATGCCGATGACGGCATCCATAAACACCCAGCCCAGATATTTGCCTGCCAGCAGGCCCAGTATGGCCAGCACCGAGGTCAGCGCGTCCGCCAGCACGTGCACATAAGCCGCACGCAGGTTGGTGTCATGACCATGGTGACCGGCGTGATGGTCGCCATGGTCGTGATCATGATGGTCGTGATGATCATCGTCATGGTGATGCTCATGCTCATGGTCATGGTCATGGTCATGGTCATGACTGTGACCGCCGTGCAGCAGCGCCGCACTGACCACATTGACCAGCAGGCCTACGCCTGCGATCCAGACCGCCTGATCAAAGTTGATGGGCTGTGGATCGAACAGCCGCTGCACCGACTGCCAGCCGATGATCAAGGCCACGATGGCCAGAGTGATGGCGCTGGTGAAGGCGGCCAGTTCGCCCACTTTGCCGGTGCCGAAACTAAACCGCGGGTTGCGCGCATGGCGGCGCGCATAGCGATAAGCGATGGCGGCGATGCCCAATGCCGCGGCGTGGGTGGCCATATGCCAGCCGTCCGCCACCAGCGCCATGGAGCCGAACCAGCTGCCACCGACGATCTCACCGACCATCATGACCAGCGTGATGCCGACCACGATCCAAGTGCGGCGCTCGTTGCGCTCGTGCTGCTCGCCCAGATACGAGTTGGGGCAGTCGACAGGGTGGCTGGGCAAACTATTCATGGGTCGGGTTGTCCTGATAGCGAAACAATTTACGCACTGCAACAAAGTCATCAACGGAGTGTCACAAGCCTGACTTGTTCGCAGGCCAAAGTCGCTGGCTTATATGAGCCAGTCCGCCTACCAAGTCCGCATCGCGACACTGCTTGCCCGCCTTGACCAGGCCGAGCTCAGCGTGTGCCAGCAGTTTAATGCCATGGTGCAGCGCGCGGGTGTCAAGCATGTGTTTTTGGTTGCCAGCCGCTTGGGCGATGGTGTGGTCTGGTATGTCCTGATCGCGGCCATCGCATTGTTGGGCGGTCGCCATGGCGCTTTGGTGGCTTTGCAGATGGCGGTCAGCGGCGTGGCCGGCCTGCTGCTCTATCGCCGTCTCAAGAACAGCCTGGTGCGCGAGCGTCCGTTCATTACGCACGCTTCCATCACCCGTGCCGGCAAGACGCTAGACCGTTTCAGCTTCCCGTCCGGTCATACGCTGCACGCCGTGTCGTTCACTTTGCTGGCTTCGGTCGGCTTCCCCGCACTGGCCCTGGTGCTGGTGCCTTTGGCACTGCTGGTTGCGCTGTCGCGCGTGGTGCTCGGTCTGCACTATCCCAGTGATGTGCTGGCCGGTGCGCTCATCGGCTGCGGCATGGCCTGCGCCAGCCTGAGTCTGCTGCCCACCTGAGGGCGCTTATTCAGAGCCAACTGCAACGGCAAGCAGCCGCTGCGTTAGACTCTGCCTTCCATTGGTCCTAGCGGTTGCTGCATGGCTGCCAAGCGCGCCCTCGTTGTCGATGACTCCCGTTCTGCACGCGCTTTCCTGTCGCGCTTGCTGGATAAGCATGGCTTGGAAGTCGATACCGCCGATTCGGCAGAGGCCGCCATCGCGCAGCTCGAGCGCCAGCGGCCAGACGTCATCTTCATGGACCATCTGATGCCGGGCATGGATGGTTTTCAGGCGGTGCAGACCATCAAGTCCAACCCGCTGACCGCCGGTATTCCCATCCTTATGTACACCTCGCAGGAAGGCGAGTTGTATCTGGGTCAGGCGCGCGCGCTGGGTGCTACGGGCGTATTGCCCAAGCAGATCAAACCCGGCGATGTTGCGCTGATCTTGCAGCAACTCGATCTCATCGATGAGCAGCACTATGAGCTCGAGCCCGCTGCAGACGGCTTCCCGCAGCCCTTGCTGCGGCCGGCCGGCGATGAAGTGATGGCGCGCATCGAAGTGCTGACTGCCGCTACCCTTGCCGCCGCGCACGCGACCGCCACAGCGCCGGCCGCCGCGCCAGCTGCAACGAACGCAGCGGGCACACAGGCCCCCATGACACCCCAGGCGCTGCCCGCTTTGGGCACAGTGCCGCCGACCGATATCCGCGCCATCCTCAACGAGGCACTCGAACAGCACAGCGAGCGCTTGCGCAGCGAGTTCCGGCAGATCGTCAGCGACCTGCCGCCGCCGGTCATCGAGCAGGGCAGCGGTTGGCGCGGCACGTTCTACGCAGTCGTCATGACGGTGGTCGCCTTGGTGTTGGCCGCGCTCTGGCTGCAGGGCGAGGTCGAACGGCGCACCTTGCGGGTACAGGTGGCGCAGTTGGCCACCGACAAACTATTAGCCGGTAGCGATGCCAGTCCTTCGGCGCCTGACGAGCAGCAGGCGCCCGGTGTACCGCGCGGCCCTCTGATGCTGCCAGTGCCTTATGGCGAAGTACTGTTGTCCGGCGCCCGGGTTGCGCGGGTGCAGGCGGTGCTGGCGCAGTTGGCGGCAGCCGGGTTTCAAGGCGCGGTAGACCTTCAAGCTTTCCCGGGCAGCTTTTGTCTGAGTGGTGACGCCAGCCAAGGCTTTGTGCCGGCGGTCGCTACGGCAGCGGCAGGCAGCTGCAACCTGATGGGCAACCCCGTGCTCGATGCAGCGGGCGGACCGCAGGCTGAGTCAGCTGCCTTCACAACGGCTCTGGAAGAGTTCCGGCGTGCTCATGGCGACAACATCGAAGTGCGTGTCGTCGGCGGCACGATCGAGCAGGCGCTGCGCCCTTATCCGGAAGGCGACCCGTCGATGGTGACTGCCGGTGACTGGAATGCTGCCGCAGCTGTCAACAATCGGCTGGAGGTCCGTTGGCGAGCGCGGCCCTGATCCCGTTTGCGCCGCCCTGGTGGCTGCGCAACCGTCATCTGCAATCCATACTGCCCAGCCTCGCGCCGCGCCGCCGTACGGTGCTGCGTCAGTCGGCCGTGTTGCGCGCCGCCAGCACCCCGTTGCTGCTGGACTGTGGCGATGGTGTGCGTTTGCAGGCTTTTTATGCGGCACCCGCCCGACCCGATGGCCGCCTGGCGGTGTTGCTGCATGGCTGGGAGGGCAGCGCCGATGCCGCCTATCTGTTGTCGCTGGCGCAAGACCTGCTCGATGACGGCTGCGAAGTCATCCGCCTGAACCTGCGTGACCATGGTGATACGCACCACCTCAACAGGGGCCTATTTCATTCCTGTCTGTTGCCTGAAGTGGCCGGTGCGGTGCAGGCCTGCGTGCAGCGCTATCCGGGCCGTGCCCTGTGGCTGGCCGGCTTTTCACTGGGCGGTAATTTCATGTTGCGCGTAGCGGCCCTGCCGCAAGCCGCTGGCTTGGGTCTGGCCGGTGTGGTGGCCATCTCGCCCGTGCTCGACCCGGCGCAGGCCATGCAGGCGCTGGACGAGGGCCTGTTTGTCTATCGCCGCTATTTCATCCACAAATGGTCGCGCTCGCTGCGCCGCAAACAGGCGCTGTGGCCGGCCGAACACGACTTCAGCGATATCCTGGGCGATGACGACCTGCGGCGCATGACTGCCCGCCTGATCGCCCGTCACACCAGTTACCGGCAGTTGGCGGACTATTTCGCCGGCTATGCGATCACCGGCGAGCGCTTGGCCACCTTGACCGTGCCAGCGGCTATTTTGATGGCGGTGGACGATCCCATCATCCCCAGTGCGGACCTGCAGCGACTGGCCGACAATCCGCACCTGACCATCCACCGCACCCGGCACGGTGGTCACACCGGCTTTATCGATCATCTGAGCCGGCCGTCCTGGGCCAACCGCTTTGTGCTGGCGCAGATGGCCGCTCACCCAACACCCGGAACTCTGCCATGACCTCACTGTTGTTCTCACCGCCCGCGGCGCTGCGTCGCGCGGGACTGCTGTGTGCCCTGTCGCTGCTGTTGGTGGCCTGCGGGCCGGAGAACGATGACTGGCGCGCAGCGCAGTCGGCTGATACCAGCGTCGCCTATGCGCATTTTGTGGCGCAATACCCCTCCAGCAGCCATGCCGGTGAAGCGCGTCAGCGCGGCGCGGCGCGGGTCGAAGAGGAGGCGTGGCAACAGACCGTCCACGAAGACACGCTGCAGGCTTACCAGCAGCATCTGTTGCGATTCCCGCAGGGTAAGTGGGCGCAGGAGGCGCGGCAGCGCATCGACAGTTTTGTCACAGCCGGCCGCACGTCACCCCCGGTTGCAGCCCCGGTTCCGGTCGCTGCGCCCGCCGCTGCGCCAGTCGTTGCACCGGCCGCTGCGCCGGTCGCTGCGGCCGTCGCGGTCCCGGTCCCGGTTGTGCCGGCGGTTCCGGCGCCAGCGATTAACCGGCCGGTTCCGGCGCCGGCTCCGGCTCCGGTCCCGGTCCCGCTCGCCAAGCCTGCGCCAGTCGCCGTGCAAGCCGGTTATGGCGCGCAACTTGGGGCATTTTCGGCCGCCGACAAGGGCGAATCGGCTTGGCAAACCATCCAGGCGCGCTTCCCGGGCGAGTTGAGCCCGCTCGCTCACCAGGTTGTACAAGGCAAGGCCGGTTCAATGACGGTTTACCGGCTGCAAGTGCCTCAGCCCACTGCCAAGGCCGCGCGGGCGCTGTGCGCGCAGATTGCCGCCCGGGGTCAGGCCTGTGTGGTGTATCACCCTTAACGGGCGGCGCGCACCGCTTTGGTGCGTGGTGGCAGGGATTTAGTGCGGCCTATCGGCCGGGTGTGTTCAGCCAGCGCCACTAGCGCGTCTGAAGCGCTCACCCCGGGTTGGCACGCGGGTTGCTTATAGATACTCAAGCAGTCTTTGCTGACAGCTTGCGAATCACCATCCCCCCCCCGGTGATCGTTAACTTAAACGCCGCGCTCGCAAGATCGCGGCGTCTTTTTTTGTACTGCGGACTCAGCGGCTGCCGGATTCGCGCAGGAAGGCCAGTTCGTCGGCAGTGCTGGGCCGGCCCAGCGCCGCATTGCGTTCGGGAAAGCGACCGAACTGGCGGATGATGGCCTGTTGTCTTTGCGCGGCCGCCAGAGCCACTTCCACAGCGGGACGTTCGATGTCATCGGCCTCATCGGGCAGCCTGCGAAACGCGGCCACCGACTCTTCCTGCCACTCGGGCGATTCGGCATGTTGCAGCGGCAGGTAATAAAACAGGCGCTCTAAGGGCCGCAGCGTCGCGTCGGCCCCCTGACGCAGTCCGTTCAGCGTGATCTGCAAGGCTTGCGCGTGCCCGGCATAGGCCTCGGCACTGTGGCGCAGGGCCTGCTGGGGCAGCGCGTCCAGCAGCAGCACCAGCGCCAGTTGCCGGCGCGGGCTGGACTGCCAGGCCGCAAGCGAGCCGTCAGCGGCCGAGCGTATCAAGGGTAGAAACCGCCGCGCTGCGTCTTCGTCGCGCAGCGCGCGCACTTCGTTGTGCTCGTCGCCGCCGAACCACAGTTGCATGCGATGGGCCAATCGTTCGGGCGTCAGGGGCAGGGGCCCGAACCAGAAATCGAGCACGGCTTGGGCGCGCTGCCCGCTCACCCTTGCACCGGGTGAGGCAGGCAGCCGGTGCTCATTCGCAAAGGCTCTCGAGGTAACCCTGGGCAACGGGCGAGAGGCGCTTGCGTGCCATCTCGCGGGCTTTAGGTGCATCCATGATGAACTCCAGCGGGCCTGACACCATCATGCCGCGGATCTGCGGATCTTTGGTGGAGGCGCGAGCCATCTTGTTGAGCACGGTGAAGCCGCGATAGATCTTTTGCCGGGGGGTGCGGTTGCACTCGATCGAGCGGGCCAGATACTGGCCAAAACGGCTGTACAAAAAATAGTCGTCATCGCCTACCTGGAAACGGGCTTCGGCGAAGAAGTCTGGGAAGTTCTTTTGTAGATAAAGCGTGACGCCCGTGAGTCGGGGTCCGGGTTCAGGTTCAGCCGATGCATTGCGATTGTTCATTAAAGTCGAGCCACCTCCAAAGGGTCCTGACAACCATTTCTGGGCGTCACGAGCGGCACCACACCTCGCAACGCGCGCGAACGTTAAGTCCAGTGCCCCCGCGATGCAATAGTTTGCGCAGGTTTTTTTGCCCCGCAGCCCCGGCGAAAATTGACCCCCTGCGGTACACCGGTATTATTACGTGCTGGATCAGATTCGGGGCGTGCGCCTTCCCGCGGGGAAGTGGGTGCACCCCCTGCTGCCAGGCTCTCCGGCCGGCGGGTTCTCCAGCTGACGGTATAAGGGGTGTAGGGGTCGCCAGTGGCTGGGCTGCTGACGACGGATATGCGTGTCCCGGTTTCCGGGGCACCGTGGGCAAAAGGTGATGTGATGAACAGCGAGCTGAACCAGGGTTTGTACCGCGAGGCCTACGAGAAGGACAGTTGCGGCTTTGGCCTGATCGCCAACCTCGACGATCAACCGAGCAATTGGCTGGTGCAGACCGCCATCTCGTCGCTGAACCGGCTCACCCATCGCGGTGCTATCGCCTCTGACGGCAAGACCGGTGACGGTTGCGGCCTGCTGCTCAAATCGCCGACGCGCTTCCTGCGCGCCATCGCTGCCGATGCCGGCATCAAGTTGTCGCGGCAGTTTGCCTCGGGCCTGGTGTTCCTCAATCAGGACGAAGCACTGGCACAGATCGCTATGCAACAACTCGAGCAGCAGCTCGAGCGCGAAGGATTGCAGGTCGCCGGCTGGCGTCTGCTGCCCACCGACCCCGAGGCGTGCGGCCTCGAGGCCCTCAAGACGCTGCCGGTCATCCAGCAGATCTTCGTCAACGCCCCGGGCGATGACATGGAAGAAGACGAGTTCAACCGCAAGCTGTTCCTGGCGCGCCGCCGCGCCGAGCGCGTGCTGGCTGCCAGCGATCCGGTGTTCTATCTGCCCAGCTTGTCGGTGGCCACCATCGTCTACAAGGGCATGGTCATGCCGCAGCACCTGACCGATTTCTTCAAAGACCTGCAGGACCCGCGCATCGAGGCTTCGGTGGCGGTGTTCCATCAGCGCTTCTCGACTAACACGCTGCCGCAGTGGCGTCTGGCGCATCCGTTCCGTTTTTTGGCGCACAACGGCGAGATCAACACCATCGAGGCCAACCGCAGCTGGGCGCAGGCCCGCGGCCCCATCTTCAAGTCGCCGCTGCTGCCCGAGCTGCATGACATCCTGCCGCTGGTGTCCATGTCCGGCTCTGACTCACAGAGCCTCGACAACATGCTCGAGCTGCTGGTCATGGGTGGCCTTGATGTCATGCACGCCATGCGGCTGCTGATGCCGCCGGCGTGGCAGACGGTCGATGGCATCGACCCTGACCTGCGCGCGTTCTATGAGTTTTACGCGCCGCACATGGAGCCTTGGGATGGTCCGGCCGGCGTGGTGCTGACCGATGGCCGCTATGTGTGCTGCACACTCGATCGCAACGGTCTGCGTCCGGCGCGTTACGTCATCACTAAAAATCGTCATCTGACCATCGCCTCTGAAGTCGGTGTGTGGGATTACGCACCCGAAGACGTGCTGCGCAAGGGACGTATGGGCCCCGGACAGATGCTGGCGCTGGACCTGCAGACCGGTGAGCTGCACGAGAACGGTGACATTGACAACCTGCTCAAGGCCCGTCACCCCTACAAGGCGTGGCTCAAGAAGGGCGTCAAATACCTCGAGACCGATCTGCTCGATGCGTCGCTGGCTGCAGAGCCCTTCGATGCCGCCACGCTGGCGGTGTATCGCAAGATGTTCAACATCACCGCTGAAGAGCGCGATGAAGTCATCCGCGTGCTGGCGCGCGACGAGAGCGAGGCGGTCGGCTCCATGGGCGACGACACGCCGCTGTCGGTGCTCTCGCATCAGCAGCGCAACCTGTACGACTATTTCCGGCAGCAGTTCGCGCAGGTCACCAACCCGCCCATCGACTCGCTGCGCGAGTCCATCGTGATGTCGCTGCAGACGCAGATCGGCGCGGAACTTAATGTGTTCCATCCGTCGGCGCATCACGCCGAACAGATCGTGCTCAACTCGCCGGTGTTGTCGCAGCGCAAGCTGCGCCAGATATTGTCGATGACCGATCAGGGCGTCACTCACGCCTTCATCGACTTGCAGTACGCGCCATCCGAAGGCCTCGAAAACGCGCTGCGTCGCATCTGCGCTGAAGCCGAAGCGGCGGTGCGGGACGGCACCTTGGTGCTGCTGATCTCAGACCGCTATCTGGTGCGCGACAAGATTCCGATGCAGGCTTTGCTGGCCACCGGTGCCATCCACCATCGTCTGGTGCAACTGGGTTTGCGCTGCAAGTGCAACCTGATCATCGAGACCGGTGCGGCGCGTGATCCGCATCACTTCGCCTGCCTCATCGGCTATGGCGCGACGGCCGTCTATCCTTACATGGCCTATCAGACGCTGTTCGACATGATGCGCAAGGGTCGGGTCAAGCTCGAGCAGTCCGAGCGTGCCGAGTTGGGCCGCAGCTATCGCAAGGCCATCCGCAAGGGCCTGTTCAAGATCATGTCCAAGATGGGCATCTCGACCATCGCCAGCTATCGCAGCGGCAGCCTGTTTGAGATCGTCGGTCTGTCGTCCAGCGTGGTGGGCCTGTGCTTCCACGGCACGACCAGCCGCATCGAGGGCGCAAGCTTCGAAGATCTGCAGGAAGACCAGCAGTACCTGGCCAAGCGCGCGTGGAACGCCATGCAGGCGGTCGAGCACGGTGGCCTGCTCAAGTTCGTGCACGGCGGCGAGTACCACATGTACAACCCGGACGTCATCGCCACGCTGCAGTCAGCAGTCACCTCCGGCAGCTACGAGCGTTATCTCGATTACGCCAAGCTGGTCAACGAGCGTCCGGCTTCAACGTTGCGCGACTTGTTGCAGTTGGTGCCCAACGCCGCGCCGGTGCCCATCGAAGAAGTCGAACCCATCGAAGCCATCATCGCGCGCTTTGATTCGGCCGGCATGTCGCTGGGTGCTTTGTCCCCCGAGGCCCACGAGGCTCTGGCTATCGCCATGAACCGCTTGGGCGCACGCTCCAATTCGGGCGAGGGTGGTGAAGACCCGATCCGCTATGGCACCGAGAAGAACTCCAAGATCAAGCAGGTCGCCTCCGGCCGTTTCGGCGTGTCCCCCGAATATCTGGTCAACGCGGAAGTGCTGCAAATCAAGGTGGCGCAGGGCGCCAAGCCCGGTGAGGGCGGACAACTGCCCGGCGACAAGGTCAACGAGATGATCGCCAAGCTGCGTTTTGCGCGGCCGGGCGTAGGTTTGATTTCGCCACCGCCGCACCATGACATCTATTCCATCGAAGATCTGGCACAGCTCATCTTCGACTTGAAGCAGGTCAATCCGCAGGCGCTGGTGTCGGTCAAGCTGGTGGCCGAGCCCGGTGTGGGCACCATCGCTGCCGGTGTGACCAAGGCTTATGCCGACCTCATCACCATCTCGGGCTATGACGGCGGCACAGGTGCCAGTCCGCTGACGTCTATCAAGTATGCCGGCTCGCCCTGGGAGCTGGGTCTGGCCGAGACGCACCAGACGCTGCGTCGCAACGACATGCGCCACAAGGTGCGCGTGCAGACTGACGGTGGACTGAAGACCGGCTTGGACGTGATCAAGGCGGCGGTGCTGGGTGCTGAGAGCTTTGGCTTCGGCACGGCGCCCATGGTCGCGCTGGGCTGTAAGTACCTGCGCATCTGCCATCTGAACAACTGCGCCACCGGTGTGGCCACACAGCACAACGTGCTGCGCAGCAAGTACTTCATCGGTTTGCCCGAGATGGTCATCAACTACTTCCGCTTCGTCGCGCAAGAGTGCCGCGAGATCATGGCGGCGGTGGGTGTGCGCAGCATGGCCGAGCTGATCGGTCACGTGCAGTACCTCAAGGCTGCCGAAGGCCAGTCCGCGCGGCAGCGACGGCTCGATCTGTCGCCGCTCATCAGTGATGCCGGCTTGCCGGCCGGTGGCCCGCAGTTCTGCACCGAAGCGCGTAATCCGCCTTTCGATAAGGGTGAGTTGGCCGAGCGCATGGTCGCCGATATGCGCACTGCCATCGACACCGCCAGCGGCGGTCAATGGCAGTACAGCGTCAAGAACTTCAACCGTTCGGTGGGTGCACGCATCTCCGGTGAGATCGCGCGGCGCTGGGGCAACTACGGCATGAATAACGCGCCGCTGGTGTTGCAGTTGTCCGGCTCGGCAGGGCAGAGCTTCGGTGTGTGGAACGCCGGTGGCTTGCACATGCATCTGGAAGGCGACGCCAACGACTACGTCGGCAAGGGCATGGCCGCAGGCAAGTTGGTGCTGCGTCCGCCGCGTCAGTCGGGCTTTGTCGCACGCGACACCGTCATCATGGGCAACACCTGCCTGTATGGCGCCACAGGTGGCGAACTGTTTGCGGCCGGTCAGGCCGGTGAGCGTTTTGCGGTGCGCAACTCCGGCGCCGTGGCAGTCATCGAGGGTGCTGGCGATCACTGCTGCGAGTACATGACCGGTGGTGTGGTGGCGGTGCTGGGTCGCACCGGTGTCAACTTCGGCGCCGGCTTCACCGGCGGCTTTGCTTATGTGCTGGATCTGGATCGCAACTTCGTCGATCGCTATAACCACGAGCTCATCGACATTCATCGCATCACGCCGGAAGGCATGCAGTCCAACCTGCAACACTTGCAGCAACTCATCACACGGCACGTGGAAGAGACGGGCAGCGTGTGGGGCGCCGAAATATTGCGCGACTTCCGCAGCTATATCGGCAGCTTCTGGGTGGTCAAGCCCAAGGCCGCATCGTTGGAGTCGCTGATCGAGAACCTGAGTAGGGCCGCCTGATGTCAGACAAGTATCTGCAATTCCTCGATGTGCCCCGCCACGATCCGGAGAAAACACCGGTCGAAGTGCGTGTGCATGAGTACAAAGAGATCTATGCGCAGTTCGATGCGCCGGGTGCGGCACAACAGGCCGGTCGTTGCCTGTCTTGCGGTAACCCGTTCTGTGAGTGGAAGTGCCCGGTGCACAACTACATTCCTGATTGGCTCAAGCTGGTCAACGAAGGCAACCTGTTTGAGGCGGCCGAGTTGTCACACAAGACCAACTCTTTGCCCGAGGTCTGCGGCCGCATCTGCCCGCAAGATCGTCTGTGCGAAGGCGCCTGCACGCTCAACGATGGCTTGGGTGCGGTCACCATCGGCTCTATCGAAAAATACATTACCGATGAGGCGCTCAAGCAGGGCTGGCGTCCGGACATGTCCAATGTCGTGCCCACCGGCAAGCGCGTGGCCGTCGTCGGTGCCGGTCCGGCAGGCCTGGGTTGCGCCGACATTTTGGTGCGCAATGGCGTCACGCCCGTGGTGTTCGACAAGTACCAGCGCATCGGTGGCTTGCTGACCTTCGGCATCCCGCCTTTCAAGCTCGAAAAAGAAGTCGTCGAAACCCGCCGCCAGATCATGGAAGGCATGGGCGTGGAGTTCCGTTTGGGTGTCGAAATCGGCCGCGATATCAGCTTCGCGCAGTTGCTGGCCGACTATGACGCGGTGTTCTTAGGGATGGGCACCTATACCTATGTCAAGGGCGGCTTCCCCGGCGAAGACCTGCCCGGCGTCCACGAGGCGCTGCCTTACCTGGTGTCCAACATCAATCGCGAGTTGGCCATCGCCGATGAGCAGCAGTGGGTCGATCTCAAGGGCAAGCGTGTGGTGGTGCTCGGCGGTGGTGACACCGGCATGGATTGCATACGCACCGCCATCCGTCAGGGTGCCGAGTCGGTCACCTGCACTTATCGTCGTGACGAAAAGAACATGCCCGGCTCGCGCCGCGACTACAAAAACAGCAAGGAAGAAGGTGCCGAGTTCTTCTTCAACCGTCAGCCCATCGAGATCATCGGCACCGATCAGGTTGAGGGCGTGCGTGTGGTGCAGACGCGCTTGGGGCCGCCCGGTCCGCGCGGCCGCCGTCAGGCCGAGGTCATCCCCGGCACCGAAGAGATCATCCCCGCCGATGCGGTCATCATCGCCTTTGGCTTTAACCCCAGCCCCGCAGCGTGGTTTGCAGATCACGACATCGGTGTGCACGGCAATGGCCGGGTGCGCGTGTCGTCGGCTAAGGCCACGCCATTCCAGACCACACATCCCAAGGTGTTTGCCGGTGGTGACATGGTGCGCGGTTCGGACCTCGTGGTCACTGCGGTGTTCGAGGGTCGTGAAGCGGCCAAGGGCATCTTGGGTTATCTGCAACTCGACGCCTGACTTCATGGAGTGCATCGACTATGTCTGAAGTGTTCACCAAGACCCCGGGCTGGCTCGACTGGTATAGCGGTCCGGCCAAGCCGCAATTTGTGTTGCCGGCCGGTGCGGTCGATGCGCACTGTCATGTGTTCGGTCCCGGTGAGCAGTTCCCGTATGCGCCCGAGCGCAAGTACACGCCCTGCGATGCCTCCAAGGCACAGCTGTTTGCGCTGCGCGATCACCTGGGCTTTGCGCGCAATGTCATCGTGCAGGCCACCTGTCACGGCGCAGACAATCGCGCCTTGGTCGATGCCTGTCTGGCTGCCAACGGTAAAGCGCGCGGTGTGGCCACGGTGCGCCGCAGTGTCACCGATGACGAGTTGCAGCAGTTGCACGCAGCCGGCGTGCGCGGCGTGCGCTTTAACTTCGTCAAACGTCTGGTCGACTTCACGCCCAAAGACGAGCTGTTAGAGATCGCCGGCCGCATCGCGCAGCTGGGCTGGCATGTGGTCATTTATTTTGAGGCCGTGGATTTGCCCGAGCTGTGGGACTTTTTCACCGCGCTGCCCACCACG
>CAIVTJ010000249.1 GCA_903908825.1 uncultured Pseudomonadota bacterium | reverse complement strand
TAGGGTAATCGGCTGGTACAGGGTCGGGGTCATGGTCGTGTCAGTGGAGGGCAACGTGGCTTGGGATATCAGGTGTAAACAAGCTCGGGGACCGCAGATGCGCGCATTCCTTGCAACTCTCTTATCTGCGACCGCTGCAATGGGTATGGCCGCAGATACCTATGCCGGCGCACAGCCCGGCGCGTTGCTCGGTATCAAGGCAGTGCCCATGACCCGATTCCCGCCTAGCTACGGCGTGCATGCACCGCACGGAGCCTCAGTGTGCAAAGGGGTGGTTACCGTAAATGTAGCGTTGGGCGCTATTTCTAAAACCGCAGCCGATCTTGAACACGGAATAACCTGCCTGTCGGCGGATTTCGATGGCAATGGGCTCGTCGACTACGTTCTACTTTCAAACAGCTGGGTCGACGATAAGCCCAGCACTCAAACGACTGATGTTCTTGTGGTCCTCGCGCAAGCGTATGGTTTGGCGCGGACTATCCACCTTCGTGGGGTTTCACTGTTCTCTTTTGAGCTGTACCCGGCACGCAAACGGCCGGGACATTTCGGTGAGCCCGCAACCTCGACGCCTGGTCTGGTGTCGTGGGGTGAGGGAGGCTCCACCTTCATTTGGCTCTTTCGCGATGGGGCGCTGACAGTTTCAGAGCACCCCAGCGAAGATCTGTGAATGTCCATTGATCAAGCCCTGCGCCCGGAGCAATAATTCAGCCTAGTCTGACTAGTCAGAGGCGTCCTATGAAAATCTGGCAGGTTCAGGAAGCAAAGGGCCGGTTCAGCGAGCTGGTCGAGTGCGCCATCAAAGAGGGCCCGCAAATGGTCACCCGGCATGGCCAAGAGGCCGTGGTCGTTGTTGCCGCCGACGAGTTCCGGCGTCTAAGTGGGCAAGCACCGCGTTTACTCGATTGCCTGCTCCAAGCCCCACGGGGCGAGCCTCTAGCGCTTGATCGGTCCCCTGAGGCAGTCCGGGATCTGCCCCTGTGAGGTATCTGCTAGACACCTGCGTGCTCTCCGAGTTGGTCAAACCTGCACCCGACGCTAGCGTCCTGGGCTGGGTTCAGGCGCGTAAAGCCCAAGACCTCTACATCAGCGCAATGACCTGGGGCGAGTTGCAGCGTGGCGTGAACAAGCTGCCCGAATCCAAGCGGCGATCCGAACTAACGCTATGGCTGCAGCAACTGAAATTTGGTTTCGAAGATCGGGTGTTGGCGTTTGACCAGAGCGTCTCCGAATGCTGGGCAAGCATGACGGCCCAGGCCGATGCTCAAGGCTCATCGCTGGCAGCGCTAGATTCCATCATTGCGGCAACCGCCCATGCCCATGACTGCAAGTTGGTGACCCGCAATGTCCGCGACTATGCCGCTGCGGGGCTCGAGCTAATCAACCCTTGGCATGGCCGGTAAGCGCCGTACAGCGTCTTTTCGCTAAGGTCACTCTCCCCACACAAACGGATTTAAAAACTGCCGGTGCCAGAAGAAGTTTCGCTCTGCTTCGCCCAACAGCGCTTCATCGCAAACACTGCGCCAGTTGTCTTCTATGACTGCCCGCTGCCTGTCAGCGATGCTTTGGGCCTCACTACGGTTCAGCAAAAACTGCTGGGCTGACGCCAGGCAAGTGCTGAGCTGGCTGGACCGGTCCTCTCCACAAATCAGCATCGCCTGCGACGCCACCCGTCCAGACCTTGCCTGCGGACACAGGTCATAGGCCGGCGTCAGCGCCAGCCGTTTACCGTCCCAGAAGGCGGCATGGTTGCGGGCATGGTCATCGGTATTGCCACATAGGATGTTGAACACCAGTCGTGAGTACAGCTCGCGCAAGGTGTGCTGCGGCCCTGCAAAACCATGGCGGATCAGCTCCGCCAGCGTTTCATAGCTTGCATATCGGGCCTGCATTTCATCCAAGCCCAGCAGCGTCAGTACCGATACGATGACCTTGCGCGTCCAGCCTTGCGTGCTGTGTTGCCGGTCAAAGCGCTCGATCAGCAGCACATCCTTTCCGCAGGCTTGCACCAAGTGCACCGCAGCCACATCAATGCCCACCAGCGCCGCCAATCTCATCGCAATGAACTCGGCCTTGACCACGCTATAGAGGTCAGACTGCGAGCCAAACTTGGCGATGTACTTCTTGCCGTCGGCTTCGACCAACGCTTTGGGACGCGCACCGCCGATCGAACTGCCGTGCAACAGCGCTTGGTCGAGTTCTGCGGTCAAGGGGATGCCTTGCTCCACCCGCTGCGCAGATTCCAGCAGCTCATCCAGCGCGACGTTGTGGGCCGCGCGCGGCACGTATTCGCTAGCCGATCGCTGAAAGTCCAGAGCGCCGATGCGATCTGAACCCGAGTGCAGCAAATAGGTCAGCTCCGACAGCTCTAGGGTGTCGCGTCCTGTCGCATTACGACCCAGCAACTTGTTAAGGATCACCCGGCGGCCCCATGCATCGGGTGAAGCATCGCGCAGACAGCCGGCCATCTTCAGGCCATACAGGGGCGACAGAAGTCCGGCTTGCAGCGGCAGCTCCGGGTGATAAATGCTGATGGCAGCAGGCGTGGCGTTGCTGCGTTCCAGATAGCTTCTGCCATAGTTGAACTGCGCGATGCCTTGTCCGTCGATCGCCAACCTGCCTGCAACCACCGGCGAAACTTCGCCTGGCAGCCAGATC
>CAIVTJ010000248.1 GCA_903908825.1 uncultured Pseudomonadota bacterium | reverse complement strand
GACATGGATGCTCTGGTGCGCGATCCGGCCAACCCTACGCACTATCGTGAAGGCCTGCACACCGCCAACAACTTCGCGCCCAACGAGGCCGGTGAGCAGCAACTGGTGCAGGCTTTGGACCTGAAGCTGTTTCGCTAAGGCCGCATCTGCCATGACCCATCCCCACGACGCACTCGCGCCCGTCTATGACCTGGTCTACCAGGAAGACTTCGCCGAGTTTTATCACTGGCTGACCGACACCACAGTCGATGTCATACGCGGCCTGTTGCCTGCACGCGCACGTATTGTGGAGTTTGGTGCGGGCACTGGCCGCATGGCCTTGCCGTTGGCACAGGCCGGCTACCGCGTCACTGCAGTCGAGCCGAGCGCGCCGATGCTCGAACGCCTGCGCGCGGCAGACGAGGGCGATGCCATCCGCTGCATTCAGTCCACCGTACAGGACTACACCGGCCGCACCCGCCACGACCTGGCGCTGTGCGTGTTCACGGTGGTCATCTATCTGCTCACTGAAGACGAGCTGCAAGCAGCCCTGCACAGCGTGCGGCGCAGCCTCAAGCCCGGCGGGCGACTGCTCATCGATGTGCCCTCGCGCGAGCTGTTTCATGACCGCCGGGTGCGCCGGCGCCGCCTGCAGCGCACGGTCACGATGAAGCCGCTGGGTGGTGATCTATTTGATTACCGTGAGACCGTGGTGCTGGGCGATGAGCTGGGCGGCGGCCGTTATGCCGACCGCTTTACGGTCCGTTGCTGGACTCGCAAGCAGGTGCTGCAGGCGGCGGCCAAGGCCGGACTGCAGTTACAGCAGGAGCTGTCACCACAACTCGGTGACAGCGGCTCTGCTTACCTGCTGCTCAGTTGCGCGCCTGCGGCAACTCAAACACCGTCAGCGTGATGTTGGCGGCAGGTGAGGCCAGTTCCGGCACCAGCCCGCGACCCATCGCCCCATAGGCACTGCCACCGCCTGACACCACGGCAATATATTGCTTGCCGTTCACGCTGTAGGTAATCGGTGAAGACTCCGGCGCGGCGTTCAGCCGCGTCTGCCACAGGATGGCGCCACTGTCCTGGTCATAGGCAGTGAAGTGACGATCCAGATCACCGTTGAACACCACGCCGCCTGCAGTGGCCAGTGCAGAGCCTGCAATCGGCATGCGTTGACGATGTGCCCAGCGGATCTCGCGCGTTTTAAGGTCCAGCGCCACAAAGCGGCCGAACTTGCCGTCGCCGCCCGGCGGTAGGCGCGGCGCAAAGCGCATGTCGGCGCCACCAGCGGCCGTCTCGGCCGCACTGCGCGGCGCATAGGTGTAGTCGCTGCAGCTTTCGGTGATGGGCACGAACAGCACGCCGCTGTCCGGATTGACGGCTGTGGATGGCCAGTTGCGGCCACCGGCCGCGGAGGGGCACAGCAGCTTGGGCTTGCCTGCTTCGGGTTGCACGGCAGGGTTCACATGCTTTTCGCCCGTTACGGGGTCCACATGCGTGACCAGGTTCTGCACGCCCAGATCCTTGGCGAACACAAAGGCGCCGGTCGTCGCATCCAGTGCATCAAACAGTGCTGTCTTGCCGGCTGTCACCACCAGCTTGCGTGGCTTGCCATCGATCTGCAGTGTGACCAGCGACTGTTCGAACACCCAGTCCAAGTCCCACACATCACGACGATGGTGTTGGTAATGCCAAGCCAGCTCGCCTGTGTCCGGACGCAGCGCGACCGTTGCATCGGTATACAACCCATCGTTGTTGCTCACGCCCTTGGCACCGGGTCGCGGCTCGAGCAGCGTGGCGCTGTTATAGGTGTTGCCGATGCCGAAATAGATCAGATCGAGGTCGGGGTCATAGCTGCCGGCAGTCCATACACCACCGCCATAGCGCTCGTTGACCGGTGCGCCGTTCCAGCTGTCACCACCGGGCTGACCGGGGCGCGCGATGGTATGAAAGCGCCATAGCTCGCGACCCGTTGCAGCATCGAGTGCAATGATGAAGCAGCCGCCCGGTGACTTTTCCAAGCCCAGGCTGACACCCATGATGACTTTGCCTTTGACGACGATGGGCCCGCCGTTCATGTGCAGTGCCACACCCTCGGCTTTGCCGATGCTGCTGCGCTGTGCCATCGGGATCACTTCGCTGTCCCACTGCACCGCGCCACTGCGCGCATCCAGCGACACCATGTGGCCGTCGGTGGTCGGCACATACAGGCTGGTGCCATGCAGAGCCAGCGTTTTGACGCGTGCGGCACGGCCGTTGTCGAACTCATCGGGCAGTGTGCGCAGGTATTGCCACAGCAGATCACCGGTGACGGCATCCAGTGCCTGCACCACCGGACCGCTGTAGATGAACATAATGCCGTCATGCACCAGCGGCGTGATCTCGTTCATGCTCTCCGGCAGCGACCAGCTCCAGGCCGGGCGCAATTGCGAGACGTTGCTGCGGTTGATCTGCGCCAATGGGCTGAAGCCCAGCGCGTCATAGCGCCGCCGCCAGATCAGCCAGTCGTTGGCATCCGGTTCGCGCAGCATCGCGTCGGTGACGGGCGTTAGGGCGGCCAGACGTGCTTTACGCGCGGCTTGAATCTGCTGGAACACCGGATCGTTACCGCCCACGCGCTGCACCTGACCTACTGCAGCGCCTGCGACCCGCGCTTCGGGTGCCGCGGCCGGGGCCGCTGCTGCGACCGCCACAGCGCCGCTGCCGCTGGGCTTGTGACCGTTCATCTGCATCACCCACGCTTCGATATCGGCATAGGCCTGTCCGCTGACGGATCCGAGGCCGCGGGGCGGCATGGTGCTGCGCACCTGCTGCGAGAAGTCGGCGCGAGTGCGGTTGCGCCAATGTCCCTCAAAGCTTGCGCCCTTGAGCGTCACGCCGAAGGGCGTGCCTTCCAGCGCCGCGCCGTGGCAGGACACGCACACCCGCAAGTAGACGGCTTGGCCGCGAGCGGCCTGCTCGCTGGTGAAGGTGGCGGCAGGATCGCCGCTGAACAGGCGTTGCGCCTGACCGGGTGCAGTGGCGCCCAACAGCAATACGCCAGCCAAGATCGACAGCCCTGATCGCAGCATTGTTATCCCCCCTTTTTTTGCAGACGCTGCTGTTCTAACACCGCGCGGCGGCGGGAGCGAGCTATGGCTGCAGCGCTGACGGCAAAAAGGGGGTTAAACTTCGGCCCTCACCGCCCATCCAAACCGACACCAAGAAGGGGAGCATCACATGTCCGATACCATCAAGACTGCGCTGTACATCGGGGGCCAGGAGCGCCACACCGCTGAGCAGATGGCCATCGCCGACCCGGCCAAGGCCGGTGGCATTGTGGGTTATGCCGCTTCCGCAACAGTGCAGGATGTGGCCGATGCCGTCGCTGCCGCCAAGACCGCCTATCCGGCCTGGTCGGCGCTCACGCCGCAGCAGCGCGCTGAACACATGAAGGCCGCCATCGAGGGCGTGCCCGATTCGCCCAACCCCTTCGCCTCGGAAGATGGCGCTCTGTTGTCGCAGGAAAACGGCAAGGTCCGCATTGAAGGCTGGGTCGATGCGCTGGTGCTGCAGATCCGCTGGAACCTGGCGCTGATGCATGCCGACGAAGTCAATGCCAGCAAGGTGCTCAAGCCGGTGCCGGGTCACATCGCCACCGAGACCACCGTCAGCTATCAGCCGCTGGGCGTGGTGTCGATCATCGTCCCCTTCAACTGGCCCATCGCCATCCTGGGCGCGGCGCTGCCGCATGCCCTGCTGGCTGGCAACACGGTCATCGTCAAGCCGCCGCTGACTGCGCCGCTGGCTACCACACGCGTGGTGCAGCGCATCGCCGAGAAGCTGCCGCCGGGCGTGCTGAACGTGGTCACCGGCCCCGACGCCAACATGAGCGCGCTGATCCGCAACACCGACGTGGCCAAAGTCTGCTTCACCGGTTCGGTGGGCGGTGGCAAGAAGATGATGGAACTGGCCTCAGCCAGCCTCACGCGCGTCACGCTCGAGTTGGGTGGCAACGATGCCGCGATCTTCCTGCAGGACGCGATCATCGACGACACGCACATGGATCGCCTGTTCGCGGCCATCTTCGACACCACCGGTCAGATCTGCATGAACGCCAAGCGCGTCTATGTGCACCGCTCACGCATGGACGAAGTCGTGCAGGCCCTGTCGGCGCGTCTCGAAAAGACCAAGCTCGGCTATGGCTTGGATCCGACCACCACCATGGGCCCGCTGCACTCGCCGGTGCAAAAGAAGTTTGTCGATGAGCTGATCGCTGAAGCCAAGGCTTCGGGCGCTCAGGTGCTCGAGTTCGCAGAACTGCCGGGCGGCGACATGGCCGGCGGCAACTTCGTGCGTCCGGCCATTGTCGTCAACCCCTCGCACTCGCTGCGCGTGGTCACCGAAGAGCAGTTCGGCCCGGTCATCCCGGTCATCCCCTTCGACAGCGAAGAAGAAGCCGTGCGTATGGCCAACGACACTTGGGCGGGCTTGGCCGGTTCCGTGTGGTCGGCCGATCCGGTGGCCGCTTACCGCGTCGGTGGTCAGCTGGTCTGCGGTTATGTGTGGACCAATGACCACGGTGCCAACCGCCTGGATCTGCGTGCGCCGTTCGGCGGCATGAAGCTCTCGGGCATCGGTCGCGAGCAGGGCATCGAGGGCGTGCGTGCCTTCCAGGACACCCGTTCGATCTCGCATCTGGATGCCGCCACGCTGGCGACCATGCACCACTGACCGGGTGCTGCGGCGGCCCTGTGCAGGGGCCGCTGGCTATACGTTTGGTAATCAAGGCCGGCAGTGATGCCGGCCTTTTTTATGGGCGTTTTACTTGCGCGCTTCGAGTGCCGCAACGATGGCTGCACGGGCTGCCACCATGGCCGGTGGCGGCGCTGCACCACCCGGACCGGCAGGGACCGGTATGCGCGCGATGTCCAAGGCCGTCTTACCGGTGTCGTCTTTGATGGACACATCCGCGCCGCGTTCGAGCAGGTGTTTGACTGCCCGGTCACGGTTGTTTTCGACGGCGGCCATCAGCGCGGTGCGGCCTTCCTGGTCGCGGCCCTGCACATAGGAGTTGAGCTTGGCCGTGTAGGTGCGGCTGTCTGTCACACGCGCGTTGATGTCGGCACCGGCATCCAGCAGCAGGTCGATGGTCTTGAGGCTCATGGCCTGCACATCGCCCGGGGCCAGCGCACCGCCACCGTTGGTACGGCCCGCGCCGCTCATGCCATTGGCGACCATCAACGGCGTCATGCGGAACACGTTGCGCAGATCGACCTCTGCACCATGGGCCAACAGCACCTGCAGGGCGGCATGATCATGACGGATGGCGGCGACATACAGCGGGCTCACACCACCGCGCAGATCATATTCGGCAAAGCGGCTGCGGCCGGCGCCATAAGGGCGCTTGCGCGTCAGTTCATGGTTGACATCCACGTTCATCGCCAACAGCTTGTTGATGACGTCCATGGCGCTGACAGGCGCGCGATCTTTGCCCACCGCTGCACCGGCCATGCCCTCAGGGGCCACGCGGCCACCGAACGCGCCATCACCGCGGAACGAGTTCATGTCTATAGCCACGTAGATGGGCGTGCGACCGCTCATGTCCCACGTGTGCACATTGGCACCCTTTTCGATCAGCAGCATCGCGATGTCATAGCGCCGGTTGTCCAGCGCGTTGATCAGCGGCGTGACGCCATCGGGGTTGGGCAGGTTGATGTCGGCACCGGCCTTGAGTAATGACACGACACAGCGATAGCAACCTGAGCGCGTGGCATACAGCAGTGCCGTGAGGCCGCCGCTCTGCCGGCTGCCGAACTGCGCGCGCGGCTCGGAGGTCATCTGCCTCGGCCAGTCATCGTTGTGCGCAGGCAGGTTCACGTTCTTGGCGCCACGCGCCAACAACAGATCGACGGTCTCGGGCAGATTGCCGCCGGCGGCCCACATCAAGGCGTTTTGACCGCGGAAGGTCTCGACGGCGTTGACGTCAGCACCGCGCTGTAGCAGCAGCTTGGCCACCGGCTGCGAGCCGATGCTGATGGCCAGCATCAGCGCGGTCTGTCCATCGAGGTTGGGCGAGTTCACGTTGGCACCGGCATCGAGCAGCAGCTTGACCAGTTCAAGGTTGTCGACCTTGACTGCTTCGCCCAGCGCCGAGGCGCCATAGCGGTTAGTTATATCGGCTTTAGCACCGTCCTTGAGCAAAGCCTTAACCAGTTCAAGATCGACATTGAACGTGGCCCACATCAATGCGGTGGAACCATCCGGTGCCTGTTCGTTGACGTTGACGTCCGGTGAGGTGATAGCCGCCAGCACCGAGTCGCGTTTGCCGGCACGCACCAGATCACCCAGTGTCAGCTTGGGTGTGGTGGTGACTTGCGCCGGCGTGGCCGCATAGCCGCTAGACGGCAGCAGCATTGCCCCCGTTGCCAGAGTGCTCAGTGCGACGGCCAGCAGGGCCGGGAGTGTCCGCCCGGTGCGGTGGTTTGGCTTAGACAACATTGCCACCGAAGTTTGTGTAGTGGGCCTGAAAGCCCTTGGCGACGTCATACAGAAAACGATAGGGGTCCTGGAAAGTACGGCCGACATCGCCCAGCACGCCGGCGGTCAGCATGTCCTGTGCGCTATTGCCCTTGCCGATCAGCGCCGCAGTGCGCTCATAGATTTTGAACATCATGTCGCGCTCGGCTTGCAGCTGCGCGCGGGTCATGACGGCGCCGTAAGCCGGCACGATCTGTGTTTGTTCGTTGGCCAGGCCCAGCAGCAGGTCCATGGCATCAACGCGACCGCCCAGCCAGGCACCTGAAAACCAGTCGAGCATCGGATCGCGCAGCGGCGAGGCCACATCACCCACGGCCAGTACGTTGCTGTCGCGCAGATACACATAGCAGTCGCCACGCGTGTGCGCTTCGAGCAGATAGCCGAACTCGATGTGCTCGGAGCCGGCCGTCAAGGTACCCCGCTCGCGGAAGGTAACCGTGGGCACAGCCTCTTTGGGTGGCGCTTTGATCCAGCGGTTTTCGGCCGGTGACCAGTAGTCAGCCGCCAGCCACTGTTTGGTGACCGTGTGCGCGTGGATCTCGGCACCGCTCTTGGCAAACAGCGCGTTACCGCCGGTCTGATCGGCGTGATAGTGCGTGTTGAACAGCGTGCTGATGCGTTGGCTACCCAGCGCTTTGCGCACCGCAGGGGCCAGAGCAGTCGAACCGCTGTCGACCAGCAGCAAGCCGTTGCCGGTGTCATAGGCCAGCACATTGCCGGGCACATTGCTGATGACCCGTATGCGCTGCCCCAGGTTTGCGACAGCCACAGGCGCTGTGGCCCCGGCACTGCCGGCTGCGGCGGCCAACACAGGACCTGCGGCCAATGTGGCCAGGCCGGCACAGCTGCCTTTCAGAAAACGTCTGCGATCGTTCGCCATGCTCAGACTCCTGACAACAGACCGGTGCTGTTGCCGTGGCTGGTCTGTTGGATGCCCAGCTTGTCCAACAGCGTCAGCTGCACGTTGGCCAGCGGCGTGCGCTCCGGCAGGATCACGTTCTTGCCGCCCACGTGCTTGCCGTTGGCGCCGCCGAGCAGCAGCGTGGGCAGCGGGTAGTTGTCATGCGCGTTGCTGTTGCTCATGTTCGAGCCATACAAGAACAACGAGTGATCGAGGATGCTGCCATCGCCTTCCTGCGTAGCCGCCAGCTTTTTGATGAAGTCGGCGAAGCGCTGCATGTGAAAGCGCTGGATGCGGCTGAGCTCGGCGATGCGCTCACGCTGGTTGGCATGGTGGCTGGTCGGATGAAAGCCGCCGGCGACCTTAAGGTTGGGGTAGGCGCGGTCGGTGCCTTCCGCAGCCATCACATAGGTGGCCACACGCGTGAGGTCGGCCTGATAAGCCAGTGCGATGAGGTCAAACATCATCGTCAGCTGCTTGTCGAAGTCCTCGAATTCGCCCACCGGCGCATCGGGCACCGTGACGCCGGTCAGGTCACGCTTGCTGGCCATGGTCACGCGGCGCTCGAGTTCGCGCACGGTGTCCAGATAGTCCGACAGCGCGCGTTGATCACCGGCGCCCAGATCGCGTTTCAGCGATTGCGTGCTGTCGCTGATCATGTCGAGGATGCTGCTGTTCTTGCGCAGCAGCGCATCGCGTTCGGCGGCGGTATCACCTTCGCCCATCAGCTGGATGAACACCTTGCGCGGGTTGTACTCCATGGGCAGCGGACGGTTGGGAGCCGAATAGGATGTGGTGACCGCATAAAAGCTGCCGTTGCCGGCGGCGATCTGCACAGTGGTTTCCGCAGCCAGCTCTAAGGATGGCAGCGTGGTCTGCTGACCGATGCGTTGCGCGATGACCTGATCAAGCGTGGTCGCCAGACTGGCGCTCTTGGAGTTGGTGTCAGGCCTGACGCAAGACAACCAGGTGGCCGGGTTGAGCGTGTGCACTGAACCTAGCGCGACGATGTTCTCGATGTTGTCGAAGGTGGTCAGATAGCGCTTGTAAGGATCCAGTGGCGAGACCGTGGCACCGAGCTTGAAGTCGTCGCCTTTGCCGGTCGATGACCAGACATCGACCTCTTTGCCATAGATCGTGTTGTTCATGATCGCGCCGTGCGGCAAGTAGAAGAACCCGGCGCGCGTCTTGGGAGCCGCATCGGTCTTGGCCCAGGCGGTACTGGCCGGCACCATGGCATCGAGGAAAGGCAGGCCGATGGCCACGCTGGTGCCGCGCAGGAAGCTGCGGCGTGACAGATGCTTTTTGGTTAAGAAGTGCGCCATGGTTATGTCCTCAAGGAGTGCGGGCCACGGTCTGCCGTGGCGCTTCATGTGCTTCCGGGCCCTGGCGCCGGAACGCATCACTGTTGACGATGCCGTTGATCAAAGCGCTGAAGCGGTAGTTGCTGGCCGATGCATTACGCACGATCTGCCGCACCAGCGGCATATCGCTGTATTCCACTTCACGGTTCAGCGCATACATCATCAGCCGCGTAGTCACGGTGGTCGGGAACTGATCGGGCGTGGCCGACAGATGCCGGCGCAGTTCCACCGGGCCGTTGATGACTTTGCCGCTGGTCAACACCGTGCGGGAATCGATGGGTGCCTTGGCAGCGGCATCGCTGTCGCGCCAGCGGCCGGTGTTATCAAAGTTCTCGAGCGCCAGGCCCGGCGGATCGATGACGCCGTGACAGGCATTGCACGACGGGTTCTTGCGATGTTGCTCGAGGCGGGCACGGACGGTGGTGTAGGCCGCGCCGTCTTTGACGCCCAGATCGGTGTTGACGTTGGGCGGTGGCGGCGCCGGCGGTGTGCCGATCAGATGGCCCAGCACCCAGGCGCCGCGCAGCACCGGTGAGGTGCGATCGGCATAGGACGTGTGCAGCAACACGGCGCCCTTACCCAGCAGACCGAAGCGGCGCTCGTCGCTCAGTTGCACCCGGCGGAACTGCGGTCCACGTACATCGTTGATGCCGTACTGCCGTGCCAGTGACTCGTTGACGAAGGTCCAGTCGGCGTTAAGCAGGTCGGTGACGCTGCGGTCCTGCAGCAACACGCTGGAGAGGAACAGCCGGATCTCGGTTTCGAAGTTGCTGCGCATGGCGGCGTTGAAGCTGGGGTCGATGGGCTCGACCTTTTCCAGTTCGTCGAGGCTCAGCCAGCCCAGTGCAAAGTTTTTGACCAGCGACTGGGCCCGGTCGTCCTTGAGCATGCGCGCCACCTGCGCCTCCATGACCGCCGGTTGCGACAGCTTGTGGGCTGCGGCCAGGTCCAGCAGCGTCTGGTCTGGGCCCGTGCTCCACATAAAGAAAGACAGGCGCGAGGCCAGCTCTAGATCGGTGAGCAGACGGGGCTGCGTGACCTGTTCGGAAGTCGGCAAGGCGCGATACAGAAAGTCCGGGCTCGACAGCACGGCTGTGACCAGTTCGGTGACGCCGGAGTCAAAGCCGCCCGCGTCCTGCCGACCCAGGTCATAGAGCTTCATCAGGCGCTGCACGTCGCCGTCATTGACCGGTCGGCGATAGGCGCGCGTGGCGAGGTTGCGGGCGATGCGTTCGGCGCAGGGGCGTTCATCGGCGGCTACGGTGGGCTTGCACACCAGGATGCGCGCGCGGCTGTCGCTGAAGGACAAGCCATGCGGCGCGATAGGACCGTCAATTTCGACAGCGGTCTGGATGATGGGGATGTCGGACACGCGGCCCGGACCATAGCCGCCACCGATGCCGCCGACAAAGCCGCCACCGACCGTGGCATCGTTGCTGAGCGCGCGGGAACGCTCGATGAAGGTCATCACCACGTCATGCCGGCCGGCGGCCACCTGTGCGCGGCTGGCGACCCTGGAGAGCAGTTCTTTGCGGCCCGATTTGCCGTCGCGGTCGGCAATCTCCAGCCACTCTGCCCCACCCATGTCTTTGCGTACCACCTCGACACCGTCGATGAGTATGACCAGCGTGGCAGCAGTCTGGGCGCCGCGCGGGTACAGCCCCATATCGATGAAGTCTTCTTCCGGGATGTTGAACTCGTATTCACCATCGGCCGGAAACACGTGGGAGAAGCGGACGCCGCCGCGCGGCATGATGCCGCGTGTGCCCAACGGGAAGGCCGAGGCGCCTGCAGTGGTGGCGGGGATGGTGACCTTGGCCAGCTTGGGGACCGGCTCGCCGATGGCCAGGCGGGCCGCGTGGCGCGCAGCCGTCAGGTACTGGTCCATGAACGAGGGCGACATGGTCAGCGCCCGGGCGATGTTGCTGAAGCCGTCGACTTCGACTTCGGTGGGCAGGGCCTGCTTGGCGTCGATATCCACACCGATCAGGTCACGCACCGTGGCCACAAATTCGTTGCGGTTGAGTCGCTGTATGGGCACATGCCCCACATGCGGCTGACCGGCAGCCGCTTTGTCGAGCGCGCCTTCCAGATAGGCCACCATAGCGTCCACATCGGCCTGCGAGGGCTGTGACTCACCGGCCGGGGGCATCAGCCGGCCGCGCAGCTTTTTGGCTGCGGTTTCCCAGACTTCGGCGGCGGCGGCGGGTTGGGTGACGTCGAGGGTGTCCATGGCCACGCCACCGGCCCAGTCGGTCGCGTTATGACATTTGAGGCAATAGGTCTCGGTCACTTTGCCGGCGTGCACGGCCTGCTGGGCCAGCGCCGGTCCGGCGATCAACAGCAAACCGGCAACCGAGCAGCCTGCGGCTGCCTTGCGCAGATCGCCAAAACGTGAAGATTCCCTGACGCCCATCTATTCCCCCGGAAACTCGGCACTGTGGACGCTCTCAACTTACCCCATGGCGGCAAATGTTGCAGCGTTGGAATGTACTAGTGGACAACCGCTAGTCCGGCAAGTTCTGCGCTTGGGTGGCCCCGCGCCATTGGCAACGTCCGGCCAAGCCACTATCGTGTCGACCCAAACCCGGCAGCCTGCCGCGACCTTGGATATTTCAACTATGTACAAGCCCCGATTTGAACAACTGCAAGCTGTCATGGAATCCGAGATCGCCGCCGGGCTGTATCACGGCGCGGTGGTCAAGGTGGCGCAGGGCGGCGAGGTCGTGTTTGACACCGTGGTCGGCACGGCCGATGGCGCCCGCACCTTGCCGCTGGCCCGTGATTCGGTGTTCAGCATCTTCTCGGTGACCAAGGCGTTCACCAACTTGCTGGTCATGCAGGCCATCGAGCAGGGTCGCTTTCTGATGACCACGCCGATCAGTGACCTGATCCCCGAGTTCAAGGGTCAGGGCCGCGAGAAGGTGCGCATCTGGCATCTGTTGTCGCATCAGGCCGGCTTCCCGATCATTTTCGAGGTCAAGCCAGGTTGGTATATCGACAACTTTGCCGAGATCTCGGCCACGGTGGTCGAGCACGTCGCGCCGGTTGATGCGCCCTGCGACAAGGTGTCCTATTCGCCGCTGGTCAACCACGTGCTGATGGCTACAGCACTGCTGCGCACCGATCCCAAGAAACGCGGCTACCGGCAGATCGTGCAGGAAGACATCCTCGATCCGCTGCAGATGCGCGACACCTCAGTGGGTCTGCGTGCGGACCTCAAGTCACGCAAAGTGGTGCCCGATTTCCGCGGCAACTACCCGATCGGGCACAAGAGCCGCAACGTCGAAGGCGCCAACGGCGCTTTCGAAGACGAAAAGGCCGAGATGCCTTGGGTGGGCATCGTCTCGACCGTGCCGGACATGTTCCGCTTTGCCGATATGTTCCGCCGCGGCGGCACACTGGATGGCAAACGTCTGGTCTCGCCGGCCATGTTGGCAGCGGCCACACGCAATCACACCGGTGACAAGCCCAATGAGCTGTACTACCAGCGCGGCAAAGAGCGCGGCCTGGAGATGGTACCGGCCTACATCGGTCTGGGCTTCTCGCTGCGCGGCGACAAGTTCTGCCATCACATGTTCGGTTCGATGGCTTCGCCGGGCACGTTTGGTAACTATGGTGCCGGCACGACGCTGTACTGGATCGACCCGGTGCGCGACATCACCTTCACTGCCTTGACGGCCGGCGTGATGGAACACAACGCCAACAGTGACCGCTTCCAGCGTTGGGCCGACATGATTCTGTCTGCGGCCGGCTGATCACGGCCGCGACAGCTCATTAAGCGAAGTGCAGGCGGACCGGCAGTTTGGCCGGTCCGTGACCGATGGTGGTCATCCACGGCTCGACCGGTCCGGCCGGTTCGACCCGGGCCACCTGCTGCGAAAACGCCCCCAACAGGGCGTCGGCCTCCAGCAGCGCCAGCACCCGCCCCACGCAGGCGTGCACACCAAAACCAAAGCCCAGGTGGCCGGTGTTGCTGCGCAGCACGTCAAAGCGGTCCGGGTCGGTCCATTTGCGCGGGTCACGGTTGGCGGCGGCGAACATCAGGCCGCAACGCTCGCCGGCCGGGATAACAAAGCCGTCGATCTCCACGTCGCGCATGGCGATGCGGCCGGCCATGCGCGAGGGAGAATCCCAGCGCAGGCTCTCTTCGAAGGCGGCCCGCACCAGCTTGGGGTCTTTGCGCACCAGCGCCAACTGGTCGGGGAACTCGCTGAAGGCACGCACGGCATTGGCCAGCGTGATGACCGTGGTGTCGGCCGCTGCCGACAGCAGGATGCCCACCAGCAGATAAGCCTCATCGGCGGTGATCTCGCCGCGATCGGCGGCCTCATACATGGCCATGCCTAAGCTGCCCGGCAACAGGTTGTCGCGCTTGCAGGCTTCGGTAGCCCAGTCGATGACCGGCTGGCCGGTGGCCGCCATGGTCTCGTGAAACAGCGTGTTCATCGGCCCCATGGTCGCCCACACCATGTTGCCAAACGCCGAGAGATGCTCGCGCCCGGCTTCAGGCAGGCCCAGCAAGTCGGGCAGTACCTTGTACACAAACGCCTGCGTGAGTTCGGCCACGGCATCGATCTCGACGCCGTCACCGCGGGCCTTGATCTGTGCCATCAGCGCGTTCGCATCGGCGCGGAAGGCCTCGCCCATCTTGGACAGGGCGGCCGGAGACAGGGCACTGGCCACCACCGAACGCACGCCGCTGTGCTTGGGCGGGTCATCGGTCAGCAGCAGTTCGGGGCGCACCGAGTTGGGGTCATGCCACGGGCGCGAAGTGGACGAGAAAGTCTTCCAGTCGCGCAGGCCGCTCGAGACGTGTTCGAAGCGCGCGATCATCGTCACGTTCTCGCCCGGCAAACGCACCACCGGTGCGAACTCGCGCAACCGGTCGTCTACGGCATTGGCATTGCGCACCGACTCGTGACTGAACAGGTCGGTATCGAACTCGGGGATGGGCTTGCTCATGGTGTCACCCTGCGGCTGCAATGCCGCCGTCTACGTGGAGGATCTCGCCATTGATGAACGAGGCTTCAGGACTCAGCAAAAACAGACAGGCCGCCGAGTTGTCGTCCTCGTGACCCAGGCGGCGCAGCGGGATGGTGCGGCTGCGACGCTCGTACTCGGCCGGATCATTGAGGCCAAGCGCACCCGGCGTGGGCACCGACCCGGGTGAGAGCGCGTTGACGCGTATGCCCTTGGGACCCAGTTCAGCGGCCAGCACTTTGGTCAGCGTGACGATGCCGCCTTTGACCACGCTGTAAGCCGCGGTGTTGGGGTAGCCACGGTTAGCCACCGGTGAGGCCATGTTGATGATGTTGCCGCCGCGCTGCGGATCGTAATGCCGCAGCAGCGCCTGCGCGCCCCACATCGTGCCGTTGATGCCGATGGCCGTCATGCGCGTCAGTGTCTCGGCGCTGATGGCCTCCAGCGGCTCGTAACGCAGCAGCATGGCGTTATTGATGACCACGTCGATGCGGCCGGTGTGTGCCGCCAGTTGTGCTGCTACAGCCAGCAGCGCTTCGCGATCGGCGACGTCGGCCGGCAGGGCCAGCGCTTGGCCGCCGTCGGCCACGATCTCTGCAGAGACAGCCTCGCAGGCTGCGGCATCGACATCGACGATGCCCAGTGTCGCGCCGCAGACCGCTAAGCGCAGCGCCATCGAACGGCCCAAGCCGCGTCCTGCACCGGTGATGAGGATGGTGTGTTGTGAGAGGTCGGGAGTCAGGGCCATGCGGGGCTCACTTAAGTCTTGAGTTGCCAGGACTCGCCATCACGGATGATGTGCCCTGCGCTGGGGTCGGAGAAATGACTGCCGATGATCAGCGTCGGCGTGTCGCTGTAGCGGTTGACGAAGTCGACGCGCGTCTGCGCGCCGCGCTCGGCATCCATGTCAAAGCGGCCATGGGTCGCCGGCACCGCCAGTTGGATGGGGTGATGCATCATGTCGCCGGTGATGATGGCCTGCTGCCCCGCCGAGCGGATCAGCACGCTGACATGCCCGGGTGTGTGGCCGGGTGTGGGGATCAACGACACTTCGTCGGTGAGCTGGAAATCCGGGTCGATGAAATCGGCAAGGCCGGCCTGCACGATGGGATCGACCGAATCGAGCAGATGGTCCACATGGTGATAGCCACCGGTCTCACGCAGATGCTGCCAATGCGCATATTCCTCGCGGCCGAAGTAATAGCGCGCCTGCGGGAAGGTCGGCACCCAACGGTCGCCTTCTTTGCGCGTGTTCCAGCCCACATGGTCAAAGTGCAGGTGTGTGCACAACACGCCGTCGATCTGCGCGGCGGGGAAGCCCGCAGTGTCCAGGTCAGCCAGAAAGCTGGTCTGCATATTGGTGAACACATCGAACTCGCGCTGCCGGTCGTTGCCGATGCAGGTGTCGATCATGAAAGTCTTGCCGCGCGAGCGCAGCACGAAGGCCTGAAACGACAAAATCATCTTGCCGTCAGGCGTAGCAAAGTGCGGCTGTAGCCACTTGAACTGTTGCACGAAGGCCGGCGTGGCATCGGGCAACAACATGGTGATGTCGTCTTCCCAAGCGTTGACCTCGACGATGCGTGCGACCTCGACTTCGCCTATGCGCCAGTGCTTGATGTGTTCTGCAGCCATGTGTTGTCCCCCGATGTGCGAGCTGTCAAATAGGTGCGGGTGCCGGTGGCGCCAGTCCGCGCAGTAAGTCTGCCGCCTTCTCGGCCACCATGACCACTGGCGCGTTGGTATTGCCGCCGATGATGGATGGGAACACCGAGGCATCAACGACGCGCAGGCCGTCGATGCCATGCACGCGCAGTTGGGCATCGACGACCGAATTTTCATCCGGCCCCATGCGGCAGGTGCTGGTGGGGTGATGCACAGTGCTGGCGCTGGCCCGGATGTAGGCGGTCAGTGCGGCATTGCCTTGCACCTGCGGGCCGGGCGCGACCTCGACCGCGCGGCAGCTGGCAAAGGCGCTGTCGGCCAGCAGCTGACGCGCCAGCTTGATGCCGGTGAGCAGCGGTTGCAGGTCGGCGTCATCAGCCAGCAGGTTGGCTTGGATGCGCGGCGCCACGTGCGAGTCGCCACTGGCCAGGCTGATGCGGCCGCGGCTGTGCGGGTAGAGCGTGACGCTGTTGATGGCATAGCCGTGGCCCAGCGGCAGTGGAAAACTGCTGCGATTGCGCCGCGCCGGTTGGAAGACAATCTGCAGGTCGGGCCGGTCGGCCCCGGCACTGCTGCGGATGAACGCTGTCGACTCGAACAGGTTGCTGGCCAGCGGCCCTTCGCGCCACAACAGGTACTGCGCCAGGTTGGCCGCGGCCCGGTGCGCCGTCCGCCACGACAAACCATAAGAGCGTGTGTCGCGCGTTTCCATCAGCACCGGCACAGCCACGTGATCCTGATAGTGCTTGCCCACGGCCGGCAGATGCTGCACCAGCGGCAAGCCGTGCAGCCGCAGTTCATCCGCATCGCCGATGCCGGAGAGCATCAGCAGCTGCGGTGACTGGATGGCGCCCGCACACAGCAGTACTTCGCGTCGTGCCTTGATGTGCGACATGCCGCCAATGCCGAAGACCTCGACACCGGTCGCGCGTCGACCTTCAAACAGAATGCGCGACACGTGACTACGCGTCAGCACGTGCAGGTTGGGTCGGCTCAAGGCCGGCTGCAAGTAAGCGGTGGCGGAGGAGTCGCGACGGCCGCGGCGGATGGTGCCCTGACGCAGGCCATAACCCTCGGGTCGTGGACCGTTGAAATCGTCGCAGGCCGGGTACTGGCCCAGTGCGGCAAACGCCGACAAAAAAGCTTGGTTCAGCGGATTGGGCTTGCGGATGTGGGCCACGTGTATCGGCCCGCCTCGGCCATGCCGGGTCGAGGCCGGGTGGTCGGCGTTATCTTCCGAGCGCGTGAAATAGGGCAGCACTTCGCGCCAGCTCCAGCCGGCATTGCCGGCCGCAGCCCAGTCCTCATAGTCCTTGGGCTGACCACGGAAATAAGCCATGCCGTTGACCGCGCCGGTGCCGCCCAAGCCGCGGCCACGTGGCAAGGGTATCTGCCGGCCACCCAGCGCCGCCTGCGGTTCGGTGCGCCAGCCCCAGTTCAGATCGCGCTGTGCCAGGGCCGCACCCACCAGCGCCGGCACGTGTATGAACGGGTGCCCGCCATCACCGCCGGCTTCGATCAGCAGCACCTGCACGTCGGGGTCTTGGCTGAGCCGTGCGGCCAGCACACAACCGGCCGTGCCTGCGCCGACGATCACATAGTCAAAGTGTTGCGGATAAGGCCCGGGCCGCAACGCGTCAGGCGTGATCTTCAACGCGGCTTCAGCCGCACGCGCCAGACTTCACCGCTGGAGCCCTCGGTGACGTACAGCCAGTCATCGCGCAGCGCCATGTTGGTGACGCGCGGTCCGGCGGGCACGGGGATGGTGCCCAGGGCGCGACCCTTGCTGTCAAAGGCCAGCAGTTCACCGGCATCAAAGTTGGCGGCCAGCAAGGTGCCATCCGCCAGCATCAACATGCCGTCCGGACCGACACCTGCGCTGGTGGTGGCCCACACGAATGACGTATCGAAATCGTTGGGGCTGGACGGTGTGGGCAGCGAGGTGATGCGCTTGAGCGCGTACTCGCCCACCAGCAGTGTGTTGCCGTCACCGGTGAGCACCACGCCGTTCGGGAAGGCCAGGTTACCGGCCACCAGCTGCAGCTTGGCGTTAGCGCCCGGTGGTAGATAGAACAAGCGGCCATCGGGCTTCAGGGCGCCCGAGCCATAGGGTTCGGTGAAGTACAGGCCACCGGCTTTATCGAACACGATGTCGTTGAGGCCGCGCAGTTTCTCGCTACGGAAGCTGTTGGCAATGGTGGTCAACTTGCCGGTCTTGGTATCCAGGCGCAGCAGGCCCAGTTGTTTGTCAGCGATCCACAGCTGTCCATCGGGTGCGAACTTGGCGCCGTTGGGTTGGCCGCCGGTGTTGGCGCGCTCGCTGCAGGTGCCGTCGTTACCGACCAGCAAGATGCGTCCGCCCAGCAGGTCGACCACCCACAACTGCCCATCGCGATTGACTGTGGCGCCTTCGAGAAAGCCGCCGCAATGCGCGTATTTTTCCATGCGGCAGTCGTTACACAAGTCAGCCGGCACAGCGGCCAGTGCCGCGCCGCACAGTCCCGCAGCCAGGGACACAAACAGCGTGATAAGACGGGTATTCATCAGCGACGCCCCTTGCGAAATGGCAGTGTGAGCAGAAACCAGACCAGGCCGGGCGACAGCAATTTCAGCGCATCGCGCGCTGCGTCGGCGTCGAGCCTTGCGACCAGCGGCATGGCACCGAACACCTTGCCCTTGATGACCAGCACATCGCCATCGCGCTGCAGCGAAGCGACGGTCATCAGCTCGCTGCCGTCAGTGCCGCGCAATTTCACTTGATGCGGCCCTGCTTCTCGAAGTCCAAGCCCAGTGCTTCGAACATCTTCATGGCCGTGGCACGACCGGCACCGAACACGCCGCCGCCCGGGTGCTGGAACGGGCCGACGAGATAAAAGCGGTCCAAGCCCGGCACGGTGTACTGACCCAGCTCTGGCGTGGGCCGGTGCGCGCCCGACTGATAGGTGCTGGTGGCGATGCCATGCAGGTCGCCGCGACGGAAGCTGGGTGAGGTGCGCTCCATGTCGACGGGGCTGTCGATGTGGCGGTCGATGACCACCTCGTCGACGTTGCTGACGAAGCGGCCCAAGTGCGCCAGCATGCGGTCGGCGTAATCGTTCTTTGCCTCATCCCAGCTGCGGCCGTCGGGGCGCTCGTAAGGCACATAGTCCCACAGGTGCAAAATGGCCTTGCCGGCCGGCACGCGCGAGGCATCAAACTGCGACAGGCAGCCTAGGCCCAGCAGCGGGTAGGGCATCAGCTGGCCATAGCGCAGTTCGTCGAAAGCGCGGCGTAGCGTGGTGTAGTCGTTGGGCAGCATCTCGCACATGACCGCATCGACGGCATCGGGGCTGCGGAACTTCAATGGACCGTTCAGCGCGGCATGCACGGTGATGCAAGCGGCCGGCGTGATGTGCGTGGCCTCGGCATCGTGGCGCACCTGCGGGTCCATGCCATCGATCATGCCGCCCAGCAGGTGCGGGTGGATGGCGCCGATGACGGCATCGCGCGCGGTGTACACATGGCCATCGACAGTCTCAACGCCGCTGGCGCGACCGTTGGACACCTTGATGCGCGCGACATCGGCATTGGCGATGACTTCACCACCGTGATCGCGGATGCAGGCGATCAGCGCGTTGGTGAGCGCGCCGCTGCCGCCCTTTGCCACGCCAAAGCCATAGGCCTCCAGAAAGCCCAGGAACACATACGAGCCGATGGCCGTGGCTTTTTCATCGGGTGAGACCAGGTTTTCGCCGGCCACGCGCGCAAAGTGCATACGCACCTTTTCGTGCTCGAACAGATCGCACAGGTGATCGTGGCTGCTCATCTGCAGCACGCGCCAGAAGGCCCGGCCTTCGCGGCTCTGGTCGAGCATGGCGTTGCCCGCGCCCACCGGCGCCGGCGGCGCATACAGCGTGGATGCCACCATGGGTAACCACTGCGCGGCCTGCTGTGACAGCTTGCGGAAAGCGTCGGCATCTTTGCGCGAGTACTTGGCGATTTCGGCTGCCGAGCGTTCGCTGTCGCGATATAGCTTGAGGGTGCTGCCGTCTTCGAACACCGACATCATCGGTGCTTCGGGGAAAATGTACTGCAGGCCGTAGCGCGACTTCAGGCCCAGCTCGTCTTCTTTGAGCAGCGG
>CAIVTJ010000247.1 GCA_903908825.1 uncultured Pseudomonadota bacterium | reverse complement strand
GCAGGCGTACCGCTCTGCCCTGATCCTAATGGAGCCGAGCAGGATGGCATTTCGCGTATGGAATCCACGGTCGGTGGCGGTATGCGTTCCAGCACGGCCCGTGCTTACCTGCATCCGCTCAAACAGCGGCGCAATCTGCACGTCCGGACGGGGGCGCTGGTCGAGCGCATAGCGGTGACTCACGGCCGCGCGACCGGCGTGCACTATCAGCATCGTGGCAGACCCCAGACCGTGCACGCTGCGCGCGAGATCGTGCTGTGCGGTGGTGCATTCAATTCGCCGCAGTTGTTGATGCTGTCAGGCATCGGTCCTGCCGATGAGCTGCGCGAGCTGGGCATCGACGTGGTGCTTAACCTCCCGGGCGTCGGCCGCGACCTTTGCGACCATCCCAACATCCTCAACGAATATGAGGTGGTGGCCGAGCAGGGGCTGACGCGCCACTTGCGGTGGGATCGCGCCGCATGGGCGACAGCACAGTGGATGCTGACGCGCGGCGGACCGTTTGCGCTAACCGGCATGTCGGCCAATGTGTTCGCCCGCACGCTGCCTGACTTGGATCAACCGGACGTGCAGATGATGGCGCTGCCGCTGAGTAATAACGCCGATCTGTGGGGTCTGGGCCGGCGCGGCAAGCCACCGTTTCGCATTGCGATACGCACGGGCGTACTGCAGCCCAGATCACGCGGTTGGGTAAAGCTGCGGTCGGCCGATCCGCTAGCCCCGCCGCGCATCCAACTGAACCTGTTCGACGATCCGCAGGACCTCGATGCGATGGTGCGGGCGATCCGCCTGAGCCGCAGCATCCATGCCCAGCAACCGCTGCGTGACTTGATCCGTCGTGAAGTCTTGCCCGGCCCTGAAAACGAAGATGAAGCCAGCCTTAAGGAGCACCTGCGCCGCAATGCCGGACATCGCTCCCATCCGGTCGGTACCTGCCGCATGGGCCTCGATGCCGGGGCCGTGGTCAATGCGCAGTTGCAGGTCCATGGCATCGCCGGCCTGCGCATTGCCGATGCCTCGGTGATGCCGGCTATCACCAGCGGCAACACCAACCTGCCGGCGATCATGATCGGCGAACGGGCAGCCGATTTTATCCTGGGGCGCAGCCTGAAGCCTGAGTGATAGCGACTGCATTGTGCGCAAGAAAAAGAGTCGGATTCACAGAGCCCGCAAGAGTGCGCGGGATCTCGGCGATGATGCGGCAATCAATGCGCTGTACGGGCTCGAGCCGGTCTTTGAGCCCGGACTCAGTACTGGGGGCGGTCTCACCGAAATGGTCGCCATCCATTGCCCTTACTGCGATGAGCCTTTCACGATCTGCGTCGATTTATCGGCGGGCTCGTGCTCTTACATCGAGGATTGCCAAGTCTGTTGCCAGCCCGTCGAGATCGGCTGTGACCTTGATGACAAGGGTGCCTTGCAGACTGTGAAGGCTGACCGCTCGGGTTAAGGCGGCGTCGCCTTACGAAAGAACACCATGTGTTGCCAAGGCAAGCGCCGGCTGGTGCGTTGCCAGGACAAGCCCTCTTGCTCGGCTTCCAGTCGCACCTGTTTTTCACTCATCTTGTGCAGGCCCTTGATAGGCACTTGTGCGTCCTCGGCCCGGTATTCGACGAACACCAGTTGCCCGTTGGGCTTGAGTGCGCGCACCAGGCTGGCGAGCATTTCGTGGGGATATTCCAGCTCGTGGTACACATCGACCATGAACGCCAGATCGATGCTGTCAGGCACTAAGCGGGCGTCAGTTGCTGTGCTGAGTACCGTCTCAATAGGCGCATCACCGGCTCTGCGTGGGATCTTGCGGATCAGCTCCAGCATCTGCGGTTGGATGTCGACCGCCAACACCCGGCCTTGGGCGCCCAATATCGGTGCGATGCGCCTCGTGGTGTAGCCGCTACCGGCACCGATGTCGGCTACCACCATGCCGGGTTGCAGCCGCAGCTCGGCGATCATCTCTGAGACGCGCTCTTCTTCTTCGCGCTCCGGGCGTTCAAGCCATGAGGCAGCCTGCCAGCCCATGACGTGGGCGATTTCGCGGCCCATATAGACCTTGCCCGTGCCGTCCGGCGTGGGGCGTTGCAGGCGATACAGTGCTTCGCTGTCGGCTGCCTGTGCAGGCAGCGTGAGCAAGGCCAATACAGAGAAGACTAGCCACTTGTTCATGGTTCAACGCTTGAGCGGGTTGGGTCTGTCGGCGATGAAGCGCGTAGGGCTAGTCTCGTTATAGATGGTGTGGCGCTTGAAGTACCACTGGCCACCTTGCTTGACCAACTGGTCGTCCCAACT
>CAIVTJ010000246.1 GCA_903908825.1 uncultured Pseudomonadota bacterium | reverse complement strand
CCGAGTCGTAGCCCTGCACCAGCGGATACAGAAACTCATGCAGCGCGATGGGCTGATTGGCGCGGACGCGCTTGGTGAAATCATCGCGTTCGAGCATGCGGGCCACGGTGTGCCGCGCTGCGATCTCGATAAGCCCCGAGGCCGGCATGGCACCGAACCAGCGCGAGTTGAAGTCCACGCGTGTGCGCTCGGCATCCAATATCTTGAAGACCTGCTGCTGATAGGTCTGCGCGTTGGACTTGATTTCGTCGGGGGTCAGCCTGGGCCGCGTGGCATTGCGACCCGTGGGATCGCCGATCATTCCGGTGAAGTCACCGATAAGGAACACCACTTCGTGACCGTATTGCTGGAACTGGCGCATCTTGTTGATGAGCACGGTGTGCCCCAGATGCAGATCTGGCGCCGTCGGGTCAAAGCCCGCTTTGATGATCAGTGGACGACCGCGTGCGAGTTTGCGCACCAGGTCAGCCTCGGTGAGGATTTCTTGCGCACCGCGGCGCAGTTCGGCCAGTTGCTCGGCCATGGGGCCATCGATGGCGGGAAGTTCGGGCGTTTCGGTCATGATTTGAGGGCGCCCCGCGCCCCTGGGGCGGACATCGCCGTTATGCGCGGAATGCTGTGAGCGAGGATAACCCGCACGGGCGGCCAAAGTCGCGGACTGGTACCGGCTTCATTGACCCACCGCCGAGGGTCAGTTACGGTCGAAGACCCTCCGCATTGTCCGACGCCCCGGAGCACCATCCTGATACTCAGCAGCCAAATCCACTCTATGCCAGGCGTCATCAGCGGCGCGGCGCGGGTGCGCGCGCTGCAATTGCTGTGTTGCGTGGCCGTGGGCTGGGCGGGCATCCATGCTGCTGAGAGCTCGGATCCGACACTGCACCTGGCTGAAGCGGCCTTCATGGTGATGCAACCGGCGTTGCAACCGGCCTCATCGGCCGCAGTGGGCGCAGCGATGCATGCGGCTGGCGCGGGCCTGTCGCGCATCGAAGTGATAGTGCGGCGCAACGACACACTGGATCAGATCTTCCGCCGTCTCGAATTGTCTATGGACGATCTGGCAGACCTGCGTGGCATACGCAATGTGCGCATGATGCTCGACAAGCTCAAGCCCGGTGAAATTCTGACTTTGAGCCATCGCGCGGGCGAACTGGTGGGTCTGGAGCGTCGCCTCTCGCCGACCGAGACGCTACAGGTCAAGCGCGATGATGAGTCGGGCTTTGTAGCCAACATCGAGCAGACAGAGTTGCTGCGCACGCCGACCACGACGCGCGGCGTGATCCGCTCATCTTTGTTTGAAGCGGCCGGTGCTGCGAATATCCGCGACAAGACAGCGCTCGCGCTGGCCGAACTGTTTGCCTGGGACATCGACTTTGTCATGGACCTGCGCGCCGGCGATACCTTTGCGGTGACCTATGAACAGTTACAGCGCCCGGACGGCGAGCGCGTCGGGGACGGCGCCATATTGGCGGCGCGCTTCGTCAATCAGGGCAAGACCTATGAGGCTGTGCGTTATGTCGGCCCGGACGGCAAGCCCGGCTATTTCACGGCCGACGGCCGCAGTCTGCGCAAGGCCTTTTTGAAGGCGCCGGTAGAGTTCTCGCGCATCAGCTCGGTGTTCAGCCTGGCACGTAAGCATCCCATCCTGAATCTCATCCGCGCACACAAGGGCATCGATTACGCGGCGCCTTCGGGCACGCCGGTGCGCGCAGCGGGCGATGGTCGCGTGGCCTTTAAAGGCAATAAGGGCGGCTATGGCAATGTGCTCGAACTGGCGCACGCCGGTCAGATCGTCACCCGCTACGGTCACCTGTCGCGCTTTGCTGCGAGCCTGCGGCCGGGCGACAAAGTCAATCAGGGCGAGATCATCGGCTATGTCGGCATGAGCGGACTGGCCACCGGCCCGCACCTGCACTTCGAATATCTGGTGCGCGGCGAATCGCGCAATCCGCAGACTGCGGTCAATTCCGCGCCGGCAGCGCCTGTAGAAGCAGGCTTACGCGCCGACTTTGTAGCCAAGGCCACGCCGTTGTTGGCCAGCCTCGATCGCCTGCCGGTCGATGCCGCACCAGCGAGCAACCCGTTGGCGCCACCCAACAGCCGGGCTGTCGCTGCACGCTGAAAGGCCTGTGCAGACACCGCAATGAGCTGTTATGCCGGTCTGATGTCGGGGACCAGTCTGGACGGCATCGATGCTGTGCTGGTCGACATCACTACAGACCGCTGTCAGCTGCTGGCGGCCACCCATGACGATTATCCGCAGGCCCTGCTGGCCCGTCTGCGGCAAGCCATCGAAGCCCCCACGCAGGTGGGCTTGGATGAATTGGGCGAACTCGACACGCTGGTCGGTGAGGCTTTCGCAGCCGCGGCGCTGACTCTGTTGCGCAGCAGCGCAGTGCCTGCAGCGCAGGTACGGGCCATCGGCAGCCACGGGCAGACGCTGCGTCACCAACCACGTGGCGCCGCTCCGTTCAGCTTGCAGATCGGCGATGCCAACATCATTGCCGAGCGTACCGGCATCGATGTGGTGGCCGATTTCCGCAGGCGTGATGTCGCCGCCGGTGGTGAAGGCGCGCCGTTAGTGCCGGCGTTTCATGCTGCGCTATTTGCCAGTCCCGGGCAGACACGTGTTGTAGCCAACATCGGCGGCATCGCCAACATCACGCTCTTGCAGGCAGATGGTGCAGTGACGGGTTTCGATACGGGCCCCGGGAATTGCCTGATGGACGGTTGGACTCAACGCCACTGCCAGCTCGACTTTGACCGTGACGGCGCGCTGGCAGCAGCGGGCCAAGTTTACGAGCCGCTGCTGGCGCGCTTGCTGACAGAGCCGTATTTGGCCTTGCCTGCACCCAAGAGCACCGGCCGTGAGTTATTCAACCTGCCATGGCTGCAAGAGCGGCTTGGAGATGTGCAACTTTCGCCGCAGGACATGCTGGCGACGCTGTGCCAGTACACCGCAGAAACGCTGGCCGGGGCCATCGCGCAGGCCGGCGCCGGCACGGTTGCTGAACTGCTGATCTGCGGTGGCGGCGCACTGAACCCGCAGCTGCTGCAACGCCTAAGCCGGCTGTTGCCGGCAACGCCTGTGTGCAGCACCGCCCAATACGGCATCGCGCCTCTGCATGTTGAAGCAGCCGCTTTTGCATGGATGGCGCATCAACACGTGCAGGGACTGCCGGCCAACCTGCCGGCAGTGACGGGTGCGCGGGGGCTGCGATGCTTGGGCGCGCTGTACCCTGGCGCTGTCACGGCCACTTAACAACACCGACGGATGATCGCCCGATGTCGCACAACGCCCCGCTAGACCTGCATTCAGCCAGCAACTTCAGCAACCGTGAGTTGTCGTTTCTGGAGTTCAACCAGCGCGTTCTGGCGCAATCACAGGACGAATCGCTGCCGATACTCGAGCGGTTTCGCTTTCTGTGCATCTCGTGCAGCAACCTCGATGAGTTCTTCGAAATACGCGTCGCCGGACTCAAGCAGCTGTTGGACCTGCATTCGGCGGCCATGGGCCCGGAACAGATGTCAGTGCAGGCGCAGTTGCACGCCATCCATGCGCGCGCTCTGGCGCTGGTGCACGACCAATACGCCTGCCTCAATGAAGTGCTGCTGCCGGATCTACAAAAGGCCGGCATTTGCTTGCTGCAGCCAGAAGACTGGTCCAATGCGCAGCATCATTGGCTGGAGCAGTACTTCCATCAAGAAGTCGAGCCGGTGTTGAGTCCGCTTGGATTAGACCCGGCGCGACCCTTCCCACGCATTCAGAACAAGAGCCTGAACTTCATCGTTCAATTGACCGGCAAAGACGCCTTCGGACGCGACAGCGATCTGGCCGTGGTACAGGCCCCGCGATCACTGCCGCGCGTTGCGGCGGTGCCGGCAGAGCTCGGCGGTGGCTTTGTGTTGTTGTCGACGATAGTCGAAGCCTTTGTGGACCTGCTGTTTCCCGGCGTGCGAGTGCGCAGCTGCAATCAGTTCCGCGTGACCCGCAATAGCGATTTGTTTGTCGACGATGAAGAGGTCGAGGACCTGCGGCGCGCCTTGGAGGGTGAGCTGGCCCATCGTCGTTATGGTGCTGCGGTGCGCTTGGAAACCGTGCAGGACTGCCCGGGCGAAGTCACTGCTTTCCTGCTGCACCAGTTCGCCTTGAGCGAGTTCGACCATTATGAAGTGCCTGGACCAGTCAACCTGAACCGCCTGTCGGCCATCTATGACCTGTCGTCGCGACCGGACCTGAAGTACCCGGCTTTCCAGCCCGTTGGCCACCGCCGTCTGTCAGCCGGTAGCGACCTGTTCGCGGTGATCCGCCAGCAGGATCTGTTGTTGCAGCATCCTTTCCAAAGCTTTACTCCGGTGCTGGATCTGCTGCGTCAAGCGGCCACAGACCCGCAGGTGCTGGCGATCAAGCAAACGCTGTATCGCACCGGCGCAGCCTCGCCCATCGTCGATGCGCTAGTCGCTGCAGCGCATGCGGGCAAGGACGTCACCGTTATCGTTGAACTACGCGCGCGCTTTGATGAAGAAGCCAATATCGAGTTGTCCAACCGGCTGCAGGAAGCCGGGGCGCACGTGATGTATGGCGTGGTGGGCTATAAGACGCATGCCAAGCTGATCATGGTGGTGCGGCGCGAAGCCGAAGGCATGCGTCGATATTGCCATTTGGGCACCGGCAACTATCACCCGCGCACGGCCCTGGCCTATACCGACTATGGGCTGTTCACCTGCAATCCGGACATCGGCGCTGACGTGCACGAGATCTTTTTGCAGCTGACCAGCCTGACCCGCACACCGGCGCTGCGGCTGTTGCTGCAATCGCCTTTCACGCTGCACGACGGCCTGCTGATGCGCATCGAGCGCGAGGCCGATCTGGCGCGCGCGGGCAAACCGGGGCGGATCATTGCCAAGATGAATGCGCTGGTAGATCCGCAGATCATCCTGGCGTTATACAAGGCCTCGAATGCCGGGGTGCAGATCGACTTGATCATCCGCGGCATCTGCTGCCTGCGGCCGGGCATCGCCGGCGTGTCGGAAAACATCCGCGTGCGCTCTATCGTCGGTCGCTTCCTTGAGCACCCGCGCGTGTACTTCTTTGCCAATGATGGCGACGATGAGTTGTATTGCTCGAGCGCCGACTGGATGGAGCGCAATTTCTTCCGGCGTATCGAGGTGGCTTTCCCGATCATCGATGCCGAATTGCGCGCGACCATCGTGGCCGACCTGCAGTTGTATCTGCGGGATGATCAGCAAGCCTGGGTGCTGGGCAGCGAAGGCCGCTTTATGCATGTGGCGGCCGCTAGCGAGGGCCCCTCTTGCAGCGCGCAACAAGAACTGATGCAGCGCTATGTGGCCGCGGCCGGCAGCGCCGGCACTATGCCGTAAAGATGCGCAGGCGCAGACCCTGCGCCTCGAGATATTCGACTTCCTGCTGCAGATCCGCCGAGGTCAGCGGGTGGTCGCGCAGCGAGCGCAGCATGAACTGCAACTCGAGTGTGCGGCCCCGCGGCACCAGCGTCATGGCCGGCAGCGGTGCGCCACTGCGATCGCGATGCAACAGCACCGCCAGACGCAGCAGCAATATCAAATTGACCGCCAGCACATCCCAAGGGGGGATCAAGTCTTCGACGCCGTCGAGCACCAGCTTGCGGCGATGAGCGCCGACCAGTCGCGCCAGCAGCAACTGCTCTTCGCGTGCGAAGCCCGGCATATCGCCGTTCTCAAGCAAGTAAGCGCCGTGGCGGTGATAACCGCTGTGGGCGACATCTAAACCGATCTCGTGCAGGCGCGCCGCCCAGCGCAGCGCCAGCTCGGCCAAAGGATCGGTGAGCTGCCAAGCCTGTTGCACCTGAGTTAAAAACGCCACGGCTGTGTCTTCGACGCGCGCGGCCTGCGCGGTGTCAACGTGGTAGCGCTGCTGCATCGAACGCACGGTGCGTTCGCGCGCGTCTTCAGATGTGAAGCGACCCATCATGTCGTACAGCAGGCCTTCGCGCATGGCGCCGTCTGCAGCGCGCATGGTCCGGATACCTAACTGCGCAAACACTTCGGTGAGGATGACCAAGCCACCGGCAAAGGCCGGTTTGCGCTCGTCGGTGACCGCCAGCAGCGGGATGGCGCGCGTGCTGCCAGCGCGCACCAGCACCTGTATGAGTTCTTCCATGGCTGGCAGCGTGATAGCCGTGCACTGCGGATCGAGTTCGCGCAGGGCTTCGAAGATGGCGCGCACCGTCCCGGAACTGCCGGCAACCGTTTCCCAGCCGCGCGCACGAAACGCCATTTGCACAGGCTCGAGCTCTTGCTGTGCCGCCACGCGGGCACGCTCAAAGCGCTTGGCCGATAACTTACCGTCTGCGAAATAACGCTCGCTGAGGGTGACGCAGCCCAGATCCAGACTCTCAAGCTCGAGCGGTTCGAAACCCTGGCCAATGATAAGTTCGGTACTACCACCGCCGATGTCCACCACCAGCCGATGACCGGTATCCAGCGGCATGGTATGCGCCACACCGCTATAGATCAGACGCGCTTCTTCGCGGCCGGCGATGATCTCGATGGGATGGCCGATGGCCTCGCGCGCACGTTCTAGAAAAGACTGCTTGCGCCGTGCGCGCCGCAGCGCATTGGTGCGACCACGCGCACACTGTCGGCGTGCATATCGGCCAGGCGCTGACCAAACCGCTGTAAACAAGCTAAGGCGCGCGCAGCGACGACTTTGTCGAGTCGGCCGGCTTCATCGACACCTTCGGCCAAGCGAACCATCTCACGCAGGCGATCGATGATGACCAGCTGCCCATCGACATGGCGTGCGACCACCATATGAAAGCTGTTGGATCCCAGATCAACCGCGGCCAGCACATCTGGCACGCGGGTATTGTGCCGGCTCAAGCTGCGAACGAAGAGCCGCAGCCACAGGTCGTCGTGGCATTGGGATTGCGGATGACAAACTGCGCGCCCTGCAGGCCTTCGCGATAGTCGATCTCTGCACCGGTCAGGTATTGCAGGCTGATCGGATCGACCAGCAAACGCGCGCCCTGCTTTTCGATGAGCAGATCCCCGTCCTGCAGGGTCTCGTCGAACTCGAAGCCGTATTGCAGGCCTGAGCAGCCGCCGCCCTCGACCATGACGCGCAGCATCAGCGCCGGATTGCCCTCGCCCGCGATGAGCGCACCGACCTTGGTGGCGGCGGCATCGGTGAACACCAGCAACTCGTCGTTGGCAGCGGCAGAAGGTTCGGCGTGTGTGGCGGTGGTCATATAGAAAACCCAAAGGTTGACAAGGGCTTGAATCAGTCTAGGTGCAAGCGTCGCAGCGGTCTAGCGCAACCTGCCGGGATGTGCGGAGCAGACCGGTTAAGGGGACTCCACTACCCACGGGATAATCTGTTGCCAGACACCTGCTTGGGGCTTGGTCAGGTGCAATTCAAGCACCAGACGGGCCGGCTGCAAGTCCGGCGGCAAGATGATTTCGAGATGGTTTTGCTGGAGATAGCGGTAGTTAAAGTTGAAATCGAGGATTTTTTCGGACACTTGCGCAGCTGCGCGCAGCCCCTCCACGCGCAGCGTGGCCGTGCCCGACACAGGATCTTCGCGGCGCAAAGGCCTTCCGAGCACCAGCGACAGGTCAAACCGGTGTGCTCCGGTGCCGGCCCGCAGTCGCAGCTGCTGCACCGTGACCGGTGCGGGCGCCGTGGTGGTGGCGATGCTGCGGTAAAAAACCAGGTCCTGCGCCTGCCGCGCCAACTGCGCCTGCAAGCGACCCAGTTCGCTGGCCACGGCCGCGCGCTCCTGCGTCAGACCCAAGCGGTCGGCGGCGTCCGCAGTCTGCCGGGCCTGCGCTGCAGCGCCCGCATCGGCGGCGGTCGCCGGAACCACCGCCGCGTGCAGCCGGCCCAGCAGATAGCCGGACGCAAGCAGCGCCAGGGACAGCAAACCCAGCAACAGTGCGTTAACTGACGGCTTTGACCGGAGCGGCATGCGGACGATCGGTAACGCGATTACGCAATGCCCACCAAGCCGGATAGGGCGGCAAACCCTCAGGGCGGGCCAGTGGCGCCAGCTCTTGCAAGGCGCGCACGTAAACCGGCCGCTTGAAGTAAATGACCTCACGCACCGGCTGCCAGTAATCGACCCAGCGCCAGCGATCAAACTCGGGTGTGCCGGTCGTATCGAAACGGAAACTGACCTCGGGGCGTGCCAGTTGCAGCAGGAACCAGCGCTGCTTTTGACCTATGCACAGCGGCATGCTGTCGCGGCGCACGAAGCGCGGCGGCAGGCGATAGCGCAACCAGCGGTCGGTCTGGCCGACCAGGTGCACGTCGTCGGGGACCAGGCCGATTTCTTCGTGCAGCTCACGGTACAGCGCATCCAGCGGGCGCTCGCCACGCAGCACGCCGCCCTGCGGGAACTGCCAACCCTTGCCACCGGTGCGACGGCCGATGAACAGCTGTCCGGCGGCGTCCATGAGCACGATGCCCACGTTGGCGCGGAAGCCGTCTTTGTCGATCACGTCAGTCATGACACTGTTTTACTCTGGTGCAGGCTGCACGCTCAAGACATAAGCTGAACTCAAGCGCGCCGCTGCACCACCTCACGACGGTCGTGCAGATAAGCCAGGCCCTGCTGCATCAAGCGCTGGAAAGCCGGGAAGTCGCGCGTCAGCACGGCGCTGCGCACCTGGTCGACAGCCTTGGCCAGGGCCTCTAGCGACTCGGCACCATAGTCGTTGAGCGCCTGGATCTCGAAATAGAGCTCGGGGCTTTCTTCGGCCACCGCACTGGCGACGTCGAGCTGCGCATCGAAGGTGGTGCTGGAGAGGCGCGCCAGACGCGGCGCGGCCTCACCGCTCTCGGCCAACGCGGTAAAAAAGGCGATGTTCAGCGCGTGCGACAAGCCCAGCACATAGGCGATGAGCCGGTCGTGCTCGTCGAGCCCCATGACCACCTGCTCAGCCATGGTGGCCGAAAACAGCTCGCGTGCCGCGGCCAGCGCCTCGGGCGAACCCATATCGACGAAGATGACATGCCGGTCGCTGAGCAATTCGGTGGACGGACCGAACATCGGATGCAGCGAAGTGACTTTGACACCCGCGGCCTTCAGCGCGTTGAGTCCGCCGCGCAGCGGGGACTTGAGCGAGCCCAGATCGAACACCACACCCTGCGGACGACGCAGCGCCAGCTCGGAGAGGATGCCGCCGCTGAGCCCCAAGGGCGTGGCGACAACGATGAAGTCATAGCTGTTGAGGTCGGTCAGCACCCGCCAGTCGGCCACCACGGGCACGCCCGCGGGCGCGCCGGCCGGGTCGGCCACCTGCACGGCGAAACCCTGTGAACCCAAAAACTGCGTGAACCAGGCGCCCATCTTGCCGGCACCACCGATGATCAGCGCGCGCCGGCCGCCACCGGCGGCCTGTGCGGCGACGCGGGCCTGCTCTTGCGTGGTGAGTGAAGAGCGGATCAGCAGGCGCATGACGTCTTCGGCCAGTTCGGCCGGCAATCCCAGCGCCTCGGCGCGGGCGCGCACGCCCAAAATGACCTCGCGCTCGCGACCGTAGTCGCGGGTGGCCTTGCCGGTGGCGCGTTTGGCGGCGGCGACCTCGCGGCCGAGGGCCTGACGCCGCGCGATCAGGGCCAGCAGTTCGCCGTCCAGTTGATCGAGTTCAGCGCGCAATTGATCGAGCGTCATGGCAAGCCTCTTCCGACAGATCCCGGGCGTTACAGCCCGGGCACTGTTGTAGCGATGGCCCACCCCACTGGCAAGCGTTGATTGCGCCGCGGGCTAGCGCAGCGGGATAAACAGGCCCCACCCGGGTGGCGGATAGCCCGGTGCGACATAGCGGTAGCCGCCGCGATAGGGGTCGTAGACATAGCCGCGCGGTGGCGCCGGCACCCAATAGCGCGGCGCAGCCCGGTAGCGGTCGCGATCCCAGTCGTTGTCACGATGCCGCTCGTAGCGGTCATAGCGGTCATAGCGGCGATCATCGCGATCGTGGCCATAATCGTGGGCCAGGGCGCTGACCGGGCCTGCCAATCCCATCACCAACAAAACAACTGCACGTCTCATCGCCGTCTCCTGTTGATCTGCCTGAGTCCGATGCTGCCGTTCACAGCGTGAATGCGGCCTGAACGCCTCTGGGGCTAAGATGGCGCTATGGCTCTCAATCAACTGTTTTCCGATCCGCTGCCGGCCGATCCGCTGACCGTGGCCGCCGACTGGCTGGCCGAGGCTTGGCAACGGCTAGACCAGCCCAACCCCAACGCCATGGTGCTGGCCACCTGCGACGCCGACGGGCAACCCTCGGCTCGCGTGGTGTTGTGCAAGGCCATCGAGCCGCTGCCGGGGCTGGTGCGCTTTGTCAGCAATTACGAGTCGCGCAAAGGCCGTGAACTGACCGCCAACCCGCGCGCTGCGCTGGTGATGCATTGGGATCACCAACACCGGCAACTGCGCATCGAAGGCCGCATCCAACGCATCAGCGCGGCCGACAGCGATGCCTATTTCGCCGCCCGCCCCTGGGCCAGTCAGCTGGGCGCTCATGCCAGCCTGCAGAGCCAGCCCATCGCCTCGCGGGCAGCGCTCGAAGCGCAATTGGCCGAGGTCACGCAACGCTATGGCGCCACGGCGGGTGCAGGCAGCGAGCCCATGCACAGGCCGGCACACTGGGGCGGCTATGTGCTGTGGGCGCAAGCCGTCGAGCTGTGGATGGAAGGCGACGCGCGCATTCACGACCGCGTGCGCTGGACGCGCGAGCTGCAGTTTGCCGCCGACGGTCAGGCACAGTGCGGCGCCTGGTGCCACACACGGCTGCAACCTTGATGAGCACCTCACCTGTGCCGCGCCGCAGCCAGCGGCTGTGCTACGTCATGGCGCTGTGGTCGGGCTTTTTCGTGATGGGCATCGAACTGTTGGGCGGCCGCTTGCTGGCACCGAACTTCGGCAGCAGCATCTATGTCTGGGGCGCGATCATCAGCGTGTTCATGCTGGCCCTGTCGCTGGGCTATCTGGCCGGCGGCCGCTGGTCTCTGCAAAGCCCCAGCCTGGGCCGCTTGTCGCTGTTGTTGCTGGTGGCCGCGCTGACGGCCTTGCCGGTGCTGCCGCTGACCGGCGAGCCTCTGGAGCGCTTGGCCATCGCCATACCCGATCCGCGTTTCGGCTCCTTGACCGCCGCAGCGCTGTTGTTCTTCGTGCCCACGTTTTTTTCGGGGATGGTGTCGCCCTATTGCGTGCGTTTGCTGGTCGACGATGACAGCACTTCGGGCAGGCGTGCCGGGCAGCTGTTTTTTGTATCGACCTTCGGCAGCGCCGCCGGCACCATCCTGACGTCTTTTTATCTGGTGTTGTGGTTCGAGGTGAACTCGATTTTGCTTAGCCTCGTGGCCATCTCGGTGTTGCTGGCCGCCGTCGGGCTGTTGGCCCAAAGGACTGTGCGATGAAACGAGCCTCGTTGTTGGGCGCTCTGCTGTTGCTGCTGACCGCCGGCCTGACCGGTGACCTGGCCCTGGGCCAGTCGCTGATGACGCAAGTGCACTCAGAGCGTTCGCTGTACCGCGAAGTGCTGGTGTACGAGCAGGACGGGCTGCGTTGCATGTGTTTTACGCGGCAGTGCCGCATCGGCCGGCAGTCGTGTATCGAACTGCGCAACCCGCAGCGCTTTGCGCTGAACTACACCCGCATGATGCTGGCCGGCACGCTGTTCACGCAGGATGACCCGCGCCGCATACTCATCATTGGCCTGGGCGGCGGTTCGATACCCACAGCCTTGCGCACGCTGCTGCCCAAGGCGCAGGTCGAAGTGGTCGAGATCGACCCGGCAGTCACCAAAGTCGCCAAGCGGTTTTTCAGCTTTAACGATGACGCACCGACGCACGTCACCGAAGTCGATGGCCGGGTGTTCGTCAAACGCGCGGCGCGTGAAGGCCGGCAATACGATGTCATTTTGCTCGATGCCTTTGACCACGAGTACATCCCCGAGCACTTGCTGACGCAAGAGTTCCTGCAAGAGGTCAAGTCACTGCTGGCGCCACGCGGCGTGATCGTCGCCAACACGTTCTCGTCGAGCAAGCTGTACGACCATGAGTCGACCACCTATGCCAGCGTGTTCGGCACTTTCTATAACCTCAAACGCGAGAACCGTGTGATCGTGGCGCGACTGGGTGGACTGCCGCCCTATGCCGAGATCGCGCAGCGTGCGGCGCAGTTTGAGACGGCACTCAAGTCCTTCGGCGCCGATGTGCCGTCCATGCTCAAGATGTTTGCGACAGAGGTCGATTGGGACACCAAAGCGCGCGTGCTCACCGACCAATATTCACCCGCGAACCTGCTCAACCACTGAGCCGGTTACGCCACACACACAAGGCACACCTCAATGGGCAACCGACTCAGCAAGATCATCACCCGCACCGGCGATGAAGGCACCACCGGCTTGGGCGACGGCAGTCGCGTCGAAAAAGATTCAGCGCGCATCGAAGCCGTGGGCTGCGTCGATGAGCTCAACAGCTTTATCGGCGTCATCCTGGCCACACCCGCGCTGGCCGCCGACATCAATCATTGTCTGTCACGCGTGCAGCACGACCTGTTTGACCTGGGTGGTGAGCTGGCCGTGCCGGGCTATGCCATGGTCACCGATGCGCACATCGCGCAACTGGAAGCCGATGTCGAGCACTTCAACGAGACCTTGCCGCCGCTGAAAGAGTTCATTTTGCCCGGCGGTGGTCAGGCAGCCGCACATTGCCATGTGGCGCGCACCGTGGCCCGGCGCACCGAACGGCGTTGCTGGACGCTGGCCAAGACCGAAGGTGAAGTGGTCAGCCAGTCGCTGGTCATCTATCTGAACCGGCTGTCAGACCTGTTGTTTGTGTTGTCGCGTGCGCTGGCGCGTCACGAACAAGGCAGCGAAGTGCTGTGGAACCGCAAGCGCTTCGAATCCTGAATCGTTACAACGAAAAGCTGTAGCGGGCCAGCAGCTGCAGCGAGCTTTCGCGGGCATCCAGCGGCGCGGCCACGAGCGCGCGCTGACTGATACTGCTGTCGACCTTCAGGCCTTCGGCGGTCAGCTGCCACTGATCGTTGAGCTGGTAGCGATAGGACAGCATGAAGGCGGCGCCGTCCTGGTTGCTGTTGAACTTATTCGCGCCCAGCAGCGTCTTGGTATGAAAGCGCTCATAACGAGCCGTTATGCGATGCGGTCCCGCCGTCTTGCTGACCAGCACGAAGTCTGACCAATAGCCCAGGATGTGGCTGCCCCGCCCATCCAGGCTCTTGCCTACCGAGGTGTCACCGTCCAGCCATTGGCTGATGACAGTCCAACCTTGCGGCAGCTCTAAGCGAGCGCCATAGGCATTAAAACGCGACAACCAAGCGCATTCTTGCGAATTGCACAGCGCCGGATCACCGCGGTTGTCGTAACGCATGGCCCGCACCACCAACTGATTGCGGTAGCTGGCCTCAAGGCCTGCATGGAAGCCCGGCCGCGTATCGATCTCATGAAACAACTCAAACGAGCCATCGGCATGCGGCATACCTTTGATGTCAGGCAGGCGTCCCCACAGGGCGGTCTGCCGGTCGTGTATGGCCCAACCGCGGCGCTGTATGACCACGCCCATGGGATCGTTCCAGCCGTACACACCGGCCACCACGCCGATATCAAAGGGACGATGGATGGCGGCGCCGACCAGCGTGGCACTGGTCTGGGCACCCACCGCCCGCACTTCTTCGCCGATCCAGGTGTTGATGGCGGAAGAGCTGATGCTATAGAGGCTCTGCCAACCCGCCGCGCGATTTTCCATTGAGATCGGCGGATAGAAGGCACCCACCTGGGTGCGCCAGCGCAGTGGCGAGGTCGGTACCGGTCGCCATTCGAGATAGGCCTCGGTCAGGTCGATGGGGTTCTTGTCGCCATCGAAGTTGGCAAAGGCCACTGCCGCCGCACGGATCGTGTCGGTCACCGGCCCGCTGTAATCGAGCATCAACGGACCGGCGTGCAGACCCTGATGCGACTCGTCATAGCGCAGCAGACCCAGCCCACCCTGCGAGAATGAGCTCAAGGGTGACTGCGCCGCGGTCAGTCGCAGGTCCAGCTGGACGGTCAGATCGTAAGGCCCGGCAGCGTGAGTCACACCGCAGCAGACCGCCCATAGCAATAGCCCGCTGCAGCGCAGCCCTGTCCTCAAAACAGCCATATCAGTAATGCAAACCCTTGGGATGAACGAGCTTGGGCGCCGGCGGTCGCAGCGCGCTGCGAACCGTCAACGACAGTGACTGGGTCTCGGTTGCGCCGAGTGACAGTTGGCCCAGCGTTTCCGGCTCTTCGCCCTTGAAACGCGGACTCCAAGCCTTGATTAGATAGCTGCCGGCGGGCAGACCACTGAACTGCACCAAGCCTGTGGCATCGCTTTTGCCGAAATACGGCGACTCTGAAACGTAAACATAGCCCACCATCGAGTCGTGAATGTTGCAGCCGAGGACCACCAAGCCAGGCTTGGTGAAGTCGACTGGCGGGTAACGCTGACCGCGATAAAGGCCCAGAGAAAACCGCCGCGCCGGCGAAAATGAATAGACCTGATGAGCCACCACGTCGCTGTTGGGAAACGACACCCGCGCCCCGACCGGAACCACCAGCACCTCGGGTTCAAACTGCAGATCGACTTGGTCCATGACCCAGTTACCTGCAGACGCCGGCGCCTTGTATTCGGCAGCTTTGCCGCCTTGCGCGAGCAACAACACAACCAGGCCCGCCAGCGGCGAGGCGTCGGGTCCCGAAGTGAGTATCTGCAGGTCGGCCGCAGCACCGGTCGATGCCCCGAGCAGCGGCAGCAGCAGTGCGCAAACGGCAATGATCAAACGCCGTCTTCTAGTCACGCTTTTAACTTTCCTAATCAGTAACCGTTGCAAGGCTAAACGCGGGTCATCCGCAAAGACCGGACCTGCGTCACATTCGCTCCAATTATGGATGAAATCTGGAGGGTGTGCGGCTTACATTAGGTCACATTAGAGGCTAGCCGCCAAAAACGGCAGACAGACACCGATGTACACCTTCCGCCGACAGCTTATAAGCACCATGCTGGGACTGGTCGTGCTGACCCAATTGGTCACCATGGGCATCTTTGTTGTCAGGGCCCACCTTGAGGCCAAAGAAGAAGCCTCGGCCAATCTGATGGTTGCCGGCAACATGCTGCAAGCCCTGCTCACCAGCAAGGGGCAGGAGATGCGCGAGGGCGTGCAGATTCTGGCCACCGACTTCGGCTTTAAAAGCGTGGTGGCCAGTGGCGACGAGACCACCCTGCGCTCTGCACTCCACAACCTCGCCGATCGCATCGGTGGCGATTCAGCGACTTTGCTGGATGTCGCCGGTAACACGGTGTCCTCTTCAGATGAGGATTTGGTCACCGGGCGGCGGTTGAACCTGCACCTGCCCGGCGCCCAATCGTCTGAGGCGGTGCTGAGCTACCAGACTGTGAATGGCCAACTGTTATTGCTGGTGACAGCGCCGATCCGCGCACCGGTAACCGTCGGCTATCTGGTTGTGGGGTTCCCGGTCGATCTGCAATTCGCTGCAGACTTAAGCAAGCTGTTGAACGTGACGGTGAGCTTCGCGGAACTGTCCCGTAACGGTGACGGCAAAATAGTCAGTGGATTGGAGCCGGAACAGTCGCAACGGAGTTTGAACTGGTTGCGGCTCAACCAGAACCCCCAAAAAGAAGCGACCCAACTCAGTCTTGGCCATCAGGATTACCTTAGCCTCGTGAGCGACATACCCGATGGTCGTGGTGCGGTGAAGGCCATTTTGCAGCAACCCCTGCAGTCAGCTTTGGCCTCGACCTATACGCAATCGGTTTTGATCATCTTGTTGATCGGTGTCTTGGCCGTGGCGCTGGCCGTACCACCGACACGCTGGCTGGCCAAACAAGTCAGCCGGCCGTTGGAAGCCCTGCAGATGGTCGCCAAACGTCTTGAGCGGGGCGACTATCGCCAGAACATCCACCTGCCGGGCTCGCTGGAAATGCAGCAAGTGGCCACAACCCTCAATACCATGCAGGCCCAGATCGCCAAGCGCGAAGAGTTGGTGCAGCAACTGGTTTCCCAAGATGCCGTAACCGGACTACCCAACCGTCTCTCCGCGCTGCAGCAGCTGCAACCGGTGTTCGACCAGACCAAAGCCGATCAACAGCGCCTGCCCCTGCTGTTGCTGGAAGTCAGCGACTATGTCCGTCTGCAGATATCACTAGGCCACGATGCGGCCGAAAGCCTGCTGCGCGACGCCGCCCTGAAATTAAGCAGCCTCCTCGGCAGAGACGGCCTGCTGGCGAGCCCCGGGCCTGGTCAGTTCCTGATCGTCAAGCGCACCTTGAGTTGCAGGAATGCGGCAGACTTTGCGCAGACGCTGATCGATGCACTGAGCCAAGAGATGGCGTACCAGAACACGCCGATCAGCCTCGGTGCTGAAGCCGGCATCTGCTACTTCCCGGACCATGCCGCCTCACCGTTGGAAGCTTTAAGGCATCTGGATCTGGCCCTGCACGACGCCAGTCAGCTCAGTCAGTCGGTACGGGTGTACCGCAATACCCGACAGGCAGACCTGAAAATGCAACTGGCCTTGTTGTCTGACCTGCGCCGGGCCATACAAGACAATCTGCTCAGCTTGCATTACCAGCCCAAGGTCAACCTGCTGGACGGCCGGATCTTGGGCGTGGAAGCGCTGGTGCGATGGCAGCACCCTGTGCTGGGCGCCATAGCTCCCGACACGTTCATTCCTTTGCTGGAGCGGACCCATTCCATCTGGCAATTGACGCAATGGCTGATCCAAACCGTGCCCAAGCAAATGCGGCTGTGGCGCAACCAAGGCTTTGAGCCGATGGTGTCGATCAATCTTTCAGCCTCAGACCTGCTGGAGCAGCGCCTGCCCCAGCACTTGCTGGATTGCCTGGCGCAAGCAGACATTTCACCGCACAAGCTGATGCTGGAGGTCACCGAGAGCGCGATCATGAACGAGCCCGAACAGGCTGTTAAGGTGATGCAGCAATTGCGCACCCACGGCCTGCGCTTTTCAGTGGATGACTTCGGCACCGGCTATTCGTCACTGGCGCAGTTCAAGACCCTGCCGGTCGATGAATAAAAAATCGACCGCTCGTTCGTTAAGAACATGCAGCCGGGTAGCGATGACGCCATCATCGTGCAGGCGACGATTGATCTGGGCCACCGCTTCGGCGTCAGCGTGGTAGCAGAGGGCATCGAAACCGCAGACTGCTGGCAGCAGCTGCTGACCATGGGTTGTGACCATGGTCAGGGCTATCTGATCAGCAAACCGCTCGCGGCAGAGCCCTTGCTGGCGTTTGTTCAGATGATCGATGGCCGGTTTGAGCCGGTCTTACCGACTGTGGCCACGCTGCCGCTCAATTTTTCGCCGGCTCGTACTTAAACTTCTGTCCGGCCACCGCGGCCTCGTACATCAGGCCGCCCTTGGCGATGGTGAACACCGCCATGCCTTTGTAATAGCCACCGCCGGTGGTCGCATCTTTCTTGCCGCCACTGGCGCTGACGCCGCCACCGCCGGTACCGGCACTGGCCGAGGCAGCCGCTGTCAGCGCCACCGCACTGGCACCGGCGCCGAACTCAAAGTTGCCGGAAGTGAATTCATCTAGAGCGCGCTGGTCTTCGAAGAAGATGATCTGGCTGTAAGCCTGACCGCCCATCTGCAGACCGAAGCTCAGCTGTTTCATGGACACTGCACCGGTGCGCTTGCCGTGGGCATAGACGCTGCCCTTGCCATAAGCGCCACCGATACCGATGCCGCCCTTACCGATGGTCGGAAACACCGCATAACCGGCGCTGCGCGAAAAATATTCGGCGCTGTCACCCGCGTTCTTGAACAGCTTGACCGTGTCGGCGTCAGCATCGGCACGGGCCACGCCCGTGCTCAGCACAAACAAAGCCGCCAAAGCGGCCAAGGTGTTGATCAGTTTCATGTGCAAGCTCCTCAAGGGTTGGGTCTGTCGATCAAGGCGCGCAGTCTAAGCCAGTCGAAGGCCGGTCCGGGATCACTCTTGCGCCCCGACGCCACATCACTGTGGCCCACGATGCGCTCACCCTGCAGCAGCGGCCAGTGCTGCTGCAACAGCCGCAGCACCGTGGCCAACGCGGCATATTGCGCATCGGCATAGGGCTCGTCATCGCTGCCTTCCAGTTCTATCCCCAGCGAATAGTCATTGCAGGCCGGCCGGTCTTGAAAGCTGGACACACCGGCATGCCAAGCCCGCCGGTGCAGCGGCACGCACTGCAGCAGCTGTCCGTCACGACGGATGAACAGATGCGCCGAGACACGCAGCGCGGCGATGCCGGCGTAGTACGGATGTGCGTTTGCCGGCAGGTTGCCCGTGAACAACTGCAGCACACCCGGCCCGCCGTACTCACCCGGCGGCAGACTGATGCCATGGATGATCACCAGTTCAGGTTGCTGGCCTTCAGGCCGCGCATCGTGATGCGGACTGAAGACCTGACAGACACCGCTCAGCAGGCCCGTGGCCTGATGTACTGCCAGCACAGGGTTCACGGTGCGGCAGCAGGCCTGGGCCGGGTCAGATACGCCACCAGATCGGTCATGTCGGTCTCGGGCACTTCGACGCGTGACAGGCGCGGCATATTCATCAGACCCCAGCGCACCACATAACGGATGTACTCGGGCTTAAGGTCTGTGCGCTGCTCGAGCAGTGACTGCGCTGCACCCAAGCGACGCGCCAGCACAAAGGTGCCGGTGCCACCCTCGCGATGGCACATGCCGCAGCGATGCGCGAACGCCTTCTGCCCGGCTGACTGCTGTGCGGTGAGCTCATCAGCCCAGCCGGCAACCGGCAGTGCCAGCGCCAGCGCCAGCAACCAGCGCGTCACAACACACCCCGATGCGCGCGATAAGCCTTGGGCCAGATGCCGTTGCGGCCGGGCGCGATGATGCCATTGGGATCCAGTGCATCTTTGACGCGCTCGTTGAGTTTGAGCAGCGCGTTGTGGTTGTAGTCATAGCTGGCCGCCACATCGTCCATATAAGACAGGTGCGTGCGGTACTCGCCATAACCCTGCTCGCGCGCGTCTTTGATCAGCGCCTGAAACAACTGCCGCACGCGCTGCTTCTGATCTTCGTCATCTTTGCTGTAGAGGATCAGATTGACGTTAGTGGCCGCGCGGCCATCAAGGTAGAACGTGCCGGAATAGTCGAGGCCGAACTGCTGATAGCGTCGCCGTGTGCGTTCGAACTGCTCTTGCACCAGTTTCGGATCGGCAGGCATGACCGGTGAATAGCCGATGTGACCGCCACGGCCGCCATACCAGTTGACCATCTGCAAAGGGTAAGTGGTGGGGCCGGGCTGCGCATCGCCGCGCATGCGCGTGACCGGAAACTCCTGTTTGGTGAACTTGGCCAGCCGGTCGAGCACACGCTTGAGGTTGGCCTCGCACACATCACTGAAACCGGCCAGGCGCAGCGGCCCGTTCCACCAACCCACGTTCATGCGCTGCATCATCTGCGCGATGACATCATCGGGGATCGAATCTGTGCCCTGATGCCACTGACTGCGCAGCGTAGGCACCGTGACCGAGGCCTGAAAGCTGGTCAGGCGCACCAAGCCCTCGATCGCACCCTGCAAGCGCAGCGGCGCCAGCGCCTCGACACACCATTGCAGGTCTGAAGGCTTGGGCAGTTTGATCTCGATGCTGATAGCCGCTTCGTCGGCGGGCTTCATCCACAGACACAGCTTGGTGACGATGGCCAGGTTGCCCTGCACCACCATCTGATCCCATGACGGGCCGAAGCCGTGCTTGAACAGCGGCCAGGCTTTGCCATCGCCCATCGCACCCATGCCGGTGCGCACCACCTCGCCGTTGGGCAGCACAATTTCGAGGCCGCAGATGTTGTTGCTGTGATCGCCGGCCGGACTGAAGCCACGCTCCAGCGCATTGCCCACCACGCTGCCCCAGCCATTGCCGGGTATGCCTAGCTGCAGCGCGATCTTGTTGGCCTTCAGGTGTTCCCACAGATCAAAGAAGCCGACGCCGGGCTCGAGGATGCAATAGCCCAACTGGTCATTGACCTCGAGGATGCGGTTCATGCGACCCATGTCGAGCATCACCGTGCCCGGCAAGCGCGGCGCCGCACCGCCATAGCCGAAGTTCTTGCCGCGGCTGATAGGCCACAACGGAATGCGGTATTCGTTGGCGATCTTCAGCAGCGCCTGCACCTGCTCGACCGAGGCCGGCGCCACGGCAGCCGAGGCCGCATGACTGTCATCGCGACCGGGCGAATACAGATCGAGATAGGTCTCGCGATCTTCATCGCTGGCCAGCACCCACTCACGACCAACCACCCGCGCAAACGCGGCCAGCGCCTGATCAAAGCGGGCGTGGCTGACACCCGGTGGCAGGATCAGTTTCACGGATGACCCTGGCTGAGGCCCTCACGCTTGGGCGCTGCTGCCGGTGCGCCGGCTTTCTGCTCGGCGGCATAGCCTTCGCGCGCCGTCGACACCACATAGGCGTGGATCTGCGTGACCTCGGCTTCGGTCAGCAGATCATCCCAGGCCGGCATGCCGCGGGCGTTGAGGCTGCCGCCGCGCACCACCTGCTGGAAGGCGGCCGCATCGCGCACCACACCTGAACGGCGCAGATCGGGCACCGGGCCACGCGGTGCGTTGGCATGGCAAGACCCGCAATCAGCCGCAAACAACTTGGCGCCTGCGGCAATGTCCGCAGCCGTACCCACCTGCGCGGGCGGCTCGGGCAGCGGCTGCAACGGCGGCAGCGGCTCGGGCTTGGGCGTCGCGCCGCCGCCCAGCTTGAAGGCCAGGATGCGATTGGCGTTGCCGTTGGTAAAGGCGATGTTCTCGGGGAACCAGAAGTTCCAGCCGCCACCGCCCGTGCCTGCAGCGATGGCCAGGTACTGCTCGCCCTTGACGGTGTAGGTCATGGGTGCAGCGATCATCGCCGTGCCCACGTCGATCTCTTTGATGAGCTCGCCGGTCTGATCGTTCAGCACCTTCAGCTTGCCATCGAGGCCGCCCTGCACCACCAGCCCGCCCGCCGTCGACAACACACCACCGTGGTCCATGAACGAGCTGTTCTTGAACTCCCAGACCACCTTGCGCGCCACCGGGTCCCAGGCCTTCAGCGAAGCGGACATCGCGACCTCAGGCTGGGTCTTCAGGAAGGCCGGATCGGCCAGCTTGCGCAGCATCGGCGGCAGGCTTTGCGGCGCAGCCAGTTGCATCGAGAAGCCCACCTGCACGCCGGTGGCGATGCGCTCGGGCTGATGCGCATCTAAAGGCTTTTCAGCCATCATCATGCCGCCGTGCACACTGGGGATGTACACCAACCCGGTGCGCGGGCTCAGCGACAT
>CAIVTJ010000245.1 GCA_903908825.1 uncultured Pseudomonadota bacterium | reverse complement strand
TGCCGGTCGAGCCGGCAGCGCCGGTCGTGGTTGCCGCTACGGCGCCCAGTAAAGCTGCGCCAGCGGATTCGTTCGGGACAATGTTCGACTGACCGGCAGGTCATCGGCACCAGCCCAGACCTGCCACTTCGCCTCACCGGTGAAGTGCAGGTAAAGCTGTTGAGTCTGGCGTAAAGCCGCCAGGTTCAAAGACAGCCTCACCACTGGCGCCACCGGTGCCTGCATCACCACACAGGCTGGCGCTGCGTGGGCATCGAGCGCCTCGGCCAAGCCGGGGCTGCCCGGGAACAGCGAGGCGGTGTGGCCGTCATCACCCATGCCCAGCACCACCGCATCAAACGGCCGCGCGATGGCGGCCAGCCGTTCCCAAGCTTCGCGCGCTGCCTGTTGCGGCGTGCCGGCTGTGCCACGCAGCCCGATGAACTGAGCCTGTGCAGCCGGCCCCTGCAGCAACACTTCGCGCAGCTGACGCTCGTTGCTGTGCGCATCGTCGACCGGCACAAAGCGCTCATCGGTCAGCGTGACCATGATGCGGGACCAAGGCAGCGGCTCGGCACTCAGCGCCTGCAACAAGGGCCATGGCGTGCGCCCACCCGACAACACCAGACTGGCCTCGCCCCACGATTTAACAGCCGCTGACAACTGTTTAGCGAGACTGGCCGCCAAGGCCTCGGCGGCTTGAACCGCGTTGAGATGACGCAGCGTGGCCACCAGCATCGTCATAGTTCACCGTTCCAAGCAAAGCCATCGCGACCGATCAGTGCACTGGCCGCTGCGGGCCCCCAACTGCCTGCGGTATAGCCCTTGGGCCGCACGTCCTGCTGCAGCCAGCCTTCGCGTATGGGGTCTATCCAGCGCCAGGCGGCGTCCAATTCATCACGGCGCATGAACAGCGTCAGATTGCCTTTGACCACGTCCATCAGCAGCCGCTCATAGGCATCGAGCTGCTGGGTTTTGAAGCTGGCTGCCAGGTCCAGCGATAAGTCGACCGGCTGCAGCTTCAGGCCATCGCCGGGCTTCTTGGCCAGGATGCTCAAGGTGATGCTGTCCGTGGGCTGCAGGCAGATGCGCAGGCGATTGGGCGAAGCCGCCGAGCCGCCACCAAAGATGGAGTGCGGCACGTCCTCAAAGGTGATGACGATCTCGCTGGACTGTTCCTGCAATCGCTTACCGGTGCGCAGATAAAACGGCACACCGGCCCAGCGCCAGGTGTCGATCTCGGCCTTGAGCGCCACATAGGTTTCGGTGCTGCTGTCGGCCGGCACACCGGCTTCTTCGTGGTAACCCGGCACAGGCTGGCCATTGGCCGCACCGGCTCGATATTGGCCGCGCACGGTCTTAGTGGTGACATCGCTGCCCGCCAGCGGCCGCAGCGCGCGCAGCACTTTGAGCTTCTCATCGCGCATGGCATCGGCATCGCTGCTGGCCGGCGGCTCCATGGCGATGATGCACAGCAGTTGCAGCAGGTGGTTTTGCACCATGTCGCGCAATGCGCCGGTCTGGTCATAGAACGGTCCGCGCGTGGCCACACCCAAGGTCTCGGCCACGGTGATCTGCACATGGCGGATGCTGCCGCGTCGCCACAGCGGCTCGAATAGCGTGTTGCCGAAGCGCAGCGCGATCAGGTTCTGCACCGCCTCTTTGCCCAGGTAATGGTCGATGCGATAGATCTGATGTTCGGCGAACACCGAGCCCACGCACTCGTTGATGGTGTTGGCACTGGCCAAGTCCTGACCCAAGGGCTTTTCGAGGACCACGCGGGTCTCGGGCGTCACCAGACCCAATCGGCCGATCTGCGCACACAGGCCTGCAAACAGCGCCGGTGCGGTCGACAAAAAGAACAGCCGGGTGATGGCTTCACGTCCGGCCAGAAACGCCGCGATGGCCCCAAAGCTATCGGGTGCCTGCGCGTCGGCACTGCCGTAGTGCAGCAGCTGCGCGAACGCGCTCCATTGCGCAGCATCAAACTGCCCCTCGCAATATTTGGCGACGCTCTGCTCGACCTGCGCGATGTAGGCCTCGCGGCTCAGGTCACCGCGCGCCGTACCCAGGATGCGCGAGCCTGGCGCAATCTGCCCTGCCAGAAAACGCCGGAACAGCGCCGGCAGCAGCTTGCGCATGGCCAGATCGCCGGTTCCACCAAACAGCACCAGATCGAACGACTGCATGGGCGCTCCGGTTCAGAACTTCTGTGACTGCCGAGTCTGACGCAATTCCATGGCAAGCTCCGTGCAAACCCCGCGCCAGCCTCTGCAAAGTCCGGCACGGGGCTTGCTTTAATGACAGGGCCAGTCTGGAGTGCCTCGCCGTATGACCGACCTCGCCCCCGCCTTACACCCGCGCATCCGCGAGGTGACCGAGCGCATCCGCGCGCGCTCCAGCGACAGCCGCAGCGATTACCTGCAGCGTATGGCCGCAGCGCGCAGCGAAGGACCGCAGCGTGGTGTGCACGGCTGCACCAACCTGGCCCATGGCTTTGCCGCAGCCGGTGTCGATCAACAGGCTCTCAAGCGCAAGCCTTGGCCCAACGTGGCCATCGTCTCGGCCTACAACGACATGCTCAGCGCCCATCAGCCCTTCGAGCGTTATCCGGCGCTGATCAAAGCCGCGGTGCGTGAGGTCGGCGCGGTCGCGCAGTTCGCCGGCGGTGTGCCGGCCATGTGCGATGGCATCACCCAGGGCACCGAGGCCATGGAGCTGTCGCTGTTCAGTCGCGATGTCATTGCGATGAGCACAGGCATCGCGCTGTCGCACGGCATGTTCGATGCAGCCTTGTGCTTAGGCGTGTGCGACAAGATCGTGCCGGGCTTGTTCATCGGTGCGCTGGCCTTCGGCCATCTGCCGGTGGTGTTTGTACCCGCGGGCCCCATGACCACCGGCCTGCCCAACAGCGAGAAGTCGCGCATCCGCAATCTGTATGCCGAAGGCAAGGCCACGCGCGAGCAACTGCTGGAAGCCGAGTCGGCCAGCTATCACGAGGCCGGCACCTGTACGTTTTATGGCACAGCCAACAGCAACCAGATGCTGATGGAAGTGATGGGTCTGCACCTGCCGGGCGCAGCGTTTATCAACCCGGGCACGCCGCTGCGCGATGCGCTGACCCGCGCCGCCGCACAGCAGGCGGCCCGCATCACGGCGCTGGGCGAGCAGTACCTGCCGATGGCAGAGCTGATCGACGAGCGCGCCATCGTCAATGGCATCGTCGGTTTGTTGGCCACTGGCGGCTCAACCAATCACACCTTGCATCTGGTGGCCATGGCCCATGCGGCGGGCGTGCAGATCAACTGGGATGACTTCAGTGAACTGTCAGATGTCGTGCCCTTGCTGGCGCGCATCTACCCGAACGGCACAGCCGATGTGAACCAGTTTCACGCGGCCGGCGGCATGGCGTTCTTGACCCGCGAACTGCTGCAAGCCGGCCTGCTGCATGGCGACATCGCCACCGTCACCGGTCGTGGTCTGACGGCTTATACGCAAGAGCCGTGGCTGTCGCCCGAGGGCCTGGCTTGGCGTCCGGCGCAGGCGGTCAGCGGTGACCTAGACATCCTGCGGCCGGTCAGCACGCCCTTCAGTGCCGACGGTGGATTGAAGCTGCTGCAGGGCAACCTGGGGCGGGCGGTTATTAAGGTCTCGGCCGTCAAGCCCGAGCATCGCGTGGTCGAGGCGCCAGCGCTGGTGTTTGACGATCAAGCGCAGGTGCTGGCGGCCTTCAAGCAGGGCCTGCTCGAACGCGACGTGGTGGTGGTGGTGCGCTCACAAGGGCCGCGCGCCAACGGCATGCCCGAGTTGCACAAGCTGACGCCGGCGCTGAGCGTGTTGCAAAGCCGGGGTCACCACGTTGCACTGGTCACCGACGGACGCATGTCGGGGGCCTCGGGCACGGTGCCGGCGGCTATCCATGTGTCGCCCGAGAGTCTGGCCGGCGGGCCGCTGGCGCGGGTGCGCGACGGTGATGTGCTGCGTCTCGATGCCACCCGGGGCCTGCTGCAGGCCTTGGTAAATGAGGCCGACTGGGCTGCCCGTGAGTTGGCGCCCGCGGTCACGCTGGGCAAACAACACGGCAGCGGCCGCGAACTCTTTGGTCTCTTTCGCCAGAACGTCACCGACGCCGAGTCGGGGGCCCGGAGCTGCCTGCCATGAACATCCGCGACATCCTGAAACTGGCCCCGGTAATCCCGGTGATCACCATCCATGACCTGGCCCATGCCGTGCCGCTGGCCGAGGCCTTGGTGGGCGGCGGGCTGCGTGTGCTCGAGGTGACGCTGCGTTCACCGCAGGCGCTGGCGGCCATCACGGCGATGCGCAAAGCCGTGCCCGGGGCGCTGGTGGGTGTGGGTACGCTGAGCCGGCCCGAGCAGTTCGCGCAGGCCGATGCGGCGGGCGCGCAGTTTGGCGTCAGCCCGGGGCTCACGCCCGCGCTGGTGGCTGCGGCGGGCACGGTCAGTTGGCCGCTGCTGCCCGGCATCATGACGCCCTCCGAGTTGATCGCGGCGCGCGCGGCCGGCTTTAGCGCCTGCAAGCTGTTCCCGGCGCAGCAGGCCGGCGGCATCGGCATGCTCAAGGCGCTACATGCGGTGTTCCCCGACCAGCTGTTCTGCCCGACCGGTGGCATCAGCCGGCAGACCGCCGGTGATTATCTGGCCCTGCCCAACGTGGCCTGTGTGGGCGGCTCGTGGCTGGTGCCCGCCGAGGCGCTGGCTGCGGGCGATTGGGCGGCCATCCGCGCGCTGGCGGCAGATGCGGCGACGTTGGCGGTTAAGCCTTAGCTTGGTGATGTGTCAGCCGGCCAGATAAACCCGGCTGCTCCATCAAAGTGCTCTACGCCTCATCGATACACGTCTCTTCGATGACCAATCTTGTAGACGGTGACGACGCTTGCTTCGTCGTCGATCAGGTACACGAGACGATAATTGCCTTGTCTAATGCGAAAGCGGTCGGCGTAGCCCGCCAGCTTTTCTGACCCTCTCGGCCGAGGATTATTGGCCAACGCCTGAACCTTGGTGACTAGGCGCAGACGGTCGGCCTTCGAGCTAATGGCTTCCAACTCCTTCCCGGCGGAAGGCTTTATTTTCAGGCTATAGGACCCCACGACGCTTCATGCCCTGCACGAAGCTATCGAACGAGACGCTGCGCTCGCGCTTACGTGCATCAAAGGCTGCAAGGTCGGTGGCGTCTTCGGCTAGCGACATCCGCACCGCATCATTGACCATGTCCGACATCGACTGATCGCTTGCCGCTGCGCGCAAACGAAGAGCCTTATGGACCTCTGCATCGAAATATACAGTCGCGCGTTTCAGGGTGCTCATGGGTAGAGCGTGACGCTTTGACGTTATGACGTCAAGGAGTCTCCGGACACGACGCTGAGGTGAATTTTGCGCATTGCTGGGCTTTAAGAATCAATATCAGCCGCGCCGGCATAGAGCCAAATTCCGTCGGCTGACGCGGTAATCCCCCCATCCAACTGGGGGTCTGAGAAGTAGAATTTTCTCACCTGGAGGAAGTTCTGCATGAAGCGATCGAAGTTCAGCGACAGCCAGATCCTGGCGGTCCTCAAGCAAGCCGAGGTGGGCACTGCGGTGCCGGATCTGTGCCGCGAGCACGGCATCAGCTCGGCCACGTTCTACAAATGGCGGGCCAAGTTCGGTGGCATGGACGCCTCGCTGATGGCGCGGATGAAGGAGCTGGAGGAGGAGAACCGCCGGCTCAAGAAGCTGTATGTCGAGGCGCAGATCAAGGCCGACATCGTTGCGGAGGCGCTCGCAAAAAAACTCTGAGGCCATCTCGCCGACGCGAGGTGGCCAGATGGGCAGTCGAGCAGAAAGGCCTGAGTATACGGGTGGCCTGCGAAGCGTTTGGCTTGAGCCAAAGTGGCTATCGCTACGTGCCGCAGCGCAACGTGGAGAACCAGCGTATCGCAGAGTGGCTGACGCGGCTGACCGACAACCAGCGCAACTGGGGCTTTGGGCTGTGCTTTTTGCACCTGCGCAACGTCAAGGGCTTTGAGTGGAACCACAAGCGTGTATATCGGATTTACCGGGAATTGGAGCTCAATCTGCGCATCAAGCCCAAGAAGCGGATGGTGCGGATCAAGCCCGAACCACTGGCAGTGCCCGAGGTCGTGAACCAAACCTGGTCAATGGACTTCATGCACGACCAGCTGCAAGACGGTCGCAGTTACCGGTTGTTTAACGTGATCGATGACTTTAACCGCGAGGCACTGGCCATTGATGCGGACTTCTCGTTGCCTTCAGAGCGAGTGATACGCAGCCTGGAGCAGATCATCGAGTGGCGCGGCAAGCCTGCGATGTTGCGCTGTGACAATGGTCCCGAGTACGTCAGCGAAGCGCTAAGCAACTGGGCTCGCGAGCAGGATATCCGGCTTGAATATACGCAACCCGGAAAGCCGCAGCAGAACGCCTATGTCGAGCGGTTCAACCGAACCGTGCGTTATGACTGGCTGACGCAGTACCTGTTCGAGAGCATCAGCGAAGTGCAAGAGCACGCAACGCGCTGGGCTTGGACTTACAATAACGAACGCCCGAATATGGCCTTGGGCGGAATCACCCCGAAACAACGGCTGGCCATGGCCATTTAACCTCTACTTCTCGGACCGCCGAAAAGAGGGGGGATTACCATTACCTTTCAATACCACCATCATCAGGCATTAGTAGCTCATTCGCTGAGCCTGTCGCCACCCCTACCCCTCGGGCGGCCAAGTCCCGGCAGCCACACGCACTTCATACCAGCGGTTCATGGTCACATCCTCCACGGCATATTCGGCGCGTGCAGACTTCCAGACCAAGGCCGGTGTGCGCTGCCGCAGCGCCTCCAGCCCAACCCAGCCGCTTAAGGTGGCGCGCGGACCTGCTGCCAGCACATGA
>CAIVTJ010000244.1 GCA_903908825.1 uncultured Pseudomonadota bacterium | reverse complement strand
AGTCGCTGGCGTCGTGGCGCTCGCGCAGTTGCTCTGCCGGGTCGCCCGAGGTCTTGTTGACCATCTTGCCGCGTTGCACAGTCTTGCGTTCACCCAACTCTTGCGCCCAGCGGCGCAGCTGCGGGTAGTCGGTGACGTTGAGGAACTCGCCCGCGTTATAGGCCGTGCCCATGGCCACATGCCCGTACCAAGGCAATATGGCCATGTCAGCAATGGTGTAGTCATCACCGGTGATGTAACGGCGTGAGGCCAGCAACTGATCGAGTAAGTGCAGTTGGCGCTTGGTCTCCATCGTAAACCGGTCGATGGCATATTCGATCTTGGTCGGCGCATAGGCATAAAAATGCCCGAAGCCGCCGCCCACATAAGGCGTGCTACCGACCTGCCAGAACAGCCACGACAGGCATTCGGCGCGTGCAGCGCCACTGCGGGGCAGGAAGGCATCGAACTTTTCGGCCAGGTACAGCAGGATGGCCCCTGACTCAAACACGCGCACCGGTGCTGCGCTGCTGCAATCCAGCAGCGCCGGAATCTTGGAGTTGGGATTGACGTCCACAAACCCACTGCCGAACTGCTCACCCTGCGAAATGTTGATCAGCCAGGCGTCGTACTCGGCACCGCCGTGGCCTAGCGCCAGCAGCTCTTCGAGCAGGATGGTGACTTTGACGCCATTGGGTGTGCCCAATGAATAGAGCTGCAGAGGGTGCTTGCCGACCGGCAACACGTGCTCCTGTGTTGCTCCCGATGTAGGCCGGTTGATGTTGGCAAACGCGCCGCCATTGGGCTGCTGCCACTGCCAGACTTTGGGCGGTACATACTCCGCAACGGGCGGAGTGAGCGTGTTATCTGGCATGACTGCACTACGTAGGGCTAGCCCACAATTATACCAAAAATGGTTCAATCTGGCTGTTGTGTGCTTGACCGTTAACTTACGGGCGTTTGCGGCCACTCGTGGGCATGCCCGAGCACGGCTACCCAGCCTCCGGCAAAAGCGCAGATGGCGTAGGGGCGGTGATCGCTGAAGGCGCGCGGAATCTCGTTGCAGACGACATCCCGCAGCACGCCGCCGAAAGCAGCCAGCCCCGCCACAACACAGATGCCTACGGCATCCAGGCGTTTGCGGGCGCCCTCAATGACGCCCGATAGAGCGAAAGCAACAGTAGCCGCCATCTCGATGGTGGTACGGGCGTGCAACAGCAGCCAGGGCTCGACGTGGTTCAAGTGTGGAAGGTTTGCCAGTTTCAGCGTTGCTTGTAAGTCTTAAGCAGAGACGGATTCATGCCGCCGTCACTGGTCACCCAACGATGCTTAAAGACCCAGCGGCCATCAAGCTTAACCAGGTCATCGTGTTCATGGCCTTGTTCAACGACTGTTGTCGGCGAGGTCACGGTCTCGTTATTCAGGCCGGTCCAGATCATGTCCGCGGTCGCCGTATTGCCGTTGACCGTGATGCGCAGGTTGGTCAGGAGCATGCGGAAGGTGCCTTTGCGGCCAGCTGAGCGAGCTGCCGTATCTTTATAGATTTTTTCTATGCCGGCCTTGCCTTGGCCAACTTCGCCGTTAACGTCCAGCACGCCATCGGGTGCAAACCAGTAACTGAAGTCGTGCTTCCCTGAGCCTAGTTGGCCGTAGTAGTCGATCAGCAAGTCTTCGATCATGGCGCGGTCGATCAGCGTGGCAGCGGTGATTTTGGGTGCATCGGCAGCGTGTGCGCTGACGCAGAGCAGAGTGACCAGCGCAATACGGCGCAGAATGTTGACTGTGATCATGGCAAACCCCCGAACTGAAATTGTTATGGGTGGTCAGTCCGGACGGGACTGCCAGACCCGATGTTAGCCTGCTTGAAGAAGAACAGCGTACTGGGACACTTGAATCGTATCCGGGCGATGCGAATGGTTTCACCGCCGAGGCCATGGCCAGCAGCCGTGACCCAGGGTTGCCGTTCAGGTCCCGCAGAACGTCCGGCGCACGCGTTCCTGCGGGGCCGGCGGTGTCGTGAAGAGAGAATCAGCCGGTTCGTCATAGGGCCGCTGTACGGCCGCCAGCAAAGCCTCGAACGGTTGTAGGTCGCCGTGCAAAGACGCCTGCGACAGGGCTGCCTCCACCAGATGGTTGCGCGGTATGACGGCCGGGCTCATCGAGTGCATTTGCGAGCGGCGGGCTGTTGTATCCAAGGGGTCGCGCTGCAGACGGACACGCCAGGCAGCGAGCCAAGCCGCGGTTCCATGGGGGTCAGCCGGCAACATCGACTGCAGCCTTAACCCGGCTTCGGGGTCCGCTACCAGATCGGCCAAGCTTCGCAGCGTTAGCGTGTAATCGGCGGCCGACTGCTGCATCAGTGACAGTAGCTGCCGGACCAGCGCGGCATCGCCTTCTTCGCGGCTTGCTAACCCTAAGCGGACGCGCATTGTCTGCAGATACAAGTCGTCGACTCGCGCGATGAAAGGGTCCAGCACATCTAAGGCCAGCTGTTCGGCCTTGCGCTCATCGCTGGCAATGAACGGCAACAGCGTTTCTGCAAACCGGGCCAGATTCCATTGCGCCAGTAGCGACTGGTTACCGAAGGCATAGCGGCCCTGATGATCAATCGAGCTGAACACTTTGCGTGCATCGTATTCATCGAGAAAGGCACAAGGGCCGTAGTCGATGGTCTCGCCCGACAAGGCCATGTTGTCGGTGTTCATCACGCCATGCACAAAACCCACGCGCAGCCACTGGGCGATGAGTTGGGCCTGACGCTCGGTCACCTGTTGCAGCAGTGCCAGCGCCGGCACTTCGGCATGGGCTGCATCGGGATAGTGACGCGTGATCGTGTAATCGATCAGGGCGCGCAGTGCGGGGCCATCGCCCCGTGAGGCCGCGAATTGAAAGCTGCCCACGCGCAGGTGGCTGGCCGCAGTGCGGACCAGGATGGCACCGGGCAAGGGGCCGTCTTCGCGCAGCACCGCCTCCCCAGTCGAGATGACCGCCAGTGAGCGCGTGGTCGGTATGCCCAGCGCATACATGGCTACGCTGATGACGTATTCACGCAGCATCGGGCCCAGTGCCGCACGACCATCACCACCGCGCGAGTAGGGCGTGCGGCCCGATCCCTTCAAATGCAGGTCATGACGCTGGCCTTGCAGATCGCGCAGCTCACCCAGCAAGTGCGCGCGTCCATCACCCAATTGCGGCGAAAAGCCGCCGAATTGATGTCCCGCATAGGCCATGGCCAAAGGCTGGGCATCGTCGGGTAGGGCGTTGCCCGAGAACAGCTGTGCGGCATGGGCCTCGACGGCACGGGCATCCAGGCCCAGTTGCGTCGCCAGCGCATTGTTGAACACGATGCACTGCGGTGCGGCTACCGGCAGCGGTGCCACGGCGGTGTGCATCAGGGGCGGCAGTTGCGCCCAGCTGTGTTCAAGCCTGAGTTTCATTGACGCGGATGATACGCACAAACAGCGGTTGCAGCAGACGCTCGCCACCCCCTGCAAGCAGCAGACGCACACAGAAGCGCAGCGCCCAGCGCAGCAGCTGGCTCCACAGTGCGCTGCCCATCAAAACCCGAGACATCCCGTAGTTGATGCGAACCCAGCGTGCAGCCACGGGCTTGCGCTGCGCAACATAAGCGTCGATGTCTTGACGGGCAACGGCTTCCGCGAGCGCCAAGGCATCTGCCATACCCATGTTAAGGCCGCGTCCACCGATGGGTGAATGCACATGCGTGGCATCACCGGCCAGCCAGGTCTGACCCTTGCCATAGCAGTCGGCTGACCTGAATTGAATGTTGAAAGAAGACTCCCATGTGATGGCCTCGACGGGTAACTGCCGTAACACCTGATGGCACTGGGCTGCCGTTGTGCCGGCGATGCGCACAGTCAGTGGCGCGATACGCAGGATCAGCGCAAAACCCGCTGCACTGGCATGCAGCGCGACATTGGTGCGGCCAGTCCACTGACGCAAGCGGGCATCGATGGCGTGACCAGGTTCGCGTTGACTGCGACCGCGCCAAGTCAAACCTAGAGCGCTGCGTACTGCGCTATCCATGCCATCGCAGCCGAACAGCCAGAGATACTGCACGGCCAAGACAGGTTGTGAAGCATCAATGGGCAGCAGATCAACCGCGCCGGCGCTGCCATCGCAACTGCCCTCGGGCAGTTCGAAGCGGTAACCGCGGTGCAGTGCGCCACCCAGCTGCAGGTACCGTTCGCAGAGGATCTGCTCAGTCAGCACTTGCGGCAGCAACAGAGGCCCACCGCTTGCGCCGGTGGCGCCGTGCAGTGTGCAGGGCGCTGCACCGTCGACATGCAGTTCGATGCCATCCACCGGCTGACCTGCAGCACGCAAGCTGGCGCACACACCCAGCGGCTCTAAGGATCGCATCGTCTCGCCATTGATCAGAATGGCGCGTGAATAGGGCAGGCCCTCGAGGTGCTTGTCGATAACACGCACACGCTTGCCCTGCAGCAGCAGCGCAATACCCAAAGTCAGACCGGTCGGGCCCGCACCGATGATCAGGGCATCGGTGTCGAGCTCGCTGTCATGCCTCACCGCTTGGCCTTCGCTTTGGGCCTGGTCTTGGCTTTTGGCTTAAGGGCAGGCAGAGCGCGTGCGCTTGTACCGACCAGCTGGCACAGCCAATCGCGATCTTCCCAAAGGT
>CAIVTJ010000243.1 GCA_903908825.1 uncultured Pseudomonadota bacterium | reverse complement strand
GTGCTGGCTCGCGGCGAGGAGCCGGTACCGCCTGCCGCCGAATTGCTGCTGATGTTTGCCGCGCGCAGCATCCATGTGGACAACCTGATCCGTCCGGCCCTCGCGCGGGGTGAATGGATTGTCTGCGACCGGTTTACCGACGCCAGTCGGGCCTATCAGGGCAGCGGCCGTGGCGTGCCTGCTCAGACGATCGAGGCACTGGCCGAAGTGGCTCACCCGGGCTTACAGCCGGACCTGACGCTGCTGCTCGATGTCGATCCGGCCTTGGGACTGCAGCGCGCACGCGGCAGAGGCGAGGGCGGCGACCGCTTCGAAGATGAAACCCTGGCCTTCTTTGCCCGCGTCCGGCAAGGCTATCTAAACCTGGCAGCCCGGGATCCGCAGCGTTGGCGCGTCATCGATGCCGGCCAGCCGCAGCAACACGTGCAGGCGCAGGCGCTGCAGCAGCTGTTGCAGGCCCTGCCATCCGGCAGCCCTAGCCCATGACGCAAGCCACCGACGAGCTGCCGTGGCTGGGCGACGCCTTGGCCTCTTTGCAGGCGGCGGCCCTGGCCGGACGCCTGCCGCAGGGACTGCTGGTCCATGAGTCCCCCGGCGCCGGCGGACTGCGACTGGTCAAGCGATTTGCGCAACTGGTCTTATGCAGCGGTGCGCAGCCGGCCTGTGGACTGTGCTCCGGCTGCCAGCGCGTGGCCAGCGGCGATCATCCGGATCTGCTCCGGCTGAGCCCGGCTGCCGATTCCAAGTCACAGCAGATCACTGTCGATGCCGTGCGCGAGGCCTGCGAGCAGTTAGTCATGACCAGCTATGAAGGGCGTGGCAGTGTCGCGGTGATCCAACCCGCCGATGCGATGAACCACAACGCCGCCAACTGCTTGCTCAAGACACTGGAAGAACCGCGGCGGGGCCTGCATATCGTGCTGCTGACCGCCCGACCCTCGGCGCTGCCAGCCACCATCCACAGCCGCTGCCAGACACTGCGCCTGCGGGCCCCCGCACGGCCTGAAGCGATCGCCTGGTTGCACGCGCAGCGTCCCTCCGCGGACTGGGCGATTGCGCTGGATGCCACCGCCGGTTCGGTGCTCGAAGCCAGTGACTATGACCCTGCCTGGTTGCGACAACTGCGGGATGACACGTGGCGGGCGCTGGCCGAAGCGCGGCGGGGCACACTAGATGTCGTGCGCACCGCAGAAGCCTGGTCCCGGGATGAACTGCTGCTCAGACTCAACTGTATCGAGACCTGCCTCACACAGCGGCTGCTGTCAGGGCCGGAAATTGCGCCGCAATTACCCGAAATGCGTACTGGCGCGCACTTGCCGGGCGCAGTTTTCGACATAAATATGCGTCAATGTTATGTGTTGCTGGATGCCGTGCGTGAAGTGCGCGCCGGCACCGTGACAACGCTAAACAAGGCTCTGGCGGTTGAACGCCTGCTCTGGCGGTTTGCAGCCGCTGCGCAGTAGCGAGAACACCGCTCAACTTTTCGGGAACACGACGACACATGGACCGCGAACTGCCCGTCAGACCTGCTGCCAGCAAACCCGGCCTGCTGACGCTGACCATACGCGACAAGAGTGCGCTATATCTGGCGTACATGCCGTTTGTGCGCAACGGCGGCTTATTCATACCCACCACCAGCGGTTACCGTCTGGGCGATGAAGTCTTCATGCTGCTAAATGTATTGGGTGGTGATGAAAAACTGCCCGTGGCCGGGCGCGTGATATGGGTCACGCCCAAAGGTGCACAGGGCAAGCGTCTGACTGGCATAGGCGTGCAATTCAACGAGCAGGATCGCGGCCAGACGCAAAAGCGTATCGAAACTTATCTGGCTGGCGCTTTGTCGGGCGATAAGTCCACGCACACGATGTAGTCGACAGGGCTGCTGTCAGCGGGCCGAAATCACTTTGGCCAAGTCACTCAGACCGGAAATGCCCCCGTTGAGCACATAGGCATCAACGCCTCGCTCAACCAGAATAAAGGCAGCGGCAGAACTGCGGCGTCCGTCATCGCAATAGACCACATAGCGCTTGCTGCGATCGAGCGAGGAGAGCTTCAGGCGCAGGAAATATAAGGGCAGGTTGATAGCGCCTTCCAGAGCATGTTCAAGATGCTCTGACGGCAAGCGCACATCCAGCCACAAGGCGCCGCGCGCGACCAGGTCTGAGCCCTCTTGATATTCGAGTCTGTGTAACAGTGAGTCGATCAGCAACTCGGCGAAATCCGCCTTTTTAAGTCGCATGACCACGCCGTCGGTCAACATACGCACCGTGGCATTGCGCTTGGCACCGGCGATCAAGGCTTCTTCGCCGAAAGTATCGCTGGGCCCCAATTCCGCCAACCGGATGCCAGCCTGATTCAGCGGTGTTTCGCGCAGCACCACAGCCCGCCCACTGACTAGCGCGTAAAAATAATCACCCTCATCACCCTGACGGATGATGGTGTCGCCGGCATTGACGGCAATGCGTTGCAGACGCCCGAACAGCAACTGCAGTTTCTGCGGCGGCAGGCGTTGCAACACGCGATTTTGCAGCAGGATGCTCATCCAATCGTCTTCGCCGATGGAATTGAGCTGAGCCTGCAGTTCGGCCACTTCATAAGTGCCGGTCTGATCCCAGGTAATCATCACATCGAGCAGTTCGCTGTCGATAGCCAGATATTCGATGTTGTCCACAGCGCGAACCGAATGTGCGCGCGGGTTAGAGGGCACCAGCGGCAAGGCAGCTTGCTCACTGCCACCACGGACAAGCGCCACGGATTGCGAACCGCGACGCAATTCGACGGTTCCGGAGACAATCCAGTAGGTACGGCTATCGACATCACCTTCACGAAACAGCACACGGCCGGATTCGAGTTGACGCACCACAACCTTACCGGCCAAAGAGGCCAGGTTGCGCTGCTTCATACCCATCAGCGGCGTAAAGCGTTTCAGGAGGGCGATATCAACTGCCCGCTCTTCAGTCATCGATCAAATGCCTCAAAATTGGCCGCTTGCGCATAATTGACGCGCAAATGTGCGAGAAAATACTAGCACGAAGACTTGTTCTGTCAGCCGGTCCGGCCCGACCTGCGTCACAACTCCGACATCAAAGTGACGCACTTTGCCAACCGGTGTCAGGTGTGAACCTCTGTCCATGGCTTGCGGCTAAGGTCTGCAGCCGTCCGACAATGCCGGTCTCGCCCGTCTGCACAGCCCAACACAAGGGCCCGCCCCTGAACGGCGCAAACCCGGCGCCAAAGATCAGGCCCGCATCCACCAGATCCGCATCGCTGACCAGTCCTTCGCGTAGACAGGCCCTGGCTTCGTTGACCAGCGCCAGTATCAGGCGGTCCTGTAGATCGGGCGGTGCGCGGCCGGCCACCATGCGTTGTGGCTTGCCATCGCGCCATACGTAAAAACCCTGACCGGACTTGCGTCCCAGATGACCGGCAGCGATCAGTGCATCGACACGGGTCAAAGCCAGTGGCGGCTGCAAGCCGCTGAGCTGCGGCACGATCTGGCCCACCTTACGGCACACATCAAGTCCGACTACGTCGGCTAACTCGATGGGGCCCATGGGCATTCCAAAGTCAGTTGCGGCCGCATCGATGACTTCGGGTGCAATCCCCTGCTCGAGTGCTATGAAGGCTTCGAGCAGATAAGGGGCCAGCACCCTGTTCACTAAAAATCCGGGCGAACTACGGCAGGGCAGTGGCAGACGATCCAGTTGCCGCGCAAAGCGCTGCGCCGCAGCCAGCGCAGCAGCGTCGGTCTGCGCGCTGTGGATGACCTCGACCAGAGGCATCTGCGCGACCGGATTAAAGAAATGCAAGCCGATCAGCCGCTGCGGTGCCTGCAAGGCTGTCGCAATCGATTCAAGGGTAAGGCTGGATGTATTGGTCGCCAGCAGCGCGCCGGGCTTGAGTTGCGTTTCGATACGGGCGAACAAGTCGCGCTTGGCGTCTAGATTTTCGTAAATAGCCTCGATGACCACATCGGCGTTGGCGACTGCTGTCCCGCTCACATCGGCCTTGAGCCGGGCTTGCGCTGCGGCACGCTCTCCTGCATCGCGAATACGCTTGGCAAACAACGGCACCGCCCGGGCCAAAGCCGCCTCGACCAACTCTGCGGTGCGATCCTGCAGCGTTACCTGCAAGCCACGCAGCGCACACCAGGCTGCGATGTCACCGCCCATCACACCGGCACCGATAACATGCACCGACTGCGGCTTGGATCCAGCGGCGACGGTGCTGCCAGCGCCTAAAGACTTGAGCCTGTCTTGCAACTGAAAGACACGGACCAGATTGCGAGCCGTCAGCGTATTAAACAGGGCGCCTACAGCATGTGCCTCGTCATCAAAGACCTTGGCACCCTGCGCGCCATTAGCCACCCAGACATCGACCAGCGCGAACGGGGCAGGGTAGTGGTCAGGACGGATGCGGGCGCGCAATGACTTGCGCAGTTGCCTGCCGATCAGCGGACGGACAAACGGCCAACACAGCAGCCGGTCCAGCAACGGCGGACGATGCACCGGCGGGGGTGTAGCGATCAGTTGCACAGCCGCGGCTTCAATTTGCTCGGCAGCAACCAGCCGATCGACCAGCCCCAAGCTCAAGGCCTTGTCAGCGCGTAAGTGGCGCGCCGTCAGCATCATATCCATGGCCGCCCGCACACCTAACAACCGCACTGTCCGGACACTGCCACCAAAGGCCGGAAATATGCCGAGTTGCACCTCAGGAAAACCCAGTGCCAAACGCCCATCATTCACAGCGACGCGATAGCGGCAGGCCAGTGCCAGTTCCAAGCCGCCACCGAGCACATAGCCCTGCAACACAGCCACAGTGGGGCAGGGCAGCGCCTGCAAGCGATTGAACAGCGACTGCCCGCGCCGGATCATGACCAGCGCCTGTTGCTCGCTTTGTAATTGCGCAAACTCGTTGACGTCGGCACCAAAGATAAAGCCCGATGGTTTGCCGGAACGGATCAACAGGCCACGGGGCGGCTTGCTTTCCAAAGCTGATAAATGGGTGCCTAACTCTTCCAGCACAGCAACCGATAGCGTGTTGGCGGACTGACCAGGTACATCCAGCTGTAGCGTCACGATGCCGCTGGCGTCTTCCAATCGGGTCCAGGCAAGACTAGTCATGTGCAGTCTCCTTGCGATTGACGATGAAGTCACAAACCAAAGGGCGATGATCGGACAGACGGATATCCGGGACACTGAACCCGGTCACTTCGATCTGTGGACCCACCAGAATGAAATCGAGCTCATGCTTGGGCACATCAGACGGGAAGGTCAGCAAACCGGCAGCATTGGCGCTGCGCAGCCGGGTTGCCTGTTGAAACAGGAACAACTCGTGTGTGCCCCAGAAAGCGTTGAAATCGCCAGCGACGATCACGGGTTTGTCCGACTGCATCACCAGATCATGCAGATGGCGCAATTGAAACTGCCGATGGCGGTATTTGAGCGACAGGTGCACCAGGAATAGGCACACGTCATCGAGTTCCAGCTCGATGACCAGCCGCTTAATGCCGGATTCGAAGTAATGGAAACGCTCGCCATGCACCCGGGGTGCAGCCAGAAAAGCATTGGACTGCTTGCGCAGCACCGGCAGAAGTTGATTCACCGACGCGGTGCCGTACTTGCACTGATAGATCGAGTAGTGACCCAGTGCATCGGCCAGATGTTGCGCCTGATTGACTAATCGACTCCGCCAAGAGCCGGTATCGACCTCGAGCAAGCCGACCACATCGGCATTTTGCTGCTGCAAAAAATCACTGAGCCGCTGCAGGATGCGACGATCATGACGCAGATACCCTGCGCCCGGAAACGGCAAGTGAAAACGGGCACCGCTGCCGGTCGCATAGCGGATGTTGTAGACCACAAGTCGCACAGCAGGCACCTCTGCCAACAGTGTAACGCGTGCCAGCAGCAGCAAGCTATTTGCGGCACCATAGCGCAAACATGAACACAGCAGATCAAGCCGGCCCATCCCCAGCCGACCGCATCGGGCCCGGACTGATTACCGGCGCCGCCGATGACGACCCCAGCGGCATCGCCACCTATTCGCAGGCCGGCGCGCAATTTGGCCTGCAGATGTTGTGGACGGTGATACTGACCTTCCCCTTGATGTGTGCCATTCAGATGATTAGTGCGCGCATCGGCCATGTCACCCGTCAAGGCTTAACAGCCAACATCCGCCGCGTATTCCCGGCTTGGGTCACGATAGGCGTGGCCGGTCTTCTGGTCGCAGCCAACAGCCTGAACATATCGGCAGACATTGCTGCAATGGCTGAGGCCTTACGCCTGCTGGTTGGCGGCTCGGCACAAATCTATGCGGTCACTTTTGGTCTGCTGTGCCTGGTGCTGCAGGTTTTCTTGCCTTACCGGGTCTATGTGTTCTGGCTCAAATGGCTGACGTTGGCGCTGTTTACCTATGTCGCTGTGGTGTTCAGCCTGCATATCGATTGGTCTGAGGTGGTCTTAAGCGTCGTCTTTCCACAACTGCATCTGAACAAAAATACGCTGCTGATGATCGTCGCGGTGTTTGGTACCACCATCAGCCCTTACCTATTCTTCTGGCAAGCCGGCCAAGAGATGGAAGATGCGTTGGCACGCGGCGATGCACCGCGCAGCGATGCGCAGATCCGCTCACACCTTCGCTTTATCAAGTGGGACACGATCACCGGTATGGCAGTCAGCAACATCGTCGCGTTTTTCATCATTCTGTGTGCAGCAGTCACCTTGCACACTGCTGGATTGATCGAAATCCAAACCGCCGCGCAAGCCGCCGAGGCCTTAAGACCCTTGGCTGGACGGTTCACATTCATGCTGTTTGCCTTGGGTATCATCGGTACCGGCTTGCTGGCCGTGCCGGTGTTGGCGGGCTCTGCAGCGTATGCCACTGCCGAAGCATTGGGTTTGCGCGGCAGCCTGTCATTTCGCGTTGAGCGCGGTGAGGGCAGGGGCTTCTACGCCATCATCGCGCTGGCGACATTGGGAGGTGTGGTGCTGGCCTTCACCCCTGCCGACCCTGTGGACGAATTGTTCTGGGCTGCCGTGCTGAACGGCATCATCTCCGTGCCCATCATGGTGATCATGATGTTGTTGGCAGCCCGTAAAGACGTGATGGGCAACTATGCCGTAGGCGGCACATTGCGCTCGCTGGGTTGGCTGAGCACTGCAGTGATGATGGTCACTGTTACCGCCATGCTGTTTGCCACTTAGGCCGGCTGCAACCACGTCACCGTCGCACTGGCTGCCAAGGCGGTGCACAGGCCGATGGCCACACGGCTGCCATAGCGACGTCCACCCGCAACAAACGCGACAACGATCTTAGCCAGCGAGGAGGTAGCCAACAGCGCAAACAAACCCCATTGCGCCTGCTGCGGCGGTATAGAGCCCGCCTGAAACAACTGCGCCACACTGGCTGCTGCCGCGTGCACCTCTGCTAAGGACACCAAGACTGCCGCCAACATCCCACCGCCCGCGCCCATCCAATGCTGCAACCAAGCTGACAACAGCAGCAACCCGCCGATCAGCGCCGCCAATAACAAGGCCTGACTGAGTCGAAACACCTGCCGGTTACCCGACGCCGGCAATGGCACATCGGTCGCCGTGCGCAGCATGCCGGGCAAGGCCATACCGCACAGCACCAGCAGGGCCGTCGCCAGAGGCCATGCAAACAGCACCAGCAATTGCGGCGCTGCCATGGCCAGCACACCGCCGAATAGCAACCACGATGCAAGGTTGGCCAACAAAGCCGCTGACACCGCTGGCAACAGCAAGGCGGATGAACTGCGCGCGGGGTTGCCGAAACTGGCAACCACTGCGGTTGATGACGCGAGGCCGGCGAAAAAACCTGACAGCGCATAGCCCCAGCGCGCACCAACCAGGCGCAGCGACACTTCGCCGAACATGCCAACCGCCATCAACAAGATGACCAAGCGCCACAAACTGGCCGGTACCAAGACGGCCCAGGGGTCTACGGCTTCCCGTGGCAACCAGGGCAACACCAGCAAGGCGGCACCCGCCAGCAGCAACGCATCCTGTAGTTCCTGTTCGCTGATGATCTCCTGCGCGAAACGGCGCAAAGGCCGCTTGGCAAACAACACACCGGCGACAACCACAGCAGCGGCCGCGGCCAGCAGCGCATCCTGCTGCGCAAAAGCGCTCAACACGGTGGTGGCCAGCAAAGCGATTTCACCGGTCAGGCCGGCGTCGTGGGCCGCGCTGCGACGGTAAGCAAACAGGACCAAACCGCCGACCACCAGCAGCAACCCGATCAGCACAGACAGACCTAGCAACATGGCTACAGCCGACACCAGAGCCAGCAGAATGTGGGTCCGTATGCCAGCGATGGTCTGATGCGCTGAGTCATGCATGCGCTCACGCACCACGCCGATCATCAGACCGATGCCTAGGGCGGTCAGCAGACCTTGCACGGGGGCGGCGATCGGTAGTGCTTGCAAGTGCGCCATCCTTCAGTAAAGAGCCTTAAATCCTACGCCATGCTGTACTTCGCATAATGTATATTATGTTAAATTAAACCCATCACAGACTCGGCACTGACGTGGCACACTTGCGCGTCTTCGCTCCATTGACCAAGGCGCGCACCCAAGACGCACCAGCAAGAGATACAAGCCATGTCAGAGCTGACAGCGCTCAAACACCATAAGCGCGAATTGATCAGGCAATTTGCCGGCGCCACGGACGCACAAGGCGCGTGGCAGGTCGCCGTCACCTTGCTGCCCCTGGTGGCGATCGCGTGGCTGACTAACCGCTATGCCGCGCAATCTGTCGGCGCAGCTGTCGCCCTAACTATTGCGCTGGCCCTGATGATGGTGCGCGTGTTTGCGCTGCTGCATGAATGCGGTCACGGCAGCGTATTTCGCAGCAGGGCGCTCAATAGTAGTTTCGGCTTCCTCTTTGGCGTGCTGTCGGGCATGCCACAGTACGTCTGGTCGCAGCATCATGGCTATCACCACCGCACCAATGGCGACTGGGACAGCTACCGCGGACCCCTGTCGACCCTGTCAGTGGCCGAGTTCGAGGCCTTGCCCGAAGCGGCTCAGCGCAGCTATTTGCGCGCGCGGCATATCGCCCTGGCACCCTTGGGCGGCTTCGTCTATCTGCTGTTCAACCCGCGCTTTACCTGGCTGAAGGGCACCCTCGCCTGCGCCATGCGCTTGCTGCAGGGACAGAGCCTCAAGGACTACAAGCCGCGCTATTGGCGCACCTGGCGCGAGTACTGGCACATGACCGCTAACAATCTGGTGCTGTTATCGCTGTGGGCCCTGGTCGCCACGCAAACCGCACATCCAGGGACTCTGTTTGCCGTCTATCTGATTGGTGTGTCGCTGGCAGGCGGCTTTGCCATTGCGTTGTTTACCGTTCAGCACAACTTCGAGCAGGCCGAGGCTAACAGTCATGACCGCTGGGACAGTGACCGCAGCGTGCTGTCAGGCACCAGTTATCTGGTGCTGCCGGGCTGGCTCAATTGGTTGACGGCCAACATCGGCTATCACCATGTTCATCACCTCAGCGCCGCCATACCGGGTTATGCGCTGGCGCGCTGCCATAACCAGTATCAGCACTTGTTCACCACCGTGCGGCGCATACGCCTGCGTGAAATACCGGCGCACTTAAAGTGCCTGCAATGGGATATCGACCGGCAGCAGATCATCGCCGTGAATGATCAGCAACGCTTACGGCAGAGCGCTGCGCTCAGGCAATCAGCCAGCTGAAATAGCCGGTATCGGTGTGCAGCTGTTCGCGGCGCACATGTTTGCGGCTTTCGGCGGCAAGCCCGCGCACGATCACCAGATCGGCCCAACGCGTCACGCCGAACAAGCGGGTCTGCGGATGTCTCAGGCTGGCACCCAACCCGCCGCGCCACAAACGTACCGGATCATCGTTCAACGCGATGATGCGCGCACCGTTAACAGTTAAGCGCGCCACCACCCCGGCTGGTAAAGCCAGCTCCGGGTCATGCAGCACGATGCTGCGCGCGTCGGCCGATTGCCACAGGTCGCCACCCTGCCCTGCATGAGTCGTGGCTTGCGCCGCTGTCACCGCAAGCACGCCACCTGCACCGGTCAAAAACTGCCGGCGACTGGGCTTAAGGTCAAACGGATTATTCATGGCTGTCCTTGACTGACTGGAGTGCCGGCAGACCCTGCTGTTGCCTCGGCAACCAATGCTAAACTGATAAGCAAAGTATACAAGTACACAGAGGCTCCTATGATTCGCGCCATCATCACCTTGACCATGGCCACGGGACTGCTGCTGACTTCTCAGGTCTGCCTTGCAGCTGCCGCTGAATCAGGCTGGCAGGCTGACCCTGCTACCAACGCCGCCTTGCCGGCTACCACCCGCGCCGAACTCTACAAAGCCCTAGACAGCTATGTCGCCGCACTCAAAGCCCACGACCCCACACGCGTCAAATGGGCTGGGCAGGTCCGCAACACCGAAAACAATGTGGCCCTGATGGTGGGCGATGGGGTGTGGGCCACTAACACCGCTGTAGGCCCCTACGACCTGCGCTTTGCCGATACCCAAACCGGTCAGGTCGCCCTGTTCACCACAGTGGCCGAGACCGACGACACCTCGGCGATGGCTTTGCGCCTCAAAGTCAGCAATGGCCTGATCAGTGAAGTCGAGACCCTGATCGTCCGGCAGCAGGATTCGGGCATCAAGTTCGAAGGTCAGAAGTTCGAGAACCAACCGGCCATGAACGAGGTACTGCCTGCAGTGCAGCGTCTGCCGCGCGAACGCATGGTCAGCTTTGCCAGCGGCTATTTCGATACGCTGCAACTCAATGACGGCACGCTGTTCACGCGCTTTCATGCCAACTGCAAACGCATCGAAAACGGCGTGCAGACCACCCACAACGCCAGCTTTGCTGTGGTACCGGTGGCCCGCCTGGGCTGTGAAGAGCAGTTCCGTATGGGCAACTACCGCTATGACACGCGGCTGCGTGCAAGGCGCTTCATGATGATCGACGAAGAGCGCGGCATCGTGCTGGCCGCAGGCTTCATCGACCACGCCGGTCAAATCGCTGACTACAAGCTCACCGATGGTACGGTGGTCAAATCACCCGTGCGCCGTCCGCACAGTTTTTATCTGTTCGAAGCCTTCAAGCTCAAAGACAACAGCATCGAGCAGATCGAAGCCAACTTCATCACCGTGCCCTACAACATGCCCTCGCCCTGGGACAACTGGACGCGCTAGCCACCGGTCTCGTTGCGCTGGTTTTTAGGGCAAAATAGCGCCCATGAACCGTCTGCACTATTTTTATGATGCGCAATGCGGCTGGTGCTATGCCGTGGCGCCGCTGATCTGGGAAGCCGCGCAACTGCCCGGCGTGACACTCGAGCTGCACGGTGGCGGCCTGTGGCCCAAACCCACCGTGCTGCCGGCCGCCATGCGTGAGCGCATACGCAGCATCGATGGACGCATCAGCCAGATGAGCGGACAGCCCTTCGGGCCTGGCTATCTGGACAAGCTCTTGCCCAGTGAAACCATGTGGCTGGACTCCAGCCCCACGACCGCCGCCATTCTGGCCGCCGGCAAGTT
>CAIVTJ010000242.1 GCA_903908825.1 uncultured Pseudomonadota bacterium | reverse complement strand
ATGACGACCCCTGTGCCCGTCACCTCGGTGGTTGCGGCCGATCTCAAGCAGAACAACCCGGGCGCTGCGCTGGCTGACCAGCTCGACAAGCTGCCGCAGTTATTCCAAACCGAATCGGCTCAGCGCGGTTCGGGCGCACTGTTCGGCAACGCCGGCGCCAGCTACGTCAACCTGCGCGGCTTGGGCGCCCAGCGCACGCTGGTGCTGCTCGACGGCTCGCGCGTGGTGCAAGATGACCGCGGCGGTGCGGTCAACATCGGCGTGCTGCCCCAGGGCCTCATCAAGAATGTCGACATCATCACCGGCGGTGCCTCGGCCCAGTACGGCGCTGACGCGGTCGGCGGTGTGGTCAACTTCGTGCTCGATCGCAAGTTCCAAGGCTTGAAGTTCAGCGCCAGCACCGGTGTGACCGAGCGCGGCGACGGCTTTAACGGCAAGGTGTCGATCACCGGCGGTACCAAGATCGGTGACAAGATCAACGTCATCGCGTCCTTCGACTACAGCCGCATCAACCAGATCAGCCGCGATCCGCTGACCCTGGGCGACTGGTTCCAGCACTGGGGCTATGTCGGTAACCCGGCCTACAAGAGCGCGACCCTGACCCCGGGCGTGCCGCAGCGCATCACCGTGCCCAACGTCAGCCAAACGGCGTTCTCGCCTTTCGGCCGCATCGACACGGCGTGGCTGGCCAACGGCACGACCACGGTGCCGACGTTCACTTTCCTCAACAGCGCCTTCACGCAAGATGGCACCGGTACACGTCCCTTCGTGTCGACGGCTGTGAATAACAGCCAGGGCACCATGCAGGGCGGTCCTGAGTACGCGTATCACAACCTGGGTCAGCGCGCCGGCCCCTATGGCGCAGAGGTCAAAGAGACCTCGGCCTTCCTGGGCGGCACCTATCAGCTGAACGACCGCGTGCAGTTGTTCGGTCAGGTGCTGTTCGGTTCGTCTGAGTCCAACTCGGTCGATCAGCGCGGTAACCCGGAACTCGAAGACCCCTACTACGCGACCATCTTCTCGGGTAACCCGTATCTGCCGGCCGCGGTGCAGGCCGAGATGACCGCCAAGAATGTGGCGTCCATCAAGGTCAACAAGCTGGGTCAGTTCCCGGGCTTCAGTAACTACAACCAGCTTGAGACTGCGCACAACGTGCACACCATGTTCACGTGGAGTGCGGGCGCCTCGGTCGATATCACCGACGACTGGCAGTTCAAGGCCACCTGGCAGTCCGGCCGTTCGCACAAGTACACCGGCGTGTACGGTGAAGTGCGTCTGGACCGTCTGTTCCTGGCCTTGGACGCGGTTAAAGACCCGGTCACCGGCAAGACCGTCTGCAACGTGCAACTGTACAACCCGACCAACGCGCAGATCGCGGCTGCCACGCAGGCCGTATATCCGGGCAAGAAGGATAAGTACGGCCAGCTGCTGCAATCGCCCATCGGTCTCGATGGCAGCGTGTCGGGTTGCGTGCCTATCAACATCTTCGGTCAGGGCAACGTGTCGGCTGCGGCCAACGCTTATGTCACCGGCGACAAGTGGGGCATCAGCAACGTGCACCAGAACTTCGGTGAAGCCCTGTTCACCGGCAAGGTGGCTGAGGGTTGGGCAGGTTCGATCAACGCCGCGGGCGGTGCCACCTACCGTTCCGAGGACATCAACCAGCAGGCTTATCCGATCGACCTCGATCACAATGGTCCGCCGCTGAACCTGCCGTCCATCGGCATCCGTGGCGTGCCCACCGGTTATGCCACCGGCAGCCCGAACATCTTCGCCTTCTCGACTGTGCCGCCGCTGTCGGGTGACTACAGCGTGAAGGAAGTGTTCGGCGAGTTGAACATTCCGCTGTTCAAGACCACCACCGGTCAGCGTGTGGCCTTGGATATCGCGGTGCGTAACTCCAACTACTCGGCGACCGGTGCGGTCAACTCCTACAAGGCCGGCCTCGACGTGCAGGTGTTTGATGACCTGCGCTTGCGCGGCACGGTGTCGCGTGACGTGCGCGAGCCGACCTTCTCCGAGCGCTTTGACAGCCAGGGCAGCGGCGGCAACATCAACCCCGAGCCTTTGGCCGCGGCCTGCGTCTATCTGGGCAAGTTGCCCGGTTGCCAGTACACGGTTACACCTGTGACCACCGGTAACCCGGACCTCAAGCCTGAGAAGGCCGACACCAAGACCTTTGGTGCCATCTACCGCCCGCGCTTCATCGAAAACCTGCAGATGTCGGTCGACTACTACGACATCCAGGTCAAGGACGCCATCGGTACGCTGGGCTATCAGCGCATCGTGACCGACTGCTTCAACGGCGACACCAGCCTGTGCAAGTTCGTCGAGCGTGATCCTGCGACTCAGGTCATCGGTCGTGTGCTCGACACCTACTTGAACATCGCCAACACCAAGGTGCGCGGTATCGACTACGAGGTGCAGTACGTTGCTCACCCCGACCTCATCAAGTCGGCCGGCGAGACGTTGACCATCCGTGGCTTCGGCAGCCGTTTGCTCGAGCGGTCTAACCAGTCGTCCAGCACCGGCTTTGTGAACAACTTTGCCAGCGGCTTTACCGGTGGCGTGTTGTACCCGGATTGGAAGGCCAACCTGAGCCTGACCTACACCATCGACAAGTGGAGCGCACAGGTTAGCGAGGAGTACATCAGCCGCGCCAAGATCAACACCACCTTCATCGATCAGGCGGACTGGGATGCCGGTCGCACAACGGTGAACGGTGTGGTCAAGACGTCGCCCGATGTGGACGTCAACTGGCTGCCGAACTACTACAACACCAACCTGCGCATTGGTTACAAGAGTGAGACCGAGTCGGGTCATGATTGGGACGTCTCGTTGTTCGTCACCAACCTGTTTGACCAGCACCCGGTCATCATCCCGAGCAACAACGCGCGCGGTAGCTCGCAGACCGTCAGCAACAACTACGATGCTTACGGCCGGCGCTACGTGCTGGGCATGAACTACAAGTTCTAATCCAGAGTTGATCGACCCCCTGAGGGGACCAGAGGCCGGCTAAATGCCGGCCTCTGCGTTTGCGATGCGCTCCAGTTTCGCCAAGGCTTCAAGGCGTTCTTCTTCGATATGGCGCAGCACGCCGGCCACATCGGGCGCGGTTTCATCGAATACATACTCGCCGGTCAGCCGGGTGTCGGGCGTCAGCGTGCCGGCCTGGAAGTGCTGCCAGATCTCATGCGCATAGTGCGTCAGCAGCAGCTGCGGCGCGGCGCGGCCAAAGGTGTCACGCAGATTGTCCACGTCGCGCTGAAACAAGCGGAAGGCGTTGTTGTTGGCGGCGGCGTCTATGGCTTGCGGCAGGTCGATGATCACCGGGCCGTGGGCATCGACCAGCACATTAAACTCCGACAGATCACCGTGGATCAGGCCGGCGCACAGCATCAGCACCACCTGCCGGATCATGAACGCATGCCAGGCCAGCGCCTGGTCTGGCTCTAAGGCCACGTCATTGAGGCGCGGTGCCGGATCGCCTGCCGCATCGCAGACCAGTTCCATCAGCAGTACGCCGTCAAACACGCCATAGGGCTCGGGGACGCGCACGCCGGCGCGAGACAGCCGGTATAGGGCCTCGACCTCAGCGTTCTTCCACTGGGCTTCCTGGACGCTGCGGCCGTGCTTGCCACCCTTGCCCAGCGCACGCGTGTCGCGGCTGCCGCGTACGGTGCGGCCTTCCTGATATTCGGCCAGCTTGTGAAAGCCGCGCTGCTGACTGTCTTTGTAGACCTTGGCGCAGCGGACGCGCCCGCCGCAGTCCACCAGATAGACCGTGGCCTCTTTGCCGCTCTTGAGGCGGCGCAGCACCCCGTCGATGATGCCGTCGTCGAGCAGCGGCTGCAGTTCCTTGGGGGTCTTCAAAGGGGCCTGTGTCGCGGCTGCCGGTGGAATGGCCGGGCGAAGTATAGGCGGCGCAGCGCCTGACCGTTGCGGTTGCGCCGCTGGGGGGGCGTCCGTAACATCCTGCGGCCTCCCACCACCCGAGCTCATGCCCATGCGCAGCCACTATTGCGGCCAAGTCAACGAATCACTGATCGGCCAGACCGTGACGGTTGCCGGCTGGGTCAATCGCCGCCGCGACCATGGCGGCGTCATCTTCGTCGACCTGCGCGACCGCGAGGGTCTGGTGCAGGTGGTGTGCGACCCCGATGCCCCCGAACTGTTTGCCGAGGCCGAGCGTCTGCGCAGCGAGTTTGTGGTCGCCATAGAGGGTCTGGTGCGGGCGCGTCCGGCCGGCACCGCCAAGGCCAATATGGCCTCAGGTCAGATCGAGCTGCTGGCGCGGCGCATAACGTTGCTCAACCGCAGCGAGCCGCTGCCGTTCCAGCTGGATGAACACGTCAGCGAAGAAGTGCGGCTGCGCTATCGCTACTTGGACCTGCGTCGCGACGAGATGAGCCAGCGGCTGCGGCTGCGTCATCGCGTGACCAGCGCCATGCGCCGCTATATGGATGACAACGGCTTTCTCGATATCGAGACGCCGATGCTGACCAAGGCCACGCCGGAAGGCGCGCGCGATTATCTGGTGCCCAGCCGTACCCACCACGGCAAGTTCTTTGCGTTGCCGCAGTCACCGCAGATCTTCAAGCAATTGCTGATGGTCGCGGGCTTCGACCGTTACTACCAGATCGTGCGCTGCTTCCGCGATGAAGACCTGCGCGCCGACCGTCAGCCCGAGTTCACCCAGCTCGATATCGAGACGTCGTTCCTGTCGCAAGAGCAGATCATGGGCCTGATGGAAGGGCTGATCCGCGAGCTGTTCGCCAAGGTCATGGACGTCGCGCTGCCCGATCCGCTGCCGCGCTTGAGTTATGCCGAGGCCATGCGCCGCTATGGTTCGGATAAACCCGACCTGCGCGTGAGCTTAGAGCTGGTCGATGTGGCCGACCTGGTGGCCGGCTGCGACTTCAAGGTGTTCGCTGCACCGGCAGCCAGCCCCACAGGGCGTGTGGCGGCACTGCGCGCACCGGGCGGTGCGGCACTCAGCCGCAAAGAGATCGACGACTACACGGCCTTTGTGGGGCGTTACGGCGCCAAGGGTCTGGCCTACATCAAGGTCAACGAACTGGCCAAGGGTCGCGACGGCCTGCAATCGCCCATCCACAAGTTTCTGTCGGACGAGGCCTTGAACGGCATCCTGACGCGCACCGGTGCACAGGATGGCGACCTGATCTTCTTCGGCGCCGACAGCGCCAAGGTGGTGTCCGATGCGCTGGGCGCGCTGCGTCTGAAAGTGGCGCAGGACCTCAAGCTGGTCGAGTCGGGCTGGCGGCCGCTGTGGGTGGTCGACTTCCCGATGTTCGAGTACGACCCCGACGAACAGCGTTGGGCGGCCATGCACCATCCGTTCACCGCGCCCTTGCTCGACGACCCGGCTGCGCTGACGGCTTCGCCGGGCACGGCCGTGGCCAAGGCCTATGACATGGTGCTCAACGGGTCTGAGATCGGCGGTGGTTCGGTGCGTATCCACCGCGAGGACATGCAGTCGGCGGTGTTCAGTCTGCTGGGCATCGCCCCGGACGAGGCGCAGCTGAAGTTCGGCTTTTTGCTCGATGCGCTGAAGTTCGGCGCGCCGCCGCATGGCGGCCTGGCCTTTGGTCTGGATCGGTTGGTGATGCTGATGGCCGGTGCCGACAGCATCCGCGACGTCATCGCTTTCCCCAAGACGCAGACCGCGGCTTGTCCGATGACCGATGCGCCCACCGAAGTGAGCGAACGGCAACTCAAGGAACTCAACATCCGCATCCGTCAGGCGCCAGCCGCGAGCTGATCGGCTCGCGACAGGCACCCGCCGGGGGGATCAGACCGCCGGCTTGATCGGGGTGGCGATCTTGGCGCGGCGGTTCAGGATTTCACCGACGCGCTGCAGCGAGGCCAGGTGGAAGAAGCACGCGGCCAGCCAGCCGCGACGGTGCCACTCGACCACGGTCTCTGCATCCAGCTCGGTGAGCTTCTTGGCATCGATGACCTGAAAGCCATCGAGGCCGATCTTCTGACCATCGGGCATCGTGCCGTCCAGACGCTGATCCAGCAGCAGGCCCTTGGCGCGCAGCGCCTTGCACAGCTCGGCGGTGACCAGACCATCGGCGCTGTAGGCGCTGCAGAAGTTCAGCATCTCTTTGACGAAGGCACTGGGCTCTTCGCCGTCAAACAGCGGTGCGCCGTCGCTGCCGCCGGTGGTGATGCGGCCGCAGCCCACATCCAGGGCCAGCACATATTCTTCCGGGGTGGCGGTGTCGGTCAGCGCCATCAGCGCGAACGGGTGGCGGCGGATATAGGCCGGCACATACACGCCTTCTTCCCAAGCGCCGTTGCTCACAAACGTGTTGGTGGCATCCACGCCCAGCAAGGCGATGGGGCCGCCGTTCTCGCCAGCCGCAAACAAAATGGGATAAGTGCGCGACAGGTCGGCGAACTCGCCGATGACAGCCGGCATGGCCAGCGCTTCGCTGGTGAAGGCGTAGTCGCCGTTTTGCACGCGCATGTCGCGGTGCTGCGGCAGGTTCAGCGGCTGCGGTTCGACGTAAAACAGCGGCTGGCGCGGGGTATCCTGAGTGGTCGCCATGGCGGGCAATCCTGTGTGGTTTGTGGCTGGAGCGCGGAATCTACGCCACCCGGGGCGTATTTGTCGCCGTTTGGACATTCAAGACGCGACGGTCGAGAATCGGCCCACAACAAAAAACCGCGCCGGGCCGGCGCCATCGGGGGGACACATGGCTAAGTTTCAGAGCATCGCCGCGCGACGCGGCCTGGGTGGCAGGGCAGTCGGTTTGTTGGCCCTGACCTTGACCGGTCTGGCTTTGGCAGCGCTGCCGGTCGCCGCGCAGGACGCCAGTCCCGGCTCGCAGTGGCTGACCTATAACAACCGCCTCGACGGTCAGCGCTACTCGCCGCTCAAAGAGATCACCCCCGACAACATCGCCCAGCTGGGCGAGGTCTGCCGCATCCAGGTCGATGCGCCGACTTCCATGCACTCCGGGCTCATCGTTGCCGATGGCGTCATCTACACCGCCACCGGACGCGAGACCGTGGCTATCGATGCCACCACCTGCGCGCTGCGCTGGAAGTTCACCTATCAGCCGGACGAGGATCGCGTCGCGCCGTCCACCCGTGGCGTGGCCTTGCTCGACGGCCGTATTTTCCGCGGCACCGGCGATGGTCGCTTGATCGCGCTCGATGCGGCCACCGGCAAGCTGCTGTGGAAAAGCGTCATCGCGGCGCCGCGCTTGGGTGAGTCCACGGCCGCTGCGCCGCTGGCCGCCAATGGCGTGGTCTATATGGGCATAGGCGGCAGCGAGGTCGGTGTGCGCGGCCGCGTCGTGGCCCTCGATGCCGCCACCGGCAAAGAGCTGTGGCGCTTTAACACCATCCCCATGGGCACCGAGCGCGGCGCCGAGACCTGGCAGCGACCGGGCACGGCCAAGACCGGCGGCGGCGGCGTCTGGGGCGCGATGTCGCTGGATGTCACCACCGGCGAGCTGTTCGTGCCGGTGGGCAACCCCTGGCCGGATATCGACAAGGCTTACCGGCCCGGCGCCAACCTGTTCACCGACTCTATCGTGGCGCTGGATGCGCGCACCGGTGCGCTGCGCTGGTGGTACCAGGTCACCCCGGGTGACTGGATGGACCTGGACCTGGTGGCCGCGCCGGTGCTGTATCGCGCCAGCGGCGCACGCGACCTGATGGTGTTCGGCGGCAAGGACGGTTACCTGACCGGCGTCGACCGCGACACCGGCAAGGCCGTGTTCCGCACCCCGGTCACCACCGTCGAAACCCCGCCCAAGGGCCCCACTGTGGCCGGTTCGCGGATGTGCCCGGGCTATGCCGGCGGCGTCGAATGGAACGGTCCGGCGCTGGACCGCCCGAACAACCAGTTGGTCATCGGGGCGGTCGATGTCTGTTTCATCGTCAAGCTGGGGCAGGGCAAGACGGTCTATTCGACCGGCGGTGCCAATTTCGGCGGTACGGTCGAGCCGGTGGGCACCGACACCGGCTGGATCACGGCTGTAGATGCCGAGACCGGCGCGCTGCGTTGGAAGTACCACGCCGACAAGCCGGTGGTCGCGGGCATCACGCCCACCGCTGGTGGCGTGACGTTTGGCGGCGATCTGGGTGGCAACTTGCTGGTATTTAACAGCAAGACCGGCGAACTGGTTCGCAAGCTGCAGACCAATGCAGCGCTGGCCGGCGGCGTGGTTACTTACGAGGCCAAGGGCCGGCAATACGTGGCGCTGGCGGCCGGTAATGTGTCGCGCAATGCTTTTGGCGCCTTGGGTGTGCCCAGCGTCATCGTGCTGGCGCTGAACCCGACGCGTATCGCCGCTGCGGCGCCCGCCCCGGCGGCCGGTGGCGCACGGCGGCTGTATGACCAGGTGTGCGTAGCCTGCCATGGTGCCGACGGCAAGCTGGTGCCGGCCCATGAGCTGGGCACGCTGGCCCGGCGCCAGACTCTGGCTGAGACCATCGCCGCCATCAAAGAGCCCAAGGCACCCATGCCCAAGCTGTTCCCCGAGCTGATCAGCGAACAGGCGGTCAATGAGGTGGCCGCCTATGTGCGCGAGCAGCTGAAGTAAGCGCGGCAGGCCGGGTCAGGCCGGCGCATCGCGGGCGCTGCGCTGCAGTTCGTACAGCAGCGCCAGCGCTTCGCGCGGCGTCAGCGCGTCCAGGTCCAGCGTGGCCAGTTGCTGCTGCAGCGGCGACGGCGCCGGCGTGGGCAGTTCGGCGACGCTGGCCGGCACATCAAACAGCGAGGCCTGCGGGTTGCTGACGGCGGCCTGCGCATCGCGCTGGGCCTCCAGGTGTTCGAGGTAGCGGCGCGCGGCCGTGACCACTTCGCGCGGCACACCGGCCAGCTGCGCCACCGCCAGACCATAGCTGCGGTTGGCCGGGCCTTCGCGCACGGTGTGCAGAAAGATCAGCGACTCGCCGTGCTCGGTGGCATCCAGGTGCACATTGACCACGCCGGGCACCTCGTTGGCCAGCGAGGTCAGCTCAAAGTAATGCGTCGCAAACAGCGTGAAGGCGCGCGCCTTGAGCGCCAGTTGCCGCGCCACCGCCCAAGCCAGCGACAAGCCATCAAAGGTGCTGGTGCCGCGCCCGATCTCATCCATCAGCACCAGGCTGCGGTCGGTGGCGTTGTGCAGGATGTTGGCGGTCTCGGTCATCTCGACCATGAAGGTCGAACGGCCGCCGGCCAGGTCATCACCGGCGCCGATGCGCGTGAAGATGCGATCCAAGGGGCCGATGTAAGCGCGTCGCGCCGGCACAAAGCTGCCGATGTGCGCCAGCACGGCGATCAACGCCACCTGCCGCATATAGGTGCTCTTGCCGCCCATGTTGGGGCCGGTGACCACCAGCATGCGGCGACGCTCGGCAAAGTCCACATCGTTGGGCACGAAGCTGCCTTCGATGAACCGCTCGACCACCGGATGACGGCCGGCCTCAATCTGCAGGCCGGGTGCATCGCCCAGCACCGGGGCCACCCAGCGCAGCGTATCGGCGCGCTCTGCGAGGCCTGTCAGCGTGTCGAGGCTGGCCAGCGCTGCGGCGCTGTCTTGTAGTGCGCCCAAGCGGTCGATGAGCTGCGTCAGCACGAGCTCGTACAGTTCTTTTTCGCGGGCCAGAGCGCGGTCACGCGCGCCCAGCACCTGGTCTTCAAAGCCCTTGAGCTCGGGCGTTATAAAACGCTCGGCCGACTTCACGGTCTGGCGGCGCACATAGTCGATGGGCACGCGTTCGGCTTGGGCGCGGGGGATTTCGATGAAGAAACCCTGCACACGGTTGTAGCCCAGCTTCAGCGAGGCGATGCCGCTGCGCTCGCGTTCGCGGCGTTCCAGGTCGAGCAGAAACTCATCGGTGTTGCCTGAGATGTGGCGCAGGTGATCCAGGTCGGCATCAAAGCCCGGGGCGATGACATCACCCTCGCGCAGCAGCGCGGGCGGTTCGGCGGCGATGGCGGCCTGCAGCAGCGCGTGTTCGGCCTCGTGTGTACCGGTGGCGACGGCCAGATGCCGCAGCAGCGGGCTGTCCAGCGGTGCCAGCAGCGCACGCAGCGCGGGCAGGGCCGCAAGGCTTGCGCGCAGCTGCGCCAGATCGCGCGGCCGGGCCGAGCGCAGCGCCACGCGCGCCAGTACACGCTCGAGGTCGCCTATGGGCCCCAGTGCCGCGGCCAGCGGCGCAAAGGCCGACAGCTGCCGCAGTTGTTCGATGGCGGCATGGCGCGACCGCAGCGTCGCCCGGTCGGTCAGCGGGCGGCCCAGCCAGCGGCGCAGTTCGCGCGAACCCATGGCGGTGGCGGTGCTGTCGAGCACGGCAAACAAGGTGGCTGCCTCGTTGCCGGTGAGGCTGCGGTCCAGCTCCAGGTTGCGGCGCGTCGCGGCATCCAGCGCCAGTCCCGAGTCGCGCGCTTGCACGCTGAGGCTGCGCAGGTGCGGCAGCGCCGACAGCTGCGTGTCGCGCGCGTATTGCAGCAGGGCACCGGCGGCGCGCAGGCCGGCGGTCAAGCCGGTGGCGCCAAAGCCGGCCAGATCGCGGGTACCGAACTGCGCGGTCAGCGCGCGCACGGCGCTGTCCAAGTCAAAGTGCCAGGGCGGACGCAGGCGGGTGGCGCAGCCGTGGTCGGCGCGCTGGTCTTCCGGCAGCAGCAGTTCGGCCGGGCGCAGGCGCTCGAGTTCGGCGGCCACCTGCGCGGCATCGGCCGGTTCGGTGACTGTGAAACGGCCGCTGGCCAGGTCCAGCCAAGCCAGGCCATAGCTGCGGCGGCCGTTGTCGACTTGCGCCACCAGCGCCGCCAGCAGGCTCTCGCGACTGCGGTCGAGCAGCGCGTCTTCGACCAGCGTGCCCGGGGTCACGATGCGCACCACCTGGCGGTCGACCGGTCCTTTGGACTTGGCCGGATCGCCGATCTGCTCGCAGATGGCCACCGACTCGCCCTTGCGCACCAGTCGCGCCAGATAGTTCTCGGCGCTGACCACCGGCACACCGGCCATGGCGATAGGTTCGCCGGCCGACTGACCGCGACTGGTCAGCGAGATGTCGAGCAGGGCCGAGGCGCGGCGCGCATCGTCAAAGAACATCTCGTAGAAATCGCCCATGCGATAGAACAGCAGCACATCGGGGTTCTGCGCCTTGATGCGCAGGTACTGCTGCATCATAGGGGTGTGCGCAGCCAGTGCGGCGTCGGTGTCGGGCGGTGGGGCGGCAGTCATGGCCTATGATCGCAACTACCAGGCCAATGCGGAACCGTGTTCTGTTCTGGGTCGTTCCGCGTGTCAACCGAAAGAGATTGGCTCCCATCTTGGTTATCAGGATGCTGCTTGACGTGATGAAAACTATGCTAGATATAATATATAGCAAAGGAAATATCACATTGGCCACGACCAGCACCCAGCGCGTACAAGCACTCAAGCTGCTGGGAATCCGTCCCCTGATGCGACTGAAGGACTTTGCTGCCCACGGCATCGGCCCCGAGACGCTCGCGCGTCTGGTCCGGGAAGGGGTTGTCGTGCGGCCGGCGCGTGGCCTCTACCAACTCGCCGATGGGCCGGTCGATGCCCGCCGCGCGCTGGCCGAATCTGCAGCGCTTGTGCCCAAGGGCGTCATCTGTCTGCTGTCAGCGCTGCAATTTCACGGCCTGACTCTACAAATGCCCTCCAGTGTTTGGATGGCCATCGAGCGCACCGCGTGGCGCCCCGGTTTCGACTATCCGCCGATTCGCTTCGTGCGCTTCGCGGCATCGGCTATGACCGACGGCGTTGAGCATCACCGCATCGAGGGCATCGAGGTGGCGATCACCGATCCGGCAAGGACCATCGTCGATTGCTTTCGCTATCGCGCCAAAGTCGGTATTGATGTAGCGATGGAAGGGCTGCGCGAGGGCCTGCGCCAGCGCAAAGCGACCAGTGATCAACTGTGGCGCTACGGCATGAAGGCCCGCATCTGGTCGACCATGAAGCCCTATGTCGAAGTGACAGCACATGGCATCTGAACCCCTGAAGAACGTCGGCGTCTCGGTGCGTGACAGGCTGCTGAATCGATCTCGTGAAGAGCGCATCGATTTCCAACTGCTGCTGACCCGCTATGCGCTAGAAAGGTTGTTGTACAGGTTGAGTCGATCCGAGCATCGCAATCGCTTTATCCTCAAGGGCGCGATGCTATTCGCGACGTGGGTAGATACGCCGTTTCGGCCGACGCGCGATCTAGACCTGCTCGGCTATGGCGAGGGCAGTCCGGAGGCAATCGGTCAGTGCTTTCGCGCGATCTGCAATCAACCGGTCGATAACGACGGCGTGGTGTTCGATGTTGATGGACTCGAAGCCGGGCTGATTCGCGAGGACAGCGAATACGGTGGCGTGCGTATACGCACCCAAGCCACAATCGCCGGCGCACGCATCCCGATACAGTCGATGTGGGCTTTGGTGATGCCATCACGCCAGGTCCTATCGAAATCAACTATCCCGTGTTGCTCGATGCTCCGGCACCGCAGCTGCGCGCGTATCCGGTCGAGACGGTGATCGCCGAGAAATTCCATGCCTTGGTGACCCGCGGCATCACCAACAGCCGGTTAAAGGACTATTACGACCTGTGGTTGATCGCCGAGACTTTCGAACTAGAAAAGGCTCCGCTGGTCCTTGCTATCCGTCAGACCTTTGCTCGCCGCGAGACTGCACTGCCGCAGAATAATCCGACTGGGCTCAGCGAGGCCTATGTTGAAGCTTGGGCAGATCAGTGGCGGACCTTCCTGAGCCGTGAACGGATGGCCGCCGCGCCCGAGCAACTGGCGAATGTGATTGCCGACTTGCAGAGATATCTGCTGCCGCTGATCGACGACGTGAAAGGGGATTGGCGCTGGAACCCAACTCAGGGTTGGACTCAGGGAACCGCAACATGACGCGTGCTTATCAAGTGGTCGATGTCTTTACCCGCGCGCCGCTGCGCGGCAACCCGGTGGCGGTGGTGCTCGATGCGCAAGGCCTGAGCGACGCCGCCATGCAGCGCCTCGCGCACTGGACCAACCTGTCGGAGACGACGTTCGTGCTGCCGCCCACCGAGGCTGGCGCCGATTACCACGTGCGCATCTTCACGCCGGCGGGCGAGCTGCCGTTTGCGGGTCATCCGACGCTGGGCACGGCGCATGCGCTGCTGTCAGCCGGTCGTATCAGCGCGCGTGCTGGCTGCGTGGTGCAGCAGTGCGGCGTGGGCTTGGTGCGCTTGCATGTCAGCGGCGAGGGCGGGCAGCGGCAACTGGCCTTTGAAGTGCCGCCGGCGCGCTTGCGCGAGGTCGATGCGCAGGCGGTGGCTGAACTGCAGTCTGCACTCGGCGCGCCGCTGTCAGCCGGTGTGGCGCCGCTGGTGGTGGATGTCGGTGCCGTGTGGCTGATCGCGCAACTGCCCGACGTTGTCACGTTGCTGGCGCTGCAACCCGATTGGTTGCGACTGGCGCAGTTAGAGCGCCGCGTCGGCGTGACCGGCGTGACGGTATTTGCGCAGCAGGACGGAGAGTGCGCGCTGCAAGTGCGCTCGTTCGTGCCGTCCAGCGGCATCAACGAAGACCCGGTCTGCGGCAGCGGCAATGCCAGCGTGGCGCTGTTTTTGCGCGAGCGCGGTTTGTTGGGCCAGGTGGGTGCGCGCTATGTGGCCGCGCAGGGCCAGTGCCTGGGCCGTGACGGCCGTGTGGTGGTCGATGCCAGCGGCGCCACCGTGACGCTGGGCGGTGCCTGCGTCACAGTGGTCGAGGGACTGCTGCGGCTTACTTGACCGAGTAACCCTAGGCGTCCATGCAAGCGGTGAAGGCGCGCTTGAGGTCGGCCACAGCCGTGTCTTTACGCTGCGCCTCTTCAGCCGCTGCGCGAGCGCGGGCATTGCGGTTGGCTTCGCGCTGGTTGGCATTACCGCCGACCAGGCCCACGCCGGCACCGATGGCCGCGCCCTTGCCGGCGTTGCCCGCAATGGCGCCGATGACCGTACCCACCGCTGCCGTGCCGATAGCGCCCTTGATCGCACCGCCGGTCTGCTCGCGCGGCGGCGCAACGCTGGAATCGGCGACCTTGCCGTCATAGCTGGACTGCGCACGCGCCGAGTTAAAGCAGTCGGTGTCGTCCTTGAGTTGCTGCGCGGGCGTTTTTTCACCCTTGGGGAACACATACAGGTTGAGCACCTGCGAGGGCGCTTTACCGACGTTGGAAATGTCATTGATGTTCTGCGCGCCGGCATAGGGCGCCATCAACAAGCCCATCGTGGCCAGCAACGCCAGCGACCTGCGAACGGTGATCTGCGACATGGTGTGTGCTCCTACTGTGCGAACTCAAAAACGCTTAAGTAAACCGTGATTCTACACCGCGTTGCGGGGCTTGGCGTCCGCTGGCCCGCCACAGGCACAGCGCCATGCCGGCCCACACCAGCGCCGTGCCCCACAGCACCGCGACCAGCGCATGCGTGAAGGCGCTGTGCGCCAGATCGCGCAGCACCGCAGCCTGTGCGGGCGATAAGTCGGCCATCACCCGCAGCGCATCGTCTATCGATTCGTGCACCACTGCGGGCAAGCCTTGCAGCGCTGCCGGTAAGTTCAGCGTGTAGCCATAGGCGATGGTCATCAGGCTGCCGAACACCGCCACGCCCAGCGTGCCGCCCAGCTCAAAGCTGACCTCTTCGATGGCAGCCGCCATACCGGCCCGCTGCGGCGGCGCGCCCGACATGATGGCGGTGGCCGATGCCGTGGCCGAGGCGCCCACGCCTGTGCCCATCAGCGCCAGTAACAGCACCCACAGCCAGGTCTGCTGCCCGTCCAGCGGCAAGGCCTGCAGCGACAACACCGCCAGTGCAGCCAGCAAGAGCGCGCCGGCACTGACGCGATTGCTGGGAGCGTGGCGCAGCAGCCAGCCACCCAGCGGCCCGCCCAGCAATCCGCCCAGCGGCGCCGGCAAAATAAACAAGCCGGCTTGCAGGGGCGTCAGGTCCAGCACCAGTTGCAGGTGTTGGCCCAACACCAGTTCAACGCCGACGATACCCGCTGTGCCCACCATGGCGCCCGCGGTAGCCACTGCAAAGCCCGGCAAGGAGAACAGCTTGAAGTCGATCAGTGGTTGCGGTTGACGGGCCTGCCGTCGCGCAAACAGCCACAACCCCACGCCGCCCACCGCCAGTGACAGCAGCAGTGGCGGCAGCGCAAACGGCCGGTCGGCGCAGGTCTTGATGGCATAGACCACGCCGAACAGCCCGATCATCACCTGCAGCGAACCGATTCCATCCCAGGCTTGGCCGCCACGTGGTGGGCGCGCCGGCAGGTACAGCCAGGTCAGCAGCAGCGTCAGCGCCACCACCGGCAGGTTGATTAAAAACACCGCGCCCCAGTCAAAGTGCGCTAGCAGCAGTCCGCCGATCACCGGGCCCAGCGCCAGTCCGCCACCGGCAATGCCGGCCCACCAGCCGATGGCCATGGCGCGCTCGCGCTCGTCTTCGAACTCTTCGCGGATGATAGCCAGCGTGGCCGGCATCATCGTGGCACCGGCCACACCCAGCAGCACACGCGCGCCAATCAGCCACGCCGGCGTGGTGGCTGCCGCGGCCGCCAGCGAGGCGAGTCCGAACAACAGCAGGCCGGCGATGAACAGCCGACGATGCCCATAGCGATCGCCCAGCGTGCCCAAACCCGGCAGCAGACCGGCGACCACCAACGAATAGACGTTGACGATCCACAGGCGTTCGGCCGCGTTGGCTTTCAGCGCATGGGTGAGCACCGGCAGAGCCGTATAGAGCACGGTCATGTCGACGCAGATCATGAACAGCGCGCTGGCGACGATGAACAGCGTGAGCCATCGTTGGTTTTTCAATAAAGAGCCTTTGCGATGGACTGGCGGCGTGAGGTGTAGCGGGCCTATGCTGCGTGCATGGAAACACTCATCAAGAAAGTCGTCAAAGTAGAGTCCGGTGAGATCAAAGCCCTGCTCTGGTCCTTCGGCTATTTCTTCTTCCTGCTGTCCACCTATTACATGCTGTTGCCGCTGCGCGATGCCATGGGCATCGAGGGGGGCACCCGGGGCCTGTCGTGGCTGTTCGCGGCCACCTTCGTGGCCATGCTGATCACCGCGCCCTTTCAGGCGGCGCTGGTGGCGCGTCTGCGCCGCTCGGTGTTTATCCCGGTGGTGTATCTGTTCCTGGTCGCCAACATGCTCATCTTCTGGGCGCTGATGCAGGCGCATGTCGCGCCGGTCATCGTCGCGCGCGCGTTTTTCATCTGGATCACCGTGTTCTCGGTGTTCACCGTGTCGGTGTTCTGGTCGTTCATGGCCGACCTCTATTCCGCCGAGCAGAGCAAGCGTCTGTTCGGCTTCATCGGTGCGGGCGGGTCTATCGGTTCTATTTTGGGCCCCATCCTGACCGGCACCTTGGTGCAGCAGGTCGGCGTGCCCAATCTGCTGTTGATCGCCAGCGTGCTGCTGGTGTGCGCGGTGCTGTGCGCCAGTCGTCTGGAGGGCGCTGCTGCCGAAGCGCAAGCCTCGCTGGGTGACTTTCAGGCGGCCAGTGCGGGGCGGCAAAAGGCGCCGGTCGGCGGCGGCATGTTCGATGGCTTTGCGCTGCTGTTCAAATCGCCCTACTTGGGTGGCATAGGTTTGTGGGTGTTCCTGCTGTCGTTCGCCGGCACCATGCTCTATTTCGTGCAGGCCGATGTCGTCGCCGCGGCAGCCACCGACACCGCCACCCGCACCGAGATTTTTGCGCGGATCGCCAAGTGGGTCGGCATCCTGTCGCTGGCCATACAGTTGCTGGCCACCGGCCGCATCATCAAGGCCATCGGCACCGGACGTGCAGCAGCCTTGTTGCCGCTGGTGTTCGTGGCGGGCTTTGTGGCTGTGGCCTTAAACCCGGCGGTGCTGCTGGTGGTGGCGGGCTTTCAGGCGGTACAGCGTGCCACCAACTTCGGCATCGCCAACCTGGCGCGTGAGTCGCTGTGGACCGTGGTCAGCCGCGAAGAGAAGTTCAAGGCCAAGAACATCATCGACGGCTCGGTGTTCCGCGCCGCCGATGCGCTCAACGCGCAGATCTTCAACGGCCTGCATGCCTTGATGGCGGTGCCGGCGCTGGCCGGCGTCGCGGCACTGGTCTGCGGCGGCTGGGCGCTGCTGTCGCTGTGGCTGGGCCGCACGCAAGAGCAGAAAGCCCGGCAGATCGCCGCGACGCCGCCGCAGGCTTGACCCTATGCCCGCCGCTGGCGCAGTCCCTGCAGACCAGGCGCTGGTCGACCTGGCGGTGAGCACCGGCGCAGCCTTGCTGCGCTCGGGCCTGCGGGTGGTGACCGTCGAGTCCTGCACCGGCGGTTATCTGGCCAAATTGCTGACCGACCTGGCCGGCAGCTCGGCTTGGTTCGAGTGCGGCTACGTCACCTATAGCAATGCTGCCAAGCAGCGCGATGTCGGCGTGACACCGCAAACCCTGCTGATGCATGGCGCTGTCAGCCAGCAGACCGTGCTCGAGATGGCCCAAGGCGCGCTGCTGCGCACCGGCGCTGACCTGGCGCTGTCCATCAGCGGCGTGGCCGGCCCCGGCGGCGCCACGCTGCACAATGCGGTCGGCAGTGTGTGGATGGCTTGGGCGGTGCGCGGTCCCGGCGGAGCCGTAGAGGTCACCGCCGAACACCAGCAGTTTGCCGGTGACCGCGACGCGGTGCGCCGGCAGTCGGTGGCCCGGGCGCTGCGCGGCCTGCAGCAGCGGGCTGTCCGTCCCGCCCTTTAGCGCCGGGTGATTTGCGTTTTGCCCCATTCGGGTCAATAAAAGGCTGTACACATATACAGCAGTCTGTGGAATACTTCGCTCAACCCCACAGCCTGCAACCTCAGAGGTTCCCCCATGGATGACAATCGCAAAAAGGCGCTCGCCGCCGCCCTCGGCCAGATCGAAAAGCAATTCGGCAAGGGCTCGGTCATGCGCTTGGGCGACGCCAGCGCCCTGTATGACGTAGAGGCCATCTCCACCGGCTCGCTGGGCCTGGACATCGCGCTGGGCATCGGCGGCCTGCCCAAGGGTCGCGTCGTCGAAATCTACGGCCCTGAGTCATCCGGTAAGACCACGCTCACGCTGCAGGTCATCGCCGAGGTGCAGCGCGCCGGCGGCACCGCCGCCTTCGTCGACGCCGAGCACGCCCTCGACCCCAGCTACGCCGGCAAGCTCGGCGTCAACATCGAAGACCTGCTGGTCTCGCAGCCCGACAACGGCGAGCAGGCCCTCGAGATCACCGACATGCTGGTGCGCTCCGGCGCCGTAGACGTGGT
>CAIVTJ010000241.1 GCA_903908825.1 uncultured Pseudomonadota bacterium | reverse complement strand
GGCAATAGCGATCACATAGCCCTTCTCTGTCAGGTCCTTGACCCCAAAGCTGCCGAACTGCGCCAGTTCGTTGATCTCACCCGATGGCCCATAAAAGCGCGCGCGATAGGGTGTGAACGAGAAGATCACCGGCATTGGTGTATCGACCGGCCGGCCGCCGATAGCAGGACGATAGATGTGAATTGCCAGACGCGTGCCATCGCGTACCGTCACATAGCGTGATTGACGCAAGGGGCCCGTAGGCAGACCAATGTTCTTCTGTGTGATGTGCCAGCGGTCATCCACACACAAGCGGCAGGCAGGACCTGCAAAATCCCAGCTCGCATCGGCACTGCCTTTGAGAGTCCAGTCCAGCCAGCGCGCCGCCACGTGCGCCCAATCACCACCGTCCAGATGCGGCGCATTGAATGTACCGCCGTGCCCTACCGGCAACCACGCATGGAAGACCGGCACGTGGTTGATATGCGCGACATCATCGAGCGCATTGACGTGCGCGATATCGCCAGGGCCACCGGACAGATAGAGCATCGGCCCGTGCAACCGGGCCAAGTGGGATTTTTCGAGCTGCACGCCACTTAAGCCTGTGCCCGGCCTGGTATAGATACCGCTGTTGAGCACCAACGTTGTACGCACGCGCGGGTCGTCAGATACCGCCAGCGCCTGCAAACCGCCACAACTATGGCCCGCGACCGCAATCCTGGTTACATCGATATGAGTGCGCAGGCTGCTGCCCTGCCGGGTATTCTCGCGCGCTGCCCAGTCGATGGCCTCCAGCAGTTGCGCAGACTGAGTCTCGTCGGGTGTGGCATGCGGTCCGGCCTGAGGTGGTGCAACGGCAGCGGTGTTGGCGTCGCGCGCTTGCTGTGCAAGCTCCTGCTCGTGGCTGGCACGCGGCGCACCCACGGCAATGACCACATAGCCCTGTGATGCGATCTGCTTAAGAAACGTCTCGTAAGCAAGGCCATTGCCACGGCAGGCACCATTTCCCCAGACCAGCAGCGGCAATGGCGCAGTCGGTAACTGCAGAGGACGGTACAGCGTGTGCTGCGGCAGTGTGGCCACGCGCTCAGCCACTGCAGGCAGCGGACCCGTACCCCCTGCCGAGCCGATCACCTGGGCTTGAACAATCGTCGCATTGCCAAGCCCCAAAGCCAGCCACAAGCCGCCGATGCTGATCTTCATGAGTCTCTCCCGCCCGGTCAGGGGGTATAGCTGCGCCGTGCGTTGAGTAACTGAGGATCAAAGCCCGCGATGAGTTTGTAGTCCTGCCCGATCTGCGCCCGCTCGGCCATCGGGAAGACGGCATCCAGATCGATCGCAGGATCGGCAGCCCGTGCTGCAGCGATTTCCAGCACCTTGTCCGGGCCATGGGCCCGATTGGTGAGCACGATGCGACTGGTGGCTTCGCGACGCTCGGCTTCGTATGCGGCCAATGCAGCATCGACATCCGGCGAGGTGGCCAGATGAAAGGCCAGTGCCCGTGCATCGATGATGCCCTGAGTCGCGCCGTTAGAGCCGATGGGATACATGGGATGGGCAGCATCACCCGCCAGCGTCACGCGGCCATGCGTCCATTGCGGCAGAGGATCGCGATCCACCATGGGGAACTCATACACCTCGCTGGCCGCTGCGACGATGGCGGGCACATCAATGCCGGTCCACTGCCAGTTCTGGTAGCGGGGCAACAGCGGTGCGCGTTCGACTCTATAGGTCCAATCCTCGCGGGGTGTGGAACCCGGCTCTGCCGTACGCAGATCACAGATCCAGTTGAAGAGGATTTCGCCGCTGTGCGGATCGATAGAGATCGGGTACCCGGCGAATTTCTGTCTCGAGTGACCGGTCCAGTGCATCAGCGCACCGACTTGTCCTGCAGGCAGCACCGTAGTACCCCGAAACAAGGACACACCGCTCCATTTGGGAATGCCTTCGTTAGGATAGAAGTGTTTGCGCACCGCAGAGTGGATGCCATCAGTGCCGATCACCAGATCAGCCTCGACTGTTGCAACAGCAGCAGCGCTATCGCGGTCGGCAAACTGCAGCGTTGCGCCGCGCTGCTGTAATTGCAGACCCGCCAGCGCATGGTTGAAGCGCACCGCATCGGGTCCCAGCGCTGCCTGTACTTCCTCTATCAGCATCATCTGCAAGCGGCCACGATGCACAGCCACCTGCGGCCAGCCGTACCCTGCTTGCAGGCCACGCGGTTCGTGCCAGACCAGACGGCCATCAGCCATGCGATAAGCCAGATCGGTGATGGGCACACCGAGATGGACCAGCTTATCCAGCAGTCCGAGTTCGGCCATCTCGCGCACCGCATGGGGCAGCACATTGATGCCGACACCCAGTGGCTGCGGGATGCGCACCGCTTCATAGACCACAGGTTTGAAGCCCACCTTGGCCAAACTCAGTGCAGCAGTCAGACCAACGATGCCGCCACCCACAATGGCAATACGCAGAGAAGGATTACTCATGACAGATGAAAGCCCTCATAACCCTTGGCCGCCGCCTCGTTACACCGGTCTACAAAATTGGGAAAGCCGATGTGCGCCAGAAACACCCGCGGCTTGCCGGGAATGTTGGCACCCAGGTACCACGAGTTACAGCTGGTGTAGAGCGTGGATTCGGCCACTGCAGTCACCTGCTTAACCCAAGCGTCTTCGGCAGCGGCATCCGCCTCCATGCTGTGCAGCCCGTGCTCGCGCAGATAGCCTAGGCAACCGGCGATAAAGTCCACATCCTGTTCGATGGCCGGCACCATATTGGTGAACACCGACGGACTCTGCGGCCCGGTGATCAGGAACAGGTTGGGGAAGCCCTGCGTCTGCACACCCAGATAGGTGCGCGCACCGGCCGCCCACTTATCGGCCAGCGACAGGCCGCCCTTGCCACGGACACCCATGCGCAGCAGCGAACCGGTCATCGCATCAAAGCCTGTGGCAAACACGATGACATCAAAGGCGTGAGTCTTACCCGCGACCACTATACCTTCGGGAACGATGCGCTCTATGCCGCCCGCCTCCAGGTTGACCAGCGATACATGCGGCTGGTTGTAGGTGGCGTAATAGTCACTGTCTAGGCAAATGCGCTTGCAGCCGAACAACTGCTTGGGGCTCAGCGCCTCGGCCGTTGCAGGGTCTTTAACGGTGGCGCGGATTTTCTCGCGCACAAACTCAGCAGCCACTTTGTTGGCTTCGCGATCCATCATCAGATCGTTGAAGGCTGCGCCGAAGCTCACGCCACCCTTGGCCCAACGCGCTTCCATCTCGGCGCGCGCTGACTCGGGCGGGTCAGTCAGTGCCGACACATTGCGATGATCAAACTCCGCTGCCAACGGCATGCGGCTCCAGCGCTCGCGATAACCTTTGTAATCGGCCTTGATGGCTGCCTGCACGGCAGGGTCCAGCGGTGCGTTGCGCGCCGGGATGGTATAGGCCGCAGTGCGCTGAAACACCGTGACCTGCGCCGCCTGCTTGGCGATTTCGGGCATGACTTGAATGCCGGACGAACCGGTGCCGATCACCGCCACGCGCTTACCGGCAAAGTCATAGCCCTCGCGCGGCCAATTGCCGGTATGCAACAGGGCACCGGCAAAGCTGTCACGGCCGGCGATGTCGGGCATGTTTGCTGACGACAGCACACCACTGGCAGCGATGACATAGCGCGCACTCAGCGCTTGGCCGTTATCTAGAGTGACCGTCCAACAGCCGGCAGCATCGTCATAGACCGTAGACACCACCGTCGCGTTGAACTGAATGTCATCGCGCAAATTAAAGCGGTCACAGACGTGGTTCAGATAGCGCAGGATCTCGGCGCCGGTGGCATAGCGCTCGCTCCACTGCCATTCCTGCTGCAGCGCTTCATCAAACTTATAGGAGTATTGCAGGCTCTCAATGTCGCAACGTGCACCCGGGTAACTGTTCCAGTACCAAGTGCCGCCGACACCGCCAGCTTTTTCGATGATGCGTGCTTTGAGCCCCAGCCTGTGCAAGCGGTGCAGCATGTACAAGCCGGCAAAACCGGCACCGACAACGATGGCATCCAGATCCGTCTGCTGTTGCGACATGCTGTTACTTCCGCAGTGATGACTTAAGCGAGGTGTGAGCGAAGGCTACGTCCCAATTGGTCGACGACGCGTGCCACATCGGCGGGCGTCATACCCACGAACAAGGGCAAGGTCAAAATATTGCGCCCGGCATATTCGGCTAGCGGAAACTGCCCCGCTCTGAAACCCAGGCGTTGATAAAGGGCAAACAGATGGATGGGCGGATAGTGCACGCCGGTACCAATGCCGGCTGCATCGAGCTCGGCCATGATGGTAGCCCGCGGCACCGACAGACGCTGCTCGGGCAAGACCACTTGGAACATATGCCAGTTGCTGTGGGTAAAGTCTGCTGGTGGCAAGCCCAACTGCAAATCGGGCTGCGCGCTCAGCAATTCATGGTAACAACGTGCCAGCTCGCGCCGCTGTGCCGTAAAGGTTTGCAGGTGCGGCAACTGACCCAAACCCACACGCGCGGCCACATCGGTGAGGTTGAACTTACCGCCCAGGACGTCGACTTCCATGCCGTCGTAGCCTGATCGTTGCACACCCTGCAGGCGGTACTGTTCGGCCAGTTTGGCTTCGGCGTCGGTGTTCATCACCAGACAGCCGCCTTCGATGGTGGTGATGTTCTTGTTGGGGTGAAAGCTGAATGAGACAAAGTCGCCGGTAGAGCCGATGAGCTTGCCATTCCAACTGCTGCCTATGGACTGCGCTGCGTCTTCGATGACCCGCAAGCGGTGTTTTGTGGCCAAGGCATAGAGCACATCACGATCGACCGGCAGTCCCGCCAGATCAACCGGCAAAATGGCTTTGGTGCGCGGTGTGATGGCCGCCTCGACGCGCTGCAGATCGATGTTGCGCGTCACCGGATCGATATCGACGAACACCGGCGTGGCGCCGACCTCGAGGATGACATTGCTGGTGGCCACCCACGACAAGGGCGTGGTGATGACTTCATCGCCAGCGCCGATGCCGGCGATGCGCAGCGCGATCTCCATGGTGCAGGTGCCCGAATTGAAGGCCCGCACCGGCCGGCCGCCGAACAACTGCGACAAGGCGTTTTGAAATTCGCTGACCTTAGGGCCGGAGGTGATCCAACCCGAACGCAAAACCTCAACCACACCGGCGATGGTCGCCTCGTCGATGGACGGGCGCGTCATCGGCAGTCTGGGCAGAGCCGCGTTATCGCTCAAGTGAGACGCCTTCCATGCCGTGGCGCTGCTTGGCAGCCGCAGTGCCCGGTGCGCCCAGATACGCCAACAGCGCAGCGGCCTGTACCGGCGCGGTGCTGAGTGCACACACGCCACCGGCGAACACCGTCAGTGTTTGAATGGCAGGCGGCAAGGGACCGGCGACCACCAGGCCGTCGACGCCCATCAACTCGCTGAGTTGCTGAAAGCCCAGCGCAACCCGGCCGTCGGCCACCAGTGAACCCACGGGCACGCCCGGCGGCGGTACAACGATGCGCGGTTTAACGGTCTCGAAAATGCCCCAGCGGGCAAACAACTGTTCGAGGTAGACGCCGCTGGGTCCGGTGGAATAGCTGAGAGTCGGTGCATCCAGCACGGCCTGACGCACGGACTGCTCAGTGCTCAGGTCGGGCAGTGGTGCGCCGGCCGGCACCGCCACCGCCACACCCGAGCGCACGACATCAACCCGGCTGCCGGCCAGCAAGTGCCCTTCGGCGATGAGCTTGTCGATGACGTTGTCGGCGAGAACCACCACATCGGTGTACTCGCCGCCCCGAACGCGTTTGGCCACATCGACACCACCCGCCGCACTACAAGACACCGCTTGCCCCGTGGCAGCGGTGTATTGCGTCGCAAGTTCATCGAGCAACTTGCGCGTAGCCATAGACGAAATCAGCTGCAGGCTCTGGGCGGACATGTCTGGTACCAACACGCCGCCTATCGCGGCAGCCGCCAATCTACCCCAATTGCTTGCGGCGGCGGAATCCGATCATGCCGACCAAGCCCGGCAGCAGCAGCAGCGC
>CAIVTJ010000240.1 GCA_903908825.1 uncultured Pseudomonadota bacterium | reverse complement strand
TAGCTGGCTGTGCCTGTGGCTGCAGACTCTGGGCGCGCGCGTGCAGGGCCTTGCACTGGCACCGCCCACTAATCCGGCTTTGTTTGAACAGGCGCGCATCGCCGATGGCATGGTCAGCACGCTGGCCGATGTGCGTGATGCTGCAGCCGTACTGCGCACGGTGCGTGAAGCACAACCCGAGATCATCATCCACATGGCAGCGCAGCCGCTGGTGCGCGCCAGCTATGCCGAGCCTGTGGCCACCTATGCCACCAACGTCATGGGCACGGTGCATGTGCTCGATGCGGCAAGGCAAGTCGGTGGCGTGCGCGCCATCGTCAATGTGACCACAGACAAGTGCTACGAAAACGTCGAGCGTCTGCAGGGCTATCGTGAAGACGAGCCCATGGGCGGTCATGACCCCTACAGCAACAGCAAGGGCTGTTCAGAGCTGGTGACCAGCGCCTACCGTAAATCTTTTTTCGCGCAGGGCAGCACCGCAGTGGCCAGTGCACGCGCAGGCAATGTCATCGGTGGGGGTGACTGGGCACAAGACCGCTTGATCCCCGACTTTTTGCGTGCCATGGGTCGCGGTGAGCCCTTGGTCATCCGCCATCCGCAAGCCATCAGGCCTTGGCAGCATGTGCTTGAGCCTTTGTCGGGCTATCTGCTGTTGGCGCAGCGTCTGCATCAGCAGGGTCAGCCCTGGGCACAAGCGTGGAACTTCGGTCCCTTAGATGCCGATGCACGTCCGGTGCAATGGCTGGTTGAACAACTGGTGGCTCAATGGGGCAACGGTGCGCATTGGCAATGCGATGCGGGCGAGCATCTGCACGAAGCACATTATCTGAAGCTGGACATCACCAAGGCGCAGCAGCAACTGGGCTGGCAGCCGCGCTGGGACCTTGCAACAGCCTTGCACAAGATCATCGCCTGGCAACAGGCTTGGCTGGCCGGAGGCGATGCCCGCGCTCTGTGCCTGCAACACATCAACGACTATCAGGTGACCGCATGACCGTTTCTGCTGCCGAGGCGCTGCGCCAGGAGATCTCTACACTGGTGGGCCGCTATGCCGAACTGGCCTGCGCTCCGGCACCGTTTGTACCCGGCCAATCGCCAGTGCCGGTGTCGGGCAAAGTTATCGGGGCTGCCGAATTACAGAACATGGTCAATGCCAGCCTCGATGGCTGGTTGACCACCGGTCGTTTTAACGCCGAGTTTGAACAGCGCTTGGCCGCTTACCTTGGCGTGAAGCACCTGATTACAGTGAACTCCGGTTCATCGGCCAACCTGGTCGCGTTCTCGACGCTGACTTCACCGCGCTTGGGCGATCGGGCCATCAAGCCCGGTGATGAAGTCATCGGTGTGGCAGCGGGCTTTCCGACCACCGTCAATCCCATCTTGCAGTTCGGTGCGGTGCCGGTGTTTGTTGATGTGGAGCTGGCCACGCACAACATCGATGCCAGCCTCATCGAGGCGGCCATCACACCCAAGACGCGCGCCATCATGCTGGCTCACAGCTTGGGCAACCCGTTCAATGTCGATGTGGTCACTGCGCTATGCCGCAAGCACGGCCTGTGGCTGATCGAAGACTGCTGCGATGCCTTGGGCGCCACCTATAACGGTCAGCTGGTGGGCACCTTTGGTGACATCGGCACCTTGAGTTTTTATCCGGCGCATCACATCACCATGGGTGAGGGCGGTGCGGTGTTCACCAACAGCAGTGAGCTTAAGCTCATCGCCGAGTCGTTCCGCGACTGGGGCCGTGACTGCTATTGCCCGCCGGGCAAGGACAACACCTGCAACAAGCGCTTTTGCTGGAAGCTGGGCAATCTGCCGCAGGGCTATGACCACAAATACACCTATAGCCACTTGGGCTATAACCTTAAAATTACCGACATGCAGGCCGCCTGCGCGCTGGCCCAGCTCGATCGCTTAGATGAGTTCATCGCCACGCGTCGCGCCAACTTTGACTACCTGAAGAACGCACTGCGCGATTTAGAGCCTTTCCTGCATCTGCCCGAGGCCACGCCCGGTGCCAACCCCTCGTGGTTCGGGTTCCCGCTGGTGCTCAAGCCCGAGTCGGGTGTACAGCGTGTGGACCTCATCAATTACCTGGATCAGAACCGCATCGGCACGCGCTTGCTATTTGCCGGCAACCTGACGCGACAGCCTTATATGATCGGGCGCAACTTCCGCGTCAGCGGCAGCCTGACCAACACCGACATCGTGATGAACCAGACCTTCTGGTTGGGTGTTTATCCGGGACTGACCACCGCGCACCTGGACTTTGTCGTGGCCAAGCTGCAAGAGTTTTTTGGCGTCGGCTTCTAGTCCATGCGCATCCTGCTGACCGGCGCGAGTGGTTATCTGGGCAGCGCGTTAGCGCGCAGCCTGCACGCAGCCGGTCATCAGTTGTGTTTGCCCTTGCGGGCCAAAGCATCGCTGCAACGCTTAGACGACGCTGCACTGCAAGCCGAGGTGTGCCGCTATGACAGCCATACCGGGTTGCACGCCATCGTGACCCACTACGCGCCGCAGGCGGTGGTGCACACGGCCTGCAGCTATGGCCGCAAAGGCGAAACCCTGCTGCAGCAGCACGAGGCCAACGTCACGCTGGGCTTGGCGCTATTACAAGCGCTGCAGTCGCTGCCGCACCCGGTCACGTTTATCAACACCGGCACAGCGCTGAGCCCGGACGTCAGTGCTTACGCGC
>CAIVTJ010000239.1 GCA_903908825.1 uncultured Pseudomonadota bacterium | reverse complement strand
TAAGCCCCGCTGCTCGGCATTGACCAGTTCAGTCAGCAAGGCCCGTCCGGTCGCTGACAGCGCGGCATCCTTATGCCACAACAGCTCACCGGCAGTCTGCTGATAGGCGGCTTCGACCCCAGGTTGCTGGATGAGCGGTGCTGCCGCCGTCAGACCCACAAACCAGCTGCAGCAGACCAACGCAAAGGCACTACGAAACACGGCGATGCCCCCGACGGTGTCAGCTCACGCCGCCCTGTTGTTAAAGAGGTTGGCTGCGAACTGCCGTGTGCTGGCATGCCAGTCCGAGCGCAAGGCCCGGTCGCGGCAGGCCTGAGGATCGACGGCTAGCGCGCGCTGCGCAGCCCGACCCAAGTCGGTATCGAGCGCCCCGGTGATGCCGTCATCGATCACGTCGATGGGCCCGGTCACTGGGAAGGCCGCCACCGGCACACCACAGGCCATGGCCTCCAGATTCACCAGACCAAATGTGTCGGTCAGGCTGGGGAAAACCATGATGTCGGCCGCCGCCAGATGACAGGCCAGGTCCTCGCCAAAGCGGAAACCGGCAAAAACCGCCGCGGGGTATTGCTGCTGCAGCCGGGCCCGCTCCGGGCCATCACCGATCAGCAGCTTGCTGCCCGCCCAGGGCATTTCCAGAAAGGCGTCGATGTTCTTTTCGACCGCCAGACGGCCGACATAACAGGCGATGGGACGGGGCAAGTTCAGGAAGGCCTTGTCGCGCGGCCGGAACAGGTCGGTGTCCACGCCGCGCTGCCAACGAGCAATATTAGTGAACCCGCGGCCCCGCAGCAGGCCCTCCATGGTCGGTGTACTGACCATGCAACGCTCGGCCGCGCCATGGAACCAGCGCAGCGCGGCATAGGACCAGTTGAGCGGAATGGGCGCCCGGGTGCGCATGTATTCAGGGAACTGCGTGTGGTACGAGGTAGTGAACTTAAGGCCTGCGGCGAGGCAGGCGCGGCGCATGGCAAAGCCGATGGGCCCCTCAGTGGCGATGTGTATGGCATCCGGCGCGAACTCGCGCAGTCGCTGCCGGACATAGCGCGCCGGCAACAAAGACAGGCGGATTTCCGGGTAACTGGGGCACGGCACCGTATGAAAGGGCTCGGGCGTCAGCATCTCGACTTCATGACCGGCGACCCGCAGACACTGGGAAGTCTGCCGCAGGGTTTGCACCACCCCGTTGGTCTGGGGCAGCCAGGCGTCTGTTGCGATTAGGATTTTCACTGTTAACGAATGTTAATTAGGGCCTGTGACGAGTTCATGAACAGACCTGTGAGCCCGTCCGGTTAATCAATCTGCAACATCTGTGCTATATATATTACATGCCAAATCCAACGGAGGGCCGGCATGAAGGATTTCTTTGAGACGTTGCGGGTGCAGCGCTGGGACGACCATCGCTACTACCATCACAGCCGCATCAACCAGACATTGCATCTGATCAGCGCGCTGAGCTTTCTGGCTGCCTATGCCCTGCTGTTCACCAACCCTGCAGCCTCCGGTCTGCTGGCTTGGCTGGTGTCCATGACCAGCCGTCAGGCGGGTCATTTCTTCTTCGAGCCCAAGGGCTATGACGAAGCGAACCAGGCCACGCATGAACATAAAGAAGAGATCAAAGTCGGCTACAACTTGCACCGCAAGATTGTGCTGATGGTCGTCTGGGCCCTGTCACCGCTGCTGCTGGTCATCAACCCGACTCTGTTCGGCATTTTTGATGCCGCCGGCAACATCGACCAGTTCCTGAACAACGTCGGCCTGATGTGGCTGGCTGTGGGTGTGGGCGGCTTGTTGTTCCGCACCATTCACCTGTTCTTCCTGCAGGGTTTCATGGCGGGCATCGCTTGGGCCACCAAGATCATGACCGACCCTTTCCATGATGTGATGTTGTATTACCGCGCTCCGTTGTATCTGATGCGTGGCGAACTCATCGACCCGATGCACGCCCGCCACTAAAGCGGCGTGCCCTTAAGGCCAGCGCATCACGCGGTGCGCTGGCCGAACCAAGCGCGACGGGTCTCCCCCAGGATGCGCTGCTTAATCGACTTGCGAGTCAACGACGGCTCGCTCCACCACCAGCCATCACGGCGCATGGCCTCTGCGGCCAGCAAAACCCGATCTGCGACCGCTGCAAAATCGGCATCGCTGTAGTTCAAGCTGAAGATAAACCGGCCGGTACCTACCCAGCTGAGGGCCAAGCCTTCAGCCCGCAGGTAATACTGCAGCATCCAGTTATAGCGACCCGGCTGTGTGTAGGTCACCGTCCACACCGAACTCATATTGGCCACGCGCAGCGGCAGATCTGCCGCCTGCAAGCGCTGATTCAACTGCACAGCGCGCTGATTCCAGCGTTCATCGACACCATCATAAATAACGCGCGCTTCATCGCTCTCGAGGAAGCGCAGGAACTCGTGCATAGCACCCATGACATAGGGGTGCTCTTTGAACGTGCCGCGGGCAAAGGTGATGTCGGCAGGACGCTGATCGCGATAGCGCTTCATCAGTTCAGCCGGCCCGCAGACCACACCCACCGGATAGCCGCCACCCAGCGTTTTGCCATAGGTGACCAGGTCGGCCTGCACACCGAAATATTCTTGCGCACCGCCGATAGCCAGCCGGAAGCCGAGGAACACCTCGTCAAAGATAAGCACGATGCCGCGCTCGGTGCAGACCTGACGCAACTGCTGCAACCAGCGCGTATAGGCCTCGCGGTTGAACTGCGCGCTGCGCACGCCGTCGATGAGGCCCGAATCGCCCGGCGCATTGGCATTGGGGTGCAAGGCCTGCAAAGGGTTGATCAGCACGCAGGCGATGTCCTTGCGGGTACGCAGTACCGTCAGCGCTTTCTCGCTCATATCGGCCAGCGTC
>CAIVTJ010000238.1 GCA_903908825.1 uncultured Pseudomonadota bacterium | reverse complement strand
CAGCTCTGCGAGGATTGGATTCATGACCCTGCTAGTTACCGGCGGCGCCGGCTTCATCGGCTCTTGTTTTGTGCGCGATTGGCTGGCCCAGAGCGATGAACCGGTGGTTAACCTCGACAAGCTGACCTATGCCGGCAATCTGGCCAATCTGGCCGGCTTGGCCGCTGATGCGCGGCATGTGTTCGTTCAGGGCGATATCGGCGATCCCACGCTGCTGGCCGGGTTGCTGTCGCAGCACCAGCCACGGGCGGTGGTCAATTTTGCTGCCGAGAGTCATGTCGACCGTTCGATACACGGCGCGGACGATTTCATTCAGACCAATGTGGTCGGTACCTTCCGCCTGCTGGAAGCTGTACGCGCCTATTGGGGTTCCCTGCAGGGCGATGCGCGCCAGCACTTTCGCTTGCTGCATGTCAGCACTGACGAGGTCTACGGCTCCTTGTCGGCCTCCGATGCAGCGTTTGCTGAGACCAATCGCTACGAGCCCAACAGCCCTTATGCGGCCACCAAGGCGGCCAGTGACCATCTGGTGCGCGCCTGGCACCACACCCATGGTCTGCCTGTGCTGACCACCAACTGCTCCAACAACTATGGCCCCTATCACTTCCCCGAAAAGCTGATCCCGCTGGTCATACACCATGCGCTGGCCGGCAAGCCCTTGCCCATCTATGGCGATGGCCAGCAGGTGCGCGACTGGCTGTATGTCGGCGACCATTGCAGTGCCATACGTGCAGTCCTGGCAGGCGGTCGCTTAGGCGAGACCTATAACATCGGCGGTTGGAATGAGAAGGCCAACCTCGAAGTGGTGCACACCCTGTGCAGACTGCTCGATGCCATGCAGCCGCGCAGCGATGGCCAGTCCTATGCCACGCAGATCACGTTCGTTACCGACCGGCCCGGGCACGACCGGCGCTATGCCATCGATGCCCGCAAGATCGAACAAGAACTCGGCTGGCGGCCGGCCGAAACCTTTGAGACCGGTCTGGCCAAGACCGTGCGCTGGTACCTCGATAACGCGCAGTGGGTGCAGGATGTGACCAGCGGCGCCTATCGCGACTGGGTCGGTCAACAGTACGGCAACCCGCCGTGAAGCTGCTGCTCACCGGTTGCAATGGCCAGGTCGGGTTTGAGCTGCAGCGGGCATTGGCCCCGCTGGGCGAGGTCATCGCGGTCGACCGCTCGCGCTGCGATCTGGCGCAACCTGAGAGGGTGCGCGCCACGGTGCGCCAGTACGCGCCTGACATCATCGTCAATGCCGCGGCCTACACTGCAGTAGATCGCGCTGAGTCGGACACCGAGACGGCCTATGCGGTCAACACCGAAGCCTTGCATGTGCTGGGTGATGAAGCCGCGCGCTGCGGCGCCTGCGTCATCCACTATTCCACCGACTATGTGTTTGATGGCAGCAAGTCCGGGCCTTATAGCGAAGACGACGAGTTGTGCCCGGTCAACGTGTATGGCGCCAGCAAGGCGGCCGGTGAAGTGGCGCTGCGCGAGGCTTGTGCAGAACATCTGATCTTGCGCACCAGCTGGGTGTTCGGGGTGCAGGGCGCCAACTTCGTTAAGACCATGCTGCGTCTGGCTGCCGAGCGCGAGTCTTTAAGCGTGGTCAACGATCAGTTTGGCGCGCCGACCAGTGCCGCGCTGATCGCAGACGTGACCGCGCAGATCATCACGCGCTTGCTCATTACACGCGTGACGGCCGCTGAGGCTGATCAAAACCCCTATGGCACTTATCACCTGACGGCAGGTGGCGTGGCCAGTTGGTATGACCTGGCCGGGTTTGTTATTGAGGCTGCGCGTGCTGCCGGCCGGCCGCTCAAGCTGCCGCCCGGTGCCTTGCAGGGAATACCCACCAGCGCTTATCCGACGCCAGCCAAGCGTCCCGCCAATTCGCGACTCTCAACCGAACGTCTGCGACAGACGTTTGGTTTGCACCTGCCCGACTGGCGGCACGGCGCCAATCACGTACTGACTCAATTGCTGGCAAGGACACCCTGATGCGCAAAGGCCTAATTCTCGCGGGCGGCTCGGGCACGCGCCTGTATCCGGTGACGCAAGCTGTGTCCAAGCAGCTGATGCCCATCTATGACAAGCCGATGATCTACTACCCGCTGACCACACTCATGTTGGCCGGTATACGCGATGTACTGATCATCTCAACACCGCAAGACACACCACGCTTTACCGAGTTGCTGCGCGATGGCAGCCAGTGGGGCATGAACATCTCTTATGCGGTGCAGCCTTCGCCCGATGGACTGGCGCAGGCGTTTGTCATTGGCCGCGATTTTGTAGGCCAGGACCCCAGCGCGCTGATCCTGGGTGACAACATTTTTTACGGACACGACTTGGTCAAGCAGTTGCAAAACGCTGACAGCCGACAGAGCGGTGCCACAGTGTTCGCCTACCATGTGCACGACCCGGAGCGTTACGGCGTGGTCGAGTTCGACTCATCGCAGCGCGCCATCAGCATCGAAGAAAAGCCAGTCAAGCCGCGCAGCAACTACGCTGTCACCGGGCTCTATTTTTACGACAAGCAGGTGTGTGACATCGCAGCGAACATCAAGCCTTCGGCGCGCGGCGAATATGAAATCACTGACGTCAATCGGCACTATCTGCAGCAGCAGCAACTCGATGTCGAGATCATGGGTCGCGGCTTTGCCTGGCTTGATACCGGTACGCATGACAGCCTGCTCGAGGCTTCAAGCTTCATTGCCACCTTGCAGCGTAGACAAGGCTTGATGGTCGCCTGCCCGGAAGAGGTGGCCTATGTGCAGCGCTGGATCAACGCCGAACAAGTCGCGGCCCTGGCTGCGCCGCTGGCCAAGAACGGCTACGGCCAGTACCTGCTGGGTTTGATCCGCTAGGAGTTTGCGATGCCGTTTACCGCCATACCCACTGCGCTGCCCGATGTGCTGATCCTAGAGCCCAAAGTGTTCGGCGATGAGCGCGGGTTCTTCTTTGAGAGCTTTAACGACCGGGACTTCCGTGCCGTCACCGGCCTGGACGTCAGCTTTGTGCAGGACAACCACAGTCGATCGCAGCGTGGCGTGTTGCGCGGACTGCATTATCAGATCCAGCATCCGCAGGGAAAGCTGGTGCGCGTGTCGACCGGCAGTGTGTTTGATGTGGTGGTCGATATGCGCCGCAGTTCGCCCAACTTCGGTAAGTGGGTGGGCGTGGAACTGTCGGCCGATAACAAGCGGCAGCTGTGGGTGCCGCCGGGCTATGCCCATGGCTTTACGGTCACCAGCGACATGGCGGAGTTCTTGTACAAGACCACCGACTATTGGCACCCGGAGTTCGAGTGCAGCTTGTTGTGGAGCGACCCGACAGTGGGCGTGGACTGGCCGCTGCAGGGCGAACCCAAGCTGGCCGCTAAAGACGCCGCCGGCAAGCTGTTTGCCGAGGCGGCGGCCTTTGCTTAAGCGCTAGAGCAGCGCGAAGTACTTGATGGTGTTGCCATCGGACTGGCGTTGGCCCAAACCGATGAACACATGCCGCATCAGCCAATCATGCGGACCTTTCTCGGTCTCAAAGCTGGGCGCGGCACGCAGATAAAACTCATCGAAGGGCACTTCCGGGCCATCGCGGAACATCCAGTCCTGGATGCGCTTGAGGGTGTCGGGCTGGTGACCCCACAGAAAGCCGCGGTTGTACATCAGGATGCGTGTGCCATCTTCGGCTTCAAGCATGTAGCGGGCATCGGTCGAGATCACATCGTCAGGCCGGAACATGGCCCAGTCACCGCCGCTGTAGGGCAGCACCTTGCCATTCAGATAAGGCCCGCTGATGACGCCGCTCTCGATGTACACAAAGCCGCGACCGGCGCCGCTGGGCATGGCCGCAATGGTCTCGTACTTGGCGAACTTGAGCTTGATCTCAAACACGAACTCGAGCTTGGGTTCGCCCTTGGTCGAACTGCCGTGAAAAGGCGTCAGGCTGGGTTGCATGGCCGGCTCCTTAGTTTAAATTGAGATCCTAACTGCATTTGCTCACCACTGTCCGGAGTCCCCATGAAGCGCGCAAACCTGTTGCTGGTCCTGCTGCTGGTGTCTGTGCCGGTGTCTTTGGTTGCGCAGGTGCCGCCTACACCCGCGGCGGTCAAAGACCAGTTGGCCATGCTGGCCAGCACGGATGCCAAGCTCGCACGTAACAAAAAGCATGTTTTCGACTTCTGGCGCATCGTCTACGAAGGCGGGCACGTGGACCAGGCCGCTAAGTACATGGCTGCAGGTTACATCCAGCACAACCCCAACCTGCCCTCAGGGCGGGACATCTTCGTTAATTTCTTCCGCACGGCGCGGCCGCCCAAACCGATTTCCGACCATATGAAGATGCCGGTGGTGTCGATTACCGCTGAGGGTGATCGCGTGATGATTTTGTCGGCGCGCAAGGTTCGTGATCGCGCCGATGCCAGTCATGTGTACTACATCACGTGGTTTGATGCGTTCCGCATCGACAGTCAGGGCTTGATTGCCGAGCACTGGGACCCTTCGGAGATGTGGGTTGATGGCAAGCCGCCGGGTGCTGAGTTCTTTGCCGATTGGGACAACTAGCCCTCAGAACCTTACGGTGGCCTTGTGGCTGAGCGCATCGACGCGCGTTTGCACCGGCTTGTAAGACAAGACCGTCATGTCGGCCAGTGCGGGCGGCAGCTGGATCTCGATGCCGTCTATGGCTTGCGCCGAGGTTACATCGGCTTGCAGTTCCAGCGCAGCCGGTTCGATTTTGTCGCTGCCCAGGGCAATGGAAGCCATGGCGGCTTGCTGCAGCATGCGCCGGGCCTCGCCCAGTGATGGCCATTGCAAGGCCGTTACCCGCAGTAGCCTATGCTGTGTGTCGCGCAACACGAGGCCTTGCTCCAGGCTCAGCTGAGCCTGCCCTAGCGTGCGCTGCAGAGGGCCGTCGGCCATGCCTGTGCAGGCGATGACAAATTCTTTCAGGCTGGCCTTGGGCGCCGCGACGGCTTGCATGGCCTGCACATAGTCGATGACCAGCGTCAGCGACACATGGTTGGCCTCACGTTGCACCAATGACAGGCGATTGCTCACCAGGTCGTGTGCACAGGCTGCGCCTTGCAGGGTCACCAGCAACATTAGCCCTGCAAGATACTGCTTCATGTCAGCGGCAATAATTTGTGGCCGGCTGCGTGGTGTTGCCGCTGCCATCGGTGAACTGAAAGCTCCAGCACGCCGACTTGTTGCTGTTGGCCGGCAGGGCCAATTGCGTGCTGAGTGCGGTGCCAGTGAGTTGCTTGTAGCGCACACGATAGGTGCCTGCGGCATTGGCATAGCTGTCGGTGCCGGTCTCGGTGGTGGTAAAGCTGATGGCCGACGTGAACTGCAACACCGAGTAGCCATCGCTGGCCGTGGTCAGCGTCATGTTCGACACCTTGAACGGCGTGACCGGGGGTTGGCGGAAAGGGGAGTACTTGCCACCCTGGCCCGCCAAGTCGGGGCTGGGTGTACCGCGGAAGCAGGACAACACATAGGGCGAGGCGTCGGTCACATGATAGCTATAGCCGGCCGGCGCATTGCTGATCGCTGTTGTGTTGCCACCGCAGACGCTATCGCGCGTGGCCACAGTGCCATCGGCATTGTTGTAGCCAAAGATTGCAAAGCCATCTAGCGCCCAGCCCACCGGATGGGTGTCCCAGTAGTTGGCTGCTTTGGTGGCCATCAAGCAGGTGGGGGCTGCGTGATAGTGATAATCGTCAGCGCGGCCTGCATGACCATTGCACACGTCGAGTTCGCCCAGCACTTTGGTGTCGCCGTTGGCGCAACCGCCTTGCTTACAGGGGTTGAAGATCACCACACCGTTGACGGCAATGCCGATGGGGCCATCGACTGCCGTGGTGGTCGTCGCGGCAATGGCCGGCGCCAACGGGATCTTCCAGCCGTTGGCGCCCAGGAAGTTCTGCCCCACCGGGATCTGCAGGTTAGTGGCGGTGATGCCATCCATCATGGCGTGAGCGGCAACGCTGTTAGAGCTGACGTAGGCATAGCTGGCGTCGCAGCTGACATTGGCGCCGCTAGAGCTTGCTATCGCGCCGCGCACATAGCCGCAAGCCGTGGTCCCGCCGGTCGGTGTGGTCGCACGGGTAAAGCTGAGGTTGAGCACCGCAGTGCCCAGCGTCAGGTTAGCCATGGCACTGGTGAGCGCAGCGCCGGTAACGGGCGTGGCGGCAAGCGTGGGGCTGCCTGACAGCGCATACACCGTGAAGGTATAGACCTTGGCGCCCGGACCCTGAGAGCACGGCGGCTGATAGCCGACGAACGGACCGTCGCTGCCCACACCCGGTGTGCCCAGACCAAAGCTGTCTTTGGCCAGACTGCGTGTGGCAGCCGGGATGCCGGCCATCACCCAGTTCCACTTGGTGGTCCCATCGCCGGGCAGCGTGGTCATCAGCACCGCAAACTCGGTCGTGCCTGCAGGCGGGTTGGACCACGTCAGTTGTGGCGATGAGCCTGTGCCGTCGCAGGTGTAGTCGGCTGCCATGGCGGCGCCCTCAATGCCTGCGGTGCTGGTCAGCGTAAAGCTGCCACTGGTGCCGGCACTGGGCGTGACGCTGGCGCTGGTCGAGGCTGCGCCGGTGCCAGCCGAATTGGTTGCGGTCACCGTACACGCATAGGCCGTGCCGTTAGTCAGTGTGGTCACCGACAGTGGGCTGCTGGTGCCGGTGGCCGTGCGCGTGGCGCCACCACCGGTGCAAGACGCCGTATAGCCGGTGATGGCCGCGCCGCCCGCAGACGCCGGCGCCGTGAAGGCGATGCTGGCACTGGCATTGCCCGCGGTGGCGGTCACGCCTGTCGGTGCTCCGGGTGCGGTCACTGTGACCGTGGGAGTTGTGGGGGCTGAGCTGCCGCCACCACCGCAGCCGCTGAAAAACAGGGCTGCTAAGACCAAGGGTAGTGTTTTCATGGGCGCAGATTGCCGGGCTTAAATGGAAGAAGTGTGGAGCTGGCTCACAGCTTGTGAGCCCGGTCGTATCGGGCCACCGCACGCCGTGCCATTAAGCGCGCTGCATCGGCAGCGGTGGCAAATAGTCGATCTTCCCCTAGCTCTTCGACTCGCTGCTGCTGTGCCTCGATGAACAGCTTGTCTTCGACTATGGCTGCATCCACCTGTTCACAGATGATTTGCGTCGCCTGTGGGTCATCGGTGTGATGACCGTTGGCCACCGAATAAAAGTAATAGCAGGTGCTGTCAGTAGCCGGTGTTGCGCTGTGAAAGATGCGCATGTCAAAGCGCGGTGCTTGCGCCGTCTGGCGATCTGCACCGGCCGGTACGCCGCCGGAGTACTGCAAAACCGTGGCGGGTGCGATGAAATCAAACGCCTGCCAACGGTCTATGTTTCCCGGGAAGTGCACACAAGCGGAATAGGCCGGCGGCGGCGGCGCGTCGCGCATCAACCGCTCATAGCGCAGGCCTTCAGGTGTGGGCTGCAGCGAGGACTCGGCGCTCATGTGCACCGCAGGGTTGGCACCACCCACCGTGTTGCCATGCACATAGGCCAGATGCGTCGCATCCAGCAGGTTGTCGGCGATAAGCAGGTAATGCGCGGCGACCGGTGCCAAGGTTTGGCGACACGGCCAGCGCGGATCACCATGAAACGGGTAATCGACGATCAGCGACGCATCGGCTGCTGCGGCGTCACCGATCCATATCCACAGCATCTGATCTTTTTCGACCAGTGGAAACGCTTTGACTCGCGCCTGCGGCGGAATGAGCGGCTGGTTGGGGATCTGCACGCAGCTGCCCTGACAGTCGAACACCACGCCGTGATAGTTGCAGCGGATGCCGTCTGCGACCACGGTGCCCAAGCTCAGCGGTGCGCCGCGATGCGCGCAGCTGTCGATCAAGGCTGCCGCCTTGCCATCTGTGCCGCGAAACAGCACCACGGGCTCATTGCAGATGCGCCGTGCCAGCGGCTTGCTGCTGACTTCGCTGGACCAGGCGGCCAGGTACCAGGCGTTGCTGACGAACATGGCACGGCCTCCGGAGCTAGTTCGCGTAGTTCTCGGCAAAGCTGGGGTCGCAGTCATAGGCGTGCACATGATCGCCTTCGACGCCGCGATCCCAGCTGACGAACCGGGCGCCGCGGTTATCCAGCACCTCGGGGTCTTCAAACTCTTGCGTGGACAGCAACTGCTTGCGGTCAGCAGACAGCTTGAAGCGCTCGATCACCTTGACGTTGCGGCTGTGATCCAGCCCGTTGTTGGTGATGGTCGATTCTTTAAGATGCGTGGTTTCGACCACCAGCATGTCGCCTTCCCAGTGCGCAATCGAATCGCCAGTCTTGGTATGCGGACCGTCGGCGGGCAGGTGCTTGCGGCCATCGGTGAAGATGACGCGCGTCATGTCAAAGTATTCCAGGCGTATCACGGTGAGCTCGGTGCCCTGGAAGATCTCGATGGGGAAGGGCCCTTGCATCGCATAGATGATCGACGGCACGCGACAGGCGTTGGCCACCGTCATGTCGTCTTTGATGTTCCACGCCTTGGCGCGGGCCAGCGTAGCAGGCTTAAGCTTCAGACCACCGAACTGCAGGATGCCGAACTCGATAGGCCCCACGTCATCGAGCACCACGGTGTTGGGCGCCAGCTTGGCGGCCAGTTGGGCATCAATCACTGGCTTGCCGCGCGACAGGTTCCAGAAGCCCGACAAGTCGGGGTGCTTACCGGCCGCTGCAGCGAAGCCGGTAAACAGGGTGGCGGCGCAGAGTGCCAGTGCCGGCCAGAAGCGTGCAGCGCGCATTATTTCTCCTCCTGCGGAGCGAACACTTGGCCCACCGTCGTGCCATCGGCGCGCGTGGCTTTACGCAAACGCATGTAGCGCGACCCGTCGCGCGCGGCCCAGCCCTCGATGGTGATCTCATCGCCCAGCTTTAGGCTGTCGCGTGACCAGCCGCGCCGCTCGAGGATGGAGGGCGAGTTGGTTTCGGCCTTCCATTGCACCACGGCGCCTGAGGGCTCGCGTACCTCGATGCGGATGAGGCCATGCGGATTCTTGAAATCAAAGCCGGTTACTTTGCCTTGTACGCTGGTCACTGGCTTATCGTCAGAGAAGAACACCGCAAATGAATGATGGGCCAGCGCCTGGGTGCTGAGTGCCAGTCCCAGCAAGCCGATCGCTGCCCGGGATGTGAATGTGCTGCGCGTCATGATGATGTTCCCCCTTGCGGCCTTTAGACAAAGTGCGGATGTGCTCTGCTTGGCCTGCTGCATGTTATACCTGGGCGCTGTTCACCCGCTAACAGGCACCTATGAATCAGCCCACCCGTCGCAATTTCTTGCTCGCCGCCGGTGCTGTGGCCGCAGCGGGCAGCGTCACTGCAGCAGCCGCCGAGGCTGCTAAACCTGCCCTGAATGCGTTTGCTTATCAGCATGAGCCGGTGCCGTTGCCGTTCAAGGCCGGCGCGGTCAAGGGTCTGTCTGAAAAGCTGATCCAGTCACACTGGGAGAACAATTACATCGGCTCAGTCAAAGCGCTGAATACCGTGCGCTCGCGTCTGCAGCAGGCGCTGGCCGACGCCAATACGCCGGCCTATGTCTATAACGGTCTCAAGCGCGAGCAGTTGCTGCGCACCGGCTCGGTGGTGCTGCATGAGTTGTACTTTGGCAACCTGGGTGGCGATGGTGCCGCGGATGGTGCTTTACGCAGCCGCATTGCCGCCTCGTTCGGCAGCTTTGATGCCTGGGAGTCCGAGTTCCGCAAGATCGCGCAAGGCTTGGGCGGAGGCTCGGGCTGGGTGGTGCTGGGTTACAACGCGCAGTTGGGGCTACTGGAAAACTACTGGATGGCTGATCACGCCACAGCCCCGATAGGCACCACGCCGGTGCTGGTGCTCGATATGTACGAGCACTCTTATCAGATGGATTATGGCGCTGCAGTGGCCAAGTACATCGATGCGTTTTTTACCGGCATACGCTGGGATGCGGCGGTGCAGCGATTGGCGCGACTCAGTGCTTAATCAGTAAGCCGATGGTGGTTGCTGCCCATAGCAGCAGCAACACCCAACCGACAATGCGCCAGAAGCCCCAGCCACTGCCGGATGCTTGCGGTGCTGGCGTGCTGAGGCGTTGTTCTTCGGTGTAGCTCAGGCCTGTACCCGGCAGGCCCACGGTGGTGCGGACTTTGCCCCGCCCCAGCGTGACATGCGCGCCGCGTACGCCGACCGACGTGCTGATACCGGTCTTGCCGATGTTAAGGCGAACGCCCGGCAGAATGCGGATCGAACGGCGGAAGCGGAAGAAACCCATGTGCGGACCTTGGCTGGCTTGCGGTGACTACTTCACCTGAAAGAACTTGATGCGGATGGCCATGGCCGGTGCTTTGCCATCTGAAGTTGCTGCACCCGGCGGCTCTACTTCCAGCAGCGCGACAAAGCTGGCGCGGTTGAGCCACTCGTGCGGCCCTTTGGGCGCATCAAACTTCGGTCTGAAGAAATAACGTTCACCCGGGGCCACGTTCGGGCCGCAGCTATAGGCCTCGTTCAGAATGTGGATAAGCGTGCCGTCGTCAGCGCGCAAGAAATAATCGGCAGACAAGGTGCTGCAGCCGTCGTTCAGCCTGAGCTGATAGTCCCACCCGCCGGGCACGACCTCGCCTTTGAGCTTGGGTCCGGCAATGCTGCCGCCGGTAATGCCGATGTATTGGCGGCGGCCAAAGGGTGTCTCGCCCAGCACCACAGGCGGCGACAGCGTCACGCGTTCTTCGAACACGAACTCTACTTTCGGCATGATTTCGGCCGCAGGTTGTGTACCCAGCGGTGCAAGCGCCGCCGCGGGTTGCGCGGCTGAAGCGATGGCCTGCAGGCCGCAGAGCAGCAGTGAAGCCAGCGCGATGCGCGTGGCGGCAGTATTCAAGTTCATGCTTCCCCCTGTATTGTCAGCTGCAAGCTGCAGCGCTACTGCACCTACACTAAAGAAAAAATCAGTCCGGGGGGAGCAGTCATGAGCCGAAATGTACCGCTATGTCGCGTGTTGGCGGGGGCTGTCCTTGCTACGTTGTTTGCTGTTCGCGGTGTGGCGCAGCAGCCTGCGCCCGCTGCTGCGCCGCCCATGAGCGAGATCAACAAGCTGCCGGACAACACGGGTAGCGGATCTTATCCGGCACTCAAAGAAGAGGTCGCATCGCTGCCCGATCACGTGGTTTACCGGCCGCGTGAACTGGCGGCGCTGGGCTCGCAGCAACTGGGCGTGGTGGCCTGGGGCAATGGCGGCTGTTCAGACGATGGCGCCAGCACGCGCTTTCATTTGCTTGAGTTGGCTTCGCATGGCTACCTGGTCATCGCCAGCGGCAAGATATTGAGTGGTCCCGGCATAGCGCCGCGTCCTGCTGCACCGCCTGCGCAACCGGGGCAGTTGCCGCCGTCACGCACTAAGGCTTCAGACCTCACTACGGCCATCGACTGGGCGCTGGCCGAAAACAAACGTGCGGGCAGCGCCTATTTCGGCAAGATCGATCCGCGCAAGGTGGCGGTGTCGGGTTTCAGTTGCGGTGGTTTGCAGGCCCTGACTGCAGCCAAAGATCCGCGCGTCGCGGCCGTGGTGTTGCAGAACACCGGCATATTTATCGATGGGCCCAGCGCGATCCCGGGCATGGACCTTAAGAAAGATGCCTTGCTGACCTTACACACGCCGGTTATCTACATCCTGGGCGGCGAGACCGATATTGCCTACAAGAACGGTATGGATGATTTCAGGCAGATCGCGCATGTGCCGGTGGCTGTGGCCAATTTACTGGGTGCCGGCCATGGCGGCTCTTACTTCAAACCTGATGGCGGACCGGCCGCATCGGTTGCGGTGAGTTGGCTGCAATGGCAGTTACGCGGCGATGCCGAGGCGGGCAAACGTTTTGCCGGCAAGGACTGCGGTCTGTGCAAGGACCCGCTGTGGTCCTTCGACAAGAAGCGGATACCCTGACGCCATGCGCCTGTCACAGCTT
>CAIVTJ010000237.1 GCA_903908825.1 uncultured Pseudomonadota bacterium | reverse complement strand
TGAGTTCCCACTCGTAGCCGAACAACATGTCGAAGTAGCCCGAGTCCCATTGCGTGGGGTTGGGCTTCCATGCGCCTTCGATGCCGCTGGTGGTGGTGTGCGCGCCCTTGCCGGTGCCCAGTGCGTTCTTCCAGCCCAGGCCCTGTTGTTCGATGTCGGCCCCTTCCGGCTCTGCGCCCACCAGTGAAGGGTCGCCCGCGCCATGGGCCTTGCCGAAGGTATGACCACCTGCGATCAAGGCCACGGTTTCTTCATCGTTCATCGCCATGCGCGCAAAAGTTTCGCGCACATCTCGCGCCGATGCGCGCGGGTCTGGGTTGCCGTTGGGGCCTTCCGGGTTCACATAGATGAGGCCCATCTGCACGGCACCCAGCGGGTTCGCCAGTTCGCGATCGCCGCTGTAGCGCGCATCGCCGAGCCAGGTGGACTCCGGTCCCCAATAGATGTCTTGTTCCGGCCCCCAGATGTCGGCGCGACCGCCGGCAAAACCAAAGGTCTTAAGCCCCATGGACTCGATCGCCACAGTGCCCGCCAGCACCAGCAGGTCGGCCCACGACAGGTTGCGGCCGTACTTGGCCTTGATGGGCCACAACAGGCGGCGTGCCTTGTCGAGGTTGCCGTTATCGGGCCAGCTATTGAGCGGCGCAAAGCGCTGGTTGCCCGTGCCCGCGCCACCACGGCCATCGTGTATGCGATAAGTGCCCGCAGCGTGCCAAGTCATGCGGATGAACAAGCCGCCATAGTGACCCCAGTCGGCGGGCCACCAGTCCTGCGAGTCGGTCATCAAGGCTTTCAGATTGGCGACGACGGCGTCGAGGTCCAGCTGGGCAAACGCCTGTGCGTAATCGAAGTCCGCGCCCAAGGGATCGGAAGCCGCGGAATGCTGGTGCAGGATGTCGAGCTTGAGGGCGTTGGGCCACCAGTCGGCGTTGCCCGGCGCACCGGCTTGCGCGTGTGCAGGGGCTGCATGGAAGGGACATTGGGCTGCAGTAGTCATAGTGTGCTCCGAGGGTGGGTGGGCGTAGGAGCAACGCTATGCGCTGCGGGCGGGTCGATCCAGACGGTTTTTTGGATCGAAGCGATAGAGGGAAGCTAAGAGACAGTGTGGACCTAGTGGGACTGAGACGCCCCTACTTCCCGATACAAAACCCCGCGAAGATCTCACCCAGCAGATCATCGCTGCTGAACTCACCGGTGATCTGGCCCAGCAACTGCTGGGCCTGGCGCAGCTCTTCGGCCACCAGTTCGCCCTGCTTGCGCTGCAGCAGCGCTTCGGCGCGCTCAAAGGCCAATGCCGCTTGCGACAATGCCTGCACATGCCGCGCACGTGCAGACACTGTGCCGCCACCCTCGCCGGCAAAACCCATCGCGGCTTTCAAGTGTTCGCGCAACGCATCAAAGCCTTCGCCGCTCGCAGCCGACACCAGCAGGCGTTCAGGCACCGCCGCTTTGCGGCCACGCGCTGCAGCGGGCTTGGCCACATCGCACTTATTAAACACCAGCGTCACCGGTACACCGGCGGGCAAGCTGTCGCGCTCATCGGCATAGGCTTGGGCTGCCGGGTCTGCTGCCGCATCGATCACAAACAGCACGCGATCGGCGCGCTGCAGTTCCGCGCGTGCGCGGCGCATGCCTTCCTGTTCGATGGCATCGTCAGTGGTGGTGCGCAACCCGGCTGTGTCGACCACATGCAGCGGCAGACCATCGATATCGATACGTTCGCGCAGCAGGTCACGTGTGGTGCCGGCGATGGGCGTGACGATGGCGGCATCGTATCCAGCCAGGCGGTTGAGCAAGCTGCTCTTGCCGGCATTGGGCCGGCCCGCGATCACCACATGCAAACCCTGCTGCAGCAACACGCCCTGCTGTGCGGCCTGCAAGGCAGCGTTCATGCGCGCGCGCACATCGGCTAAGCGTTCGCGCACTTCCTGCGATGACAGAAAGTCGATCTCTTCTTCGGGGAAGTCGATGGCCGCTTCGATATACACGCGCAGGTTGATCAGCGCAGCCAGTAGTTGCTGCACCATCAGCGAGAACTCGCCCTGCAGCGAGCGCATGGCCGCGCGCGCCGCTGCACGCGAACCGGCATCGATCAAGTCGGCCACGGCCTCGGCTTGCGCGAGGTCCAGCTTGTCATTGAGGTAAGCGCGCTGGCTGAACTCACCCGGCAGTGCGCGCCGCGCGCCCAGTTGCAGCACGCGTTCGATCAGCAGTTCGAGCACCACGGCGCCGCCGTGACCTTGCAGCTCGAGGACGTCTTCGCCAGTGAACGAAGCCGGCCCGGGGAAATACAAAGCCAGGCCCATGTCCAGGGCAGTGCCCTCGCCATCGATAAATTGCGCCAGCAGTGCGCGGCGCGGCACCGGCATCGTGCCCAGCATGGCTTGCGCAATCTGCGGCACCAACGCACCTGACACGCGCACCACGCCCACGCCGCCACGGCCTGCCGGTGTGGCCGCCGCAACGATGGTATCGGTGCTCACAGGCCTGGTATCGATGCTCACAGGCAAGGTGCCGTGTTCAGACAAGCGCAGCCCGCACCCGCTCGGGTGTAAACGGATAGCGCGTCATGCGCCGGCCCGTCGCAGCAAAGAACGCATTGGCAATGGCAGCGGCCGCAGCGGCCATGGTCTCTTCACCCGCACCGGTGGAGCGTTGGTCCATGCGTTGCACCACCACCGGCGTGATGGCCGGGCAATCCTGCATACGCAAGATCGGATAGCTGACCCAGTCGCGCGCAGCAGAGCGACCGTACTCGATGGGCACTTCTTCGAGCAACATGCGGCTGGCGGCCTGCACCAGTTGGCCGGTGATCTGCGCTTCGACGATGCCGGGGTTGACCACCGCACCGGCGTCGATTGCGCCATACAAGTGCTTTATGTGCACCTGACCGGTTTTGATATTGACGTCGATATCAGCCACTGCCGCACCATACGAGATCAGGTGCGTGCCTAAACCCACGCCGCGTCCGCTGCGCCAGTCACCGCGAGGTGCGCGTGCTGTACTGCCCGCAACACGGGGCTGCCACTTAGCCGCCTGCGTTGCCGCATCGAGCACACCGCGCCAGCGGGCATCGGTGATGTTGCGCTGCCGCAGTGCCACAGGGTCTAAGCCCAGCTGCGCGGCCAGTTGATCGACAGCCTGCTCAGATACAAACGCAAACGACAGATCGAGCGGTGAACGCAGCCAACCGGCTTTGAAGTACTGCAAGCCATCAAGCCGGTGGTTAACCAGCTTGCGATGTGCGATGGCATATTGCCCGCCGCACACCAAGGCATTCACACCCTCGACCGGAGACACC
>CAIVTJ010000236.1 GCA_903908825.1 uncultured Pseudomonadota bacterium | reverse complement strand
TGATCGCTATTGCTGATATTCGCGGCAAGGGTGCGTCGTTTGGTGCCCGGCGCGGCTTTCAAGATCGCACTGAAGCACTGGATGGCTACGACCTGGTGCAATGGCTCAGCCGTCAGCCCTGGGGTAGCGACAAGATCGGCATGCTCGGCTGCTCCTATCTGGGCGGCACAACCACCCAGGTGGCCAGCACCGCTCCGCCGGCATTGAAAGCCATCTTTACTGGCGCCACGGACCTGGACAAATTTGCCTTTGTGCGGCGTGGTGGCATTACCGCGCAATTCAATACGCGGCCGGATGAGCCGCTGACCGACGATTTAGCCAGCGTGCCGGTAGATGAAGATGCGCAGGGCATCCTGATGCGGGCCGCAGTCGCGCAGCATGCAGGCAATACGCCGATGGCACCGCTGTGGTACGGCATGCCCTATCGCGACAGCCTGTCTGCGTTGACGGGCACACGGTTCTGGCAAGAGGTGGCGCTGTACGGGTATCTGGACACCATCCGCAAGGCGGGCATCGCCACTTATTTCTGGGGCAACTGGCAGGATGAGCCGACCGAGCAGGTGCTGCAGTGGTCGGCAAACCTCAAATCCAAGCTGATCGTGGGCCCCGGCAGTCATTGCGTCGCTCCACCAGACATGGACTTTGCCGGCGAAATCCGCCGCTACTTCGATCATCACCTGCAGGGAAAAGACACCGGCTTGTACCGCGAGCCGCGCGTGCGTTACTGGATCGATGGCAGCCTGCCGGGCAAGGCCTGGCAACGCAGCGAGCAGGAGCCCGGCACGGGGGTGAAGCGCACCCGACTCTATCTGGCTGCTGGTTCGACACTGGCCGCAACCATTCCGGCGCGTTCAACCGAATCCTTCAAGGTCGATTACAAGCTTGGGCCGCCCGAGGCTTTTGCCTTCTGGATTACCACCCAGCGCGAGCACGGTCTGCACTACACCGGCCAGCCTCTGTCGCATGACACGGTGTTGGAGGGCGCACCAATGATGGATGTCTGGTTGTCTGCGGATCGCGATGAGGCGAGGGTGTTTGCCTATCTGGAGGATGTCGGGCCTGACGACAGCAGCCAGGTGGTGTCGTTTGGAAGGCTGTTGGCCTCGCAGCGCAAAGTGGTCAAGCCACCTTACGATACGCTGGGTGCGCCCTGGCAATCCGGCCTGCGCGTGGATGCCCAGCCGCTGCGCGCCGGTGAGCCGGTGCGACTGCAGTTTGCGCTGACCCCGACTGCCCGCGTCATCAAGGCCGGTCATCGGCTGCGCGTGGTGATTACCGGTGCCGATCCACGGCAACGCAATCTCGCCGAACTCAAAGAAGACCCGGCGCCGTTGCTAACCCTGTGGCGCGGCAAGTCAGCGATCGACTTGCCGTTGCGGGAACCTTCAACGCATTAACCTTGACAGGCCGTCCGGTAGCGTTGAGTATTTTGTCAACAATTTGGTTGACAGTCCTGCGGCTGCCAACATCAATTATAAAAATCTAATCAGGGGAGTTTCATGAACAGTAGTCACGTGGCGCAGTCTGTCCGTCGCATACTTATCGGAGCCGGCCTTGCTCTATCGGTTGCTGCGGTAGCCCAAGGGGCTGAGACGTCTGCAGACGTCCTCTCCGAAATTGTGGTCACCGGCAGCCGCGTGCGTGGCGAGGCGCCTGTGGGTGCAGCAGTTACTGTGTTGGGTCGCGCCGATCTCAATTCGGCCGCAGCAGTGACTGTCGATCGCATTCTTCAGCAGTTACCTCAGGTCTTTGACCTGGGCGTTAGCGAGAACTCGCGTGGCCAGTCCGGCGGCTCAGGCAACATTGTTTATGCCAACAGCATCAACCTGCGCGGCATCGGTGCCAACGCCACCCTCACGCTGGTTGACGGTCACCGCGCCACCAGCAATGGCCGCTCCATCAATCCGTCGGTGCTGCCGTCACTGGGTCTGGAGCGCGTCGAGATCG
>CAIVTJ010000235.1 GCA_903908825.1 uncultured Pseudomonadota bacterium | reverse complement strand
GTCGTGATCGAGCAAGAGACGCTAGATGATGCGCAGTCGCAGACTGCTGCACCAGCCGGCCAAGCTACGGGCGTCCGCAGCAGTCTAACGGCGCCGCTGCAGCAAGCGATGACCTCTACGGACAGCGCGTCCGCGCTGATCTTGGCCTTGCTACTGGCCGAGCCCGCCACTGCTGCACGGCAGGCCCAGTTGGCGACGTTGGACAGCCAGCGGGCCGGTATTGTCGAGCAACTGGCCAGCTCGCTCTCCCAACGCTCGTCAGCGTCTGCGGGCAGGTTGGCGCTACTCGAACTGGCCATGCCGACACTCAAGCAACTTGCGGCCCTACAGCGTCGGGAACTGATCGAGACCGCAGCTCGTTTTGCCGTGGCAGACGGCAGCCTGAACGTGCCTGAGTTTGCGTTGCTGACGATGCTCGAGAACCGCCTTCCGCCGAACCCTAAGCCGCTTGTAAAGCAGTCTTATGTATCGCTGACGGGCAGGTTCGAAGACGTCCGGCTCTTGTTATCGCTGGTGGCTCACTGCGGCCAGCCGGCAACGTTTGATACGGCCTATACCAAGGCCAGCCAGTTTGTCGGATTGCCACCCGAGGCCACTCTGTTGCCCCAGCCTGCAGTGCAGCTGGGCGCGGTGCGTACGGCGATGCTGCGTTTGAACCAGCTGCTGCCGATGCAGAAACAAACCCTCATCAAAGCCTGTACGCAGTGCGTGATGAGTGACGGTCGGGTGGACGCCTTGGAAGCGGACATCTTGCGGGCAGTTTGTGCGTCGCTCGATGTTCCGCTGCCTCAGACTATTTCTTAGCTGGCGCCGGTGCAGCCTTGGGCTGCTGTATGAGCTCAACGTGATTGCCGGCCGGGTCTATGGCCATGCCGATGAAGATGCCCGTCTTGCCAAACTCAAAGGGCTCGCGCTCCATGGTGCCGCCGGCAGCCTTGAGTGCCTTTACGGTGGCGGCCATGTCGGTGACGTTCAGCACGATGTGCGGCATAACGTCTTTAGCGTCGTCTGCTGCGCGTGACATGACCACGATGTCGCTGCCTTCGCGGGCTGCGCGTGTGGCCTGTGCGGCCTCGGGTGTGGCACCGAAGTTCAACATGATCTCCAGCATCTGCGGCGTCTGTATGCGCTGCACTTCCTGCATGCCGAAGGCAGCTTGATAAAACTTGGCGACGGCAGCCGAATCTTTGGCGCCGACACGCACGCCGTTAAGCGAGACACCTGCCAGCGCCGGCAGCGACAGGCAGACCAGTGCGGCGATGACCGCATTCTTTACGACAGATTTCATGAGAACCCCCGTTGTTGTTGTTCGAAGCTGCAGGATAGCGCGGCCCAAAAGGGTCAGTAGTGGAACCGACGCCGCGCAGGCCGGTCTACCCAGTCAGCTCACCACGCGCCGGGTACAGGCATTCCAAACACATTCACTGCCCGGCACCGGGCACGGCGCGGCGCAGGCGCTGTGGTCGGTTCGCACACCAGAGCTACGCAGTCCTGCCGCCGAGGCCCGCACCTTGCCCATCACGGTGTGGCTGCCGGCGCTTGCGGTGCCTGCGCCTGTGTCAGCGCCTGCCTCAGTGGCTGCAGTCAGGCGGTTTGCCCCACCTGACGCGCCCGAAACGCCTGCAGCGCCGGTGGTCGCGGCAGCCCCTTCGACGGCGATCACCGTCGACTGGCAAGGCGAGGTGAAGGGCGCTGCTGAACGTAGCGCCGCCAAGCCTGCGCAAGACGCGGCCAAGGCTACGTCAGTCCGCCGCCGCGGCCGCTGCAAGCGCCCTGCAAGCCACCCCCCGGCGCCTTTAGGTTTGAGTCCGAGAAGCCACCCGGTTGGGGCAAGCTGCGCGGCATCGGCCAGGAAAAAGAAGAGGCCTACAGCCACCTGTTCGATGACATGAAGGCCGCAGACCGTTCAGACGCTGATCCGCCTTGCGCCGCGGCAAGTGCTGGTGGCACAGTCAGCTTGGGGCGCGTGCACTAGAAACTAATTCCGCATCAGGCAGGTAATCATGAACACCACATTCCGTTTGGGTCGCGTTGGCGTCGTCACGCTGCTGTTGGGGGCCGCGGCCGCCATGCCCGCCCTGGCGCACCATTCGTTTGCCATATTCAACATGGAACAGACCCGCGTCTTCACCGGCGTGGTCACCCGCATCAACCCCGATGCCAACCACCTGCAGATCTTCTTTGTGCCCATGAACGATGAGCGCAAGGGTGTGCTGCGTTCCGAGGACGGCAAGCCCATGGTTTGGGCGGTCGAAATGGCCGGCTCGGCTCAGGCTGCCAGCCAGGGCATTTCGGTCAATAGCCTGCCGCCGGGCACTTACATCAGCGTCGCGCTGCACCCGCTGCGCAGTGGTGAAGCCGCCGGCAGCCGCGCCGAAACCGGCGCCATCTATCGTTGCCCCGACAAGAAGGCCCCCGAGGCCGGCAAGCATTGCGACACCGTCGAGGGTCGTCTGGCCTTTGGTGACGGCCCGCTGGCTGCCGCCAAGGACTGATCCGGCGTGCAGCATTTTGCGCAGTGGCTGCAGGCCACGCCGCTGAGCATCGCGATTCAGTCCACCAGCTGGCTGATCCCGCTGCTGCAGTCCATCCACATCGTCATGATCGGTCTGGTGTTCGTGGCGGTGTTGTTGTTGGTGCTACGCGTGCTGGGCTTGGCGCGCACCGACGAGCTGCCCTCGGTGGTGTGGTCACGCTTTGCGCCTTGGTTGCGCCGTGGCGTCATCGTGCTGGCCCTCACAGGTTTAGTGCTGATCATCAGCGAGCCGGTGCGTGAGTTCACCGCCATCAGCTTCTGGCTCAAGATGCTGCTGCTGGCGCTGGGCTTGAGCGCCATTGCGGTGTTGGGCAAGGCCCTGCGGCGTGACGCGCCGGCCAGCCGCGGTTTGGCAGTGCTCACACTGCTGGTGTGGATCGCCGTCATCTTCTTCGGTCGCGCCATCGCCTATGACGTCGAAGTCTGGGGCGCGCTGTCTTTCAAGGCCTGATCGCACACTTACGGATTGCACATGACTCTGCATGACCTGGCCCTTGCAGTGGGCAACTCTGGCGTTGGCGCATGGATGCGCAGCAACCTGCACGCTATGCCGGTGGTCGAGGCCACTCACGTGCTGGCAGCGGCCACGGTGCTGGGCACAGTGCTGGTGGTCGATCTGCGTTTGCTGGGCTTTACTGACCGCAAGCGCGCCGTGACGGTGGTCAGCCGCGAGATGCTGGGGTTTACCTGGGCGGGCTTTGTTCTGGCGGTCATCACCGGCGTGATGATGTTCGCTGCCAATGCCAACACCTATTACGGCAACACCGCGTTTCGCATCAAGCTGCTGTTGCTGGCGGCTGCTGGCCTCAACATGGCCATCTTTAACCTGGGTGCGCTGCGCAGCGTGGTGCAGTGGGATCTGCAGCAACGCACTCCGCGTGCCGCGCGTGTGGCCGCAGCGCTGTCGGTGCTGCTGTGGGTCAGCGTTATTTTTGTCGCCCGTTGGATAGGCTTTACCAAGGGCTATGACTTTGCCGTGCCCGACAACGTCGACCTCGATCTGACCATCCCTTAACAGCGGGACGGTCAGACCGGGCCCGGCATCAATTGCCGATCTTGAACAGGTCCTCTTCGACGTCGGGCTTCTTCATGCCCTTCTCAAAGTTACGCTCCCAGATCGTGGCCCACGGACGGCCATACATATCGGGCATCTCATATTGCAGGCTCTTACCCGGTGCCAGCGGCGCGTTGTGTCCGTCGACCGAGAAGATGGTCTGCACGCACTCAATAAACGGATAGGGCGCTTCATCGGCATCGGTGAAATTGTTGATCTTCATGAAATTGCGCACGATGCGTACCGGCTCAACCAAGGCTTCCGGGTCATACAGGATGGCTTCGTGGTTCAAACCCACCAGCTTGCCGTCTTTGCGGATGCCCGTATAAATCTCCACAGACTGCAGCTTGCTGGAGAACTCGAACTCCGAGTGCGACTTCCAGCCCTGCACATTGCTGGTCCAGATGATCAGCGAGTCCTTGTCCCAGAAGCCCACGGTCTCGCCATACCAGCGCGGCACGGCAGCGCCCAGACGCGGCACACCGCCCTTGGCCACGTCTTCCATGTTGAAGCTGCGACCGATGTTGATGTCCTGAATGAAATTGCGGGCCACACCGGCGCGCACCTCAACCAGATTGGGTGTGGCGACGACGTAGTGTTCCCACACCGCGGCCGGATACCAACGGCGCATGAAGCCCTCGGGCCAGCAGAAGGTAGACGGCCACACGGCGTTGCCGCGCATCTGGTGATAGGCCTCTTGCACCATGCGTTGTTGGTACACCGGGGTGAGCAAGGACAGCACAGTCGGGATCTGCGTATGACGGCCCCAGTACCAGTTCATCTGCGTGGCCGCAGCGCGATTGGGCCGCTCATAGACGCCGTTCCAATCGGCCGCCGCAAAGTCTTTAAAGGTATAGGCATTAGGGCCGCCGCGGCCCTGGGTCTCTTTCAGCAGCGCCTCGTAATGGGCCTGTGCGGCCTTGAACGGGTAGGGGCTGACGATGGCCGCGCGCGGCACATCGATTTCGCAATGACCCCAAGGGCCGTCGGCATCTTTATCTGACTGGTTGATCGACGGGCGCTGCAAAATGCCGCGCTGATATTCGGTGGCCTGCGGGCTGTTGCAACGGTAATAGCGCGGGTCCATCCACAGCGCTTTGTCGGCATAGAAGTCGGGGCTGTTGAAGATGTCGCGCGGCAGCGGCTTATAGGCCTTGGGCACTGCATCGACCGTAAAGCCGTTCATCGGGAAAGGCTGCTTGCCTTCGGCTGGCTGCGCCCCGGGGGCGCGGATCCAGTTGGGGCCGACTTCGGGTTTACCCTGCACATTAAAGGCCAGCGGCTGGCCGCGACCGATGCTCTTAAAGCCGATATCGGGCATTTCCTGCGCTAGCGCCGGTACGGTTAGGAAGCTGGCGAGCAGTGCCAGCGCCTTGAGCGAGTGTGACTTCATGGCGGTACCCCGAGCGTTATTGTTGTTGCGAACACTACCACCGGGACTGCGATGTCCGCACCCTTCCCGCTGCAGCGTATGGTTTAACAGCAACTATGCGAGGGGGAACGTGGCATGAAACGTAATCTGGTCGGCCTGTTTGCACTTGTGGTTCTGCCGCTGGCCCTGCCGGTGGCCGCCCAAGATGCCACCATCCTGAACGCCCGCGTGGTCATCGCCAACGGCGTGGTGTTCGAGTCCGGCGCCATCGTCGTCCGCGGCGGCAAGATTGTCGAAGTCACGCCGGGCGCACCCGCTCAGCGCGTCGGCACGGTCATCGATGCCCGCGGCATGACCGCCGTGCCGGGCTTTCTCGACGCCCACAAGCACATCAACACCGGCCCGCTCGAAAAGCAGCAGATGGCCGAGCTGATCGAGGCTGGCTTTACCACCGTGCTGTCGGGCGGCGGTCCGGGCGACGGCAATATCGTGCTGCGCGACAAGATCGAACGCGGCGAGCTCAATGGCCCGCGCGTGCTGCCTTCCGAGCGCATCAACCTGCGCGGCACGCCCGACGAGGCCCGCGCCGCTATCCGCGCCATGGCCGCCAAGGGCATCCGCCACACCGGCGAAATCGCCATCACGCCCGAGCCCTTCCCGCCGTTTGCAGAGCTGGAGGTGCTGCGCGCCGCAGTGGACGAGGGCGCCAAGGCCGGCGTACAGGTCAACGTGCATGCGGTCTCCACACCGGCCATGGTGGCGGCCACCCAGGCCGGCGTACGCCGTCAGGTGCACCTGCCCAACAAAGACTTCATGGGCTTTGACGACGCCGATGCCATCGTCAAGCCGGGCACCATCGTGCTCGAGCTGATCAGCTTCGGCGCGCCGGTCATCGATGTGTTTGCCAAGGACAATCTGCCGCGCTTTCGCACGGGCCTGGCTTGGCCCGAGACCATCGCCGGTGCCAACCGCGACGACAAAGGCCGGGCGCTGGGCACAGAGGGCGCCTATACGCTGATCAACGCGCGCCGCATCTGGGATGCCAGCGGTGGCACCGCGCTGGGCTATGGCTCGGATCAGAACTTCCCGGTCAAAGACGTACTGGAGCACCAGCTCAAGTCGCTGATGGTGATGTTCTCGCCGCTCGATGTGCTGCGCATCCTGGGGCCCAACACGGCCGCCTACCTGAACATCCAGGACGAAGTCGGCACGCTGGAGCCGGGCAAGCGCGCCGACATCGTGCTGCTGGACGGCAATCCGCTGGCCGACTTTCATGACTTCCTGAAGACCAAGGTCGTGCTCAAAGCCGGCCGTGTTGTCGTCGACAAGCGCTGAGGAACACGCCATGACATCAAACTCACAGACCCTGAAAATTGCCCTGTTGAGCTGCAGCGCGGTGGCGCTGGCGGTGACGGCCGCGCTGGCTGCACAGCCTCCGGTCCATCGCGTCGGTGCGCTCACCGTCGATGTGGCCCGCGCCGGTCAGCTGCCTGCGATGTCCTGCGAGGCTGTGGCCAAGCAGGCGCTGCCACAGGCGCGCATCACCAGCGCGGTAGCGGTCAAGGCCGGCCCGTTCATGCCGGCGGGCGCTGCGGCGCGACCGGTCGATCTGCCGGCGCATTGCCGCATCGCAGCCACGCTGACACCCAGCAGCGACTCCGACATCAAGATGGAGCTGTGGCTGCCGCTGACCGGCTGGAACGGCAAGTTCATGATGGTGGGCAATGGCGGTGGGAGCGGCGCCGTGCCGCTGCCGGCCATGACCGAGCCGCTGCGTCGTGGCTATGCCGTTGCCGGTACCGACACCGGCCACGAGGGTGGTCGCGGCACCTTTGCCTTGGGTCATCCCGAAAAGCTCACCGACTTCGCCTATCGCGCCGTGCACGAGACCGCAGTCAAGGGTAAGGCGCTGACCGCAGCCTTTTATGGCGGACAGCCGCGCTACGCCTATTGGAACGGCTGCTCGTCGGGTGGCAAGCAGGGCCTCAAAGAGGTGCAGCAATACCCCGAAGACTTTGATGGTGTCATCGCCGGTGCGCCCGCCAACAACTGGATACGGCTGCAGGCGCAGTCGCTGGTCGCCAACATCGCCAACCTGCCCAAGGGTCAGTCGGCTGTGCTGGGCCCCGATCAGTTCGGCATTCTCAACAAGGGTGTGCTGGCGCAGTGCGATGCGCGCGACGGGCTCAAAGACGGCGAGGTGCAGGACCCGCGTGCCTGTAACTTCAAGGCCAGCAGTCTGGTGTGCAAGGCCGGTGATGCGCCGGGCAGTTGCCTGACGCCGGCGCAGGCCGCAGTGGCCGACAAGATCTATGCACCGGTGCGCATGGCCTCGGGCGAGTTGGTTTATCCGGGCATGCCGCCGGGCAGCGAGATGACTTGGGCGCCTGTGGTCAGCCGTCGCTGGGACACGGGTGCTGACACGTTTGCGGTGGCAGCCAACAATGCCGACTGGGACTTCACCACCCTCGATGTGTCCAAGGATGTGTTGTCGGCCGAGCGTTCGATAGCCGGCACGCTGCGTGCCACGTCTACCGATCTGTCGGCCTTCAAGGCGCGCGGCGGCAAGATCATCCAGTATCACGGCTGGGCTGACCCGTTCATCCCCACCGAGAACAGCATCAACTATTACGAGAGCGTGGTCGCACGTCAGGGCGGGTTGCCGCAGACGCAGGACTTCTATCGCCTGTTCCCGGTGCCGGCCATGGGCCATTGCAGTGGTGCTTACAGCGTCGATTGGATCAGCACACTGGAGCAGTGGGTCGAGTCGGCTCGCGCCCCCGATGTGGTGTTGGCTCAGCATCTGCCGCCGCCGGGCCAGACGCCCGCACCGCCACCGCCGGGTGCGGTGGTCTTTGCGCCGCAGTACGGCACGCGCACGATGTGTGTTTATCCGAATGTCGCGCAACTGCAGGGCGGCAATGGTGAGCAGCCTGTGGATTGGGTGTGCAGCGCAGGGCCTCGTGGCTCGCGCGCCGAGCATGCACCGGCCAAGCTGGGTGCGCCTATCTCGTCGCCCTGACGGCTGTCACACCACACCAGGATCAGGAGCAGATCATGCTTAAGCACAGTCTGATGGGCATTGCGGTGGCGCTGCTGTGTAGCGCCCAGGCTTGGGCGGCTGACGTTAGCGGCAAGTGGAGCGGCGAGGTCAAGCTGCCCACCGGGCAGGCCGTGCCGTTTATTGTCGAACTGCATCAGCAAGGCGTTGTGGTGACCGGCAAGTTGGCCGGCATCAACGGTGCACCGGATGTACAGATCATGGACGGCAAGCTCGACAACGATCGCCTGACCTTCTGGGGCGTGCGTCGCATCGCCAATGCCGACGTGCGCTTTGATTACGTCGGCAAGGTCGGTGCCGACGTCATCGATTTTGAAATCCTGCGTGCCGATGGTACTGCTGCGCCTTTGGCCAGCCACACCACGCGCGCTGCGGCGTCTTTATAGCGGCAAGTGCTAGAACGTCGACCGCGTCGTGGCACCATCAACCACGATGCTTTGACCCGTGATGTAGCCGGCAAACTCGCTGCACAGCCACGCCACCAGTGAGCCGACATCACGCGGATCACCAAAGCGTTTGGCCGGGATCTGGTGGGCCTCGACGAACTTAGCCACCTCCGCGTCATAGCTCGTGCCGTTGCGCGCTGCAGTGGCCGTGAACTGATCGTGTACTGCGGCTGTGTGGAACATACCTGGCAGCACGGCATTCAGGGTCACGTTGTCGGCCGCCACACGACGCGCCACAGCCACGGTGTAGTTGATCAGCGCGGCACGCGGCGCGCCGCTGAGGATGCGCAGTTCCAAGGGATACTTGGCAGCGATGGTGGCGATATTGATGATGCGTCCCCACTTGCGTTGGACCATGCCCGGCAGCACGGCCTCGATGAACTGCACCGGACTCATGAGGCCGGTGTCGAGGCTGGCCTGCCACTGTGCCGTGTTGATGTTGCGATGGTCGGGTGTCATGGGCGGCGGCGAGCAGGTGGCCACCAGGATGTCCGGGTTGGGGCACGCGGCCAGGATGCGTTCCCGACCTTCATCTGTACTGTGGTCGGCGGCGACTGTGGTCACGTGTACGCCGTGACGATCGCGGATCTGCTGGGCAGCCTCCTCAAGCCTATCGGCGCCGCGCGCCACCAGCACCAGATCCACGCCTTCTGCGGCCAGAAACTGCGCGGCGGCCAAGCCCATGCCAGCGCTGGCGCCGTTTACCAAAGCCCTGCGACCGCGTATGCCCATGTCCATGGTGATTTCCCGACTC
>CAIVTJ010000234.1 GCA_903908825.1 uncultured Pseudomonadota bacterium | reverse complement strand
TCTTTGCCGATCAGGTCCAGTGCCGGCTGTTGCAGCGCCGCGTTGATCGCATCGCCCATCTGCCGCTCGGCGTCGGTCCGTCCGCCGCACAACACCACGCGCCAGCCGTGCTGCTGCATCGCATGGTTGGCCACCGCCGCATAACCGGCAGCGTTCCAGTTGCGCACGGGCTTGCTCGAACACGCACTGATCAGCAGCACCGGCGGCCCATCAGGCAACTGCTGCTCGGCAAACTCACGCGCCTCGGCGGGCACCGGTATATCCCAACGCGGTGTGCCGGGCACCAGCCCCAACGGTTCGATGAAGCTGCCCAACAACTCCACGATGTGCTGACACGGCTTGTTGCTAATGCGTTGATTGATGAACAGCGAGTGCAGCTCTGCGCTGCGTGGCCAGTCATAACCGATGCGGCGCGGCGCCCGGATCAACGTAGAGAGCAGATTGGCACGCAGCGAGCGCTGCATGATCAGCAGCGCATCAAACTGTCGTCCGCCCAAGCGCCGGCGCAGTTCGCTCACCGCGGCCCAGCCGCCGCGCTTATCAAAACCGATGAACTCCACGCCCTCGATATCACCCAGCAAGCGCTGCTCGGTCTTGCCGATGATCCAAGTGATCTGCGCACCGGGCAGTTGCTGCTGCAGATCACGCAGCATGGGCACCACGTTGACCACATCGCCCAGCGACGACAGACGCAAAATGCAGATCGATTGCGTCATGGGCTCTCCAGGATTACCGCGAGTTTGCGGCGCGCGGCCGCGATGTGTGCTGCGCCCGGTGCCTGATGCCGGTCGGGCAACAGGTGCTCGTTGGCCAAGTACTGCAAGAAGGCTTCGCGCAGCGGCGCGGGCGGCGCATCGCCTGCGGCAACCGCGCGTAGCCAGCTGCTTATTTGCGAGACGCTGCGGGCCGATTCTGTCACGTCCGGCACGCCATACACTGCATTGCCCAGCGCCAGCACCGGCTTGCCCAGCAGCAGCGACTCAACGCCCACACTCGAGTTGATCGTGATAACACCCAGGGAACCTGCGATCAGCTCGCCCGTGGCATTGCCGTTGGCAAACAGCACCGCGCCACCACTGGCCGCCGCCAGCGCATGCAAGGCCGGGTAACGCTGCGGACAACTGGGGTGCTCTTTAAACACCAGCACCGGCGCCTGCCCGCCCAGTGCGGCAGCGGCCTCAGTCACTGCCGCAAACAACGCCGGCATGTCTTGCAGCCACGGCGAGTGCAACAACACCTGACTGTCGAGCATCACCTGAAACGGAATGAACACGTAACGCGCCGGCAGCGTCACGGTGGGTAGCTGAGCCTTGCCGCGCCGTGGCGCACGCGGCACCACCTGCGCGGCCGAGCCGGTCTGCCACTGACCGCCGCGCTCGCGGTAAAACGCCGGCTCGCGTGGCACCGACGACCCGGCGTTCACACCACTGGCATCCATCTGCGTGGTGTCGGGCAAAAAGCCGTTTTCGAAGCGGATGCACGGCGTGCCGGTCGCGCGCGCCGCCAGCACCACGGCCATGACATCGACGGCATTACCACCCCACACGCACACCACCGCCGGTTGCCAGCGCTGCAGCAAGGCCAAGG
>CAIVTJ010000233.1 GCA_903908825.1 uncultured Pseudomonadota bacterium | reverse complement strand
GGAATACACCCAGGTGCGCAACATCAACATCGCCAAGTAGGGCTTATTGCCTGGCGGCTACCGGGTCACGGTGCCTGCCGTGACCACGGTTATACTTGCCGCACCGGCTCGAAACTAAACGTTGGGGAACTCATGATGAAATTGGTGTCCGCACACCTGCGCCGCCTGTCGGCGCTGACCTTGTCGCTGCTGAGCTGCAGCGCGCTGCTGGCCGGTGCTGCCACGGCGCAGAGCCTCGAAGCCTTTTCACCGCAGGCTTTAAGCAAACTGCCGCAGAACAGCTGGCCGACCAACGGCGGCAGTCTGTTCAACCAGCGCTATTCGCCGTTGGCGAGCATCGACCGCAGCAATGTGGCGCAACTCAAGGGCGTGTGGCGCACACACCTGAAGGGCTCGGGCCTGGCACCGAAGTACTCGGGCGAGGCACAACCCCTGATGCACGATGGCGTCATCTACATCATCACCGGTGCAGACGATGTGTTTGCGCTCGATGTGGTCAGCGGCAACATCCTGTGGGAGCACGCGGCCAATCTAGACCCCAAGATTGCCTCGGTGTGCTGTGGCTGGACCAACCGCGGTGCCGGCTTGGGCGATGGCAAAGTGTTCTTCGGCGCGCTCGATGGCCGCTTGGTCGCGCTCGATATGAAAACCGGCAAGCAAGTCTGGTCAGTCCAGGCGGAACGTTGGCAGGAAGGCTTTTCGCTGACCACCGCGCCGCTGTACTACGACGGCATGGTCATCACCGGTATTGCCGGGGGCGAACTGGGCGTGCGCGGGCGCGTCAAAGCCTTTGATGCACGCGATGGCAAGCTGCTGTGGACGTTCTATACGGTGCCCGGTCCGGGTGAACCCGGCCACGACACCTGGCCCAAGGACAGCGATGCCTGGCAGCACGGCGGCGGCACGGTCTGGCATACACCGGCTGTCGATCGCGAACTGGGGCTGTTGTATTTCTCGACGGGCAACCCGGGCCCTGACTTCAATGGTGCTGTGCGCGGTGGTGACAATCTGTACACCGCGTCCATCGTTGCCATCGAGGCCCGCACCGGCAAGTACCGCTGGCACTTTCAGGAAGTGCACCATGACATCTGGGACTACGATGCACCCAACCCGGTCGTGCTGTTCGATGCCAAGATCGCTGGCAAGCAGCGCAAAGGCCTTGCGCAAGTGGGCAAGACCGGCTGGGCTTACATCCTCGATAGAGTCACCGGCAAGCCGCTGGTCGGCATAGACGAGCGCGCCGTGCCGCAAGATCCGCGGCAACTGACCGCCGCAACGCAGCCCTATCCGCGCGGCGATGCCATCGTGCCGCAGCACATCGACATTGCCCCCGAAGGCTATGACCTGGTCAATGGCGGACGCATTTTCACGCCGTTCTTTGGCAACAAGGGTCTGGTGGCCAGCCCCAGCTTGTACGGCGGTGCCAACTGGCCGCCGAGCTCCTTAGACCCCGTGCGCAAGCGCCTGTTCGTCTGCGCTTCAGACGTGCCGGGGCTGTTCGTTGGTGGTAGCGAGACGCATGGACAGCCACCGGTGCTGGGTGAAAACTATGTGGGCGGCGTCGTCGGCTTTGCGCAGCTGCCGCGCAGCGGCGTCTTTGCGGCTGTAGACGTCACCACCAACAAGCTGGTCTGGCGGCAACGCTGGATGGACCAGTGCTACAGCGGCTCGGTGGCGACAGCCGGCGGACTGGTGTTCGTTGGCCGCAATGACGGACGGCTGACGGCGCTGGATTCAGACACCGGTCATACGCTGTGGCAGTTCCAGACCGGCGCCGGCCTGAATGCACCGGCCAGCGTGTTTGAGTATGCGGGCAAGCAGTATGTGGTGGCCTTGTCAGCGGGCAATGCGCTGGCAGGTACGGCCCATGGTGACAGCGTGTGGTTGTTCGGCCTCGACGGCAAACTGCCGCCGGCTCAAGCCCGCGATAGCGAATTGGCTGCGGCACCTGCGGCCATGGCTAACGTTGCGAGTGCAGCAGCTGCCAGCAAGGTTTCCGGCGCCGAGATCTTCCAGCAGGCTTGTGTGCCCTGCCACGGACCAGACGGTAAGGGTGGCCACGGTGGCGGCGCACCTTTGGACAAGGCCACAGATCTGGCAGCGGTTGTGCGCACCATCACCGAAGGTCGCAAGACCATGCCGCCCTTTGGCGGTGCACTGACGGCCGAGCAGATCCAGGCCGTCAGCAGCTACATCGTCAAAGACTTGTTCAAGTAGTGGCACTTGCCCTGACGGCCCTTCACCGGGTCGTCATTGGGCTGGCCGCGAGCGGAAGAAAGTGATCGGCTGTTCACGCAGTTGCCGCAGCACGTTGGGCCGCATGCGGCCGACCACATGCATCTCGCAGGGCTTGCAATCAAAACGCAGCGTCAGCGTCTCATCACCATGCTGCAGCTGCAGGGGTTGTGCCCGCACCGTGCCTTGCACACCGGTCACGCCCTTGGCCTGCTTGGGACACAGGCTGAGGCTGAAGCGCACGCAGTGCTTGGTGATCATCAAGCTGACTTCACCCAGCTCTTCGTGACTTTCGTAGGCCGGTTCGATGACCTTGACGCCGTGGCGGGCATAGAATTCTGCCGCCTTGTGGTTATAGACATTGGCCAGATAAGTGAGCGTGTCTTCCGGATAAGCCACCGGCGGCTCGACCGGCACGGCGCGCGGCAAGCGCTCTAATCCGGCGCGGCGCGCTTCATCTAAAGCAGTCACGGCATCGCGGCGCAGGCCGTTGAGCACCGAGGCTGGCACGAACCACGCGGCATCGGCTGGCAGGTGCACATCACGCGCCACATAGTCGGTGTTACCCAGACGCGAGAGTTGTTCACGCAGCGTCTGCAAGGCACGTTCGGCGTCGCGGGCGGCCTCAAAGGCACGCTCTATGCGCGATGTGCCGGCAAAGCCGTCTTCATCGAGCAGAGTCAGTTCAAGGCCGCTGGCGCCTGCAGGCTCCTGCCACGGCGACAGCAACACATCGACTGCGATGCGCCGTTCGGCCGAGGGCTTGGACATCTGACGCTCCCAAGCCATATCGCGGTTGCGATGTAAGGCCGCGCCCTTGCGCAGGTCCTTGAGGTCTTTGGTGCCGGTGGAGCCGGCACGCGCTGCCAAGTTGGGCTCGACGCGCCACAGGCTGCCCTCAACATGCTGGGTGGTGTTGATCTGCACGCCCTGTAACTCACCCTGCAAGTCAGTCCAGGTCAGTGAGTCACCGTTGTTGAGCACTGTCGCGGGGTCGTCGACATAGACATCAAAATGGTTGACCGCCACCGCGGCCACATGACCCAAGGCCAAGCCTGCATGCTTAGGGGTGTCGAACGAGCCGATGTCGTCTTTGCGATCGTTGACAAAGTAGTCTGTGCCACCGCGGTTAAAGCCCTGCTCGGGCTGCGGCGTAAACGTGAAGGTGCTGTGGCCGCTGCTGCTGCGCGCAAACTCCGGACGACGCTCTAACAGCTCGTCAAACAACACGCGGTAATGCGCGGTCACGTTCTTGACCGTGGCCATGTCTTTGTAGCGGCCTTCGATCTTAAAGCAGCGCACGCCGGCATCGACCAGCGCCTCGAGGTTGTGACTCTGGTCGTTGTCCTTGAGGCTCAGCACATGTTTGTCGTGCGCGATGATGTGGCCGGCCTGATCTTTGACCGTGAACGGCAGGCGGCACTCCTGCGAACAATTGCCGCGGTTAGCACTACGACCGGTGTGCGCATGGCTGATGAAGCACTGGCCGCTATAGGCGACGCATAGCGCACCATGAATAAAGAACTCGAGCGTGGCCTGCTGCACCTGCGACTCGATGGCGCGGATCTGCTGCAGCGACAGCTCACGCGCCAGCACCATCTGCGAGATGCCGGCATCTTGCAGAAAGCGTGCTTTTTCCGGCGTGCGGATATCGGTCTGGGTGCTGGCGTGCAGCTGTATGGGCGGCATGTCGATCTGCAGCAGCCCCATGTCCTGGATGATCAGCGCATCGACACCGGCCTCATACAACTGCCAGGCCAGCGATCGCGCCGGCTCCAGTTCATCATCACGCAAAATGGTATTGAGGGTGACAAAGATGCGCGAGTGAAATCGATGCGCATGACTGACCAGCCGCGCGATGTCAGCAACGGAGTTGGTCGCCTTGTCGCGAGCGCCCATGTCGGGCCCGCCGATGTACACCGCATCGGCACCATGGTTGATGGCTTCGATGCCGATCTCGGCATTGCGCGCGGGCGACAGCAGTTCCAGATGGTGACGGGGCATGGATACAGAGCCTGATGAGCGGGCAGGCATGGTACCGCAGCGCAGACGGGAGTCACGGACGGCTGATCAGATAGAGATCAGCCGTCCGCTCTTGTTTACTGGTGCAGACCCGTCTGCGGCACCACCGGCGGCGGCGCCGGAATGGCGGCCTGAGCGGCTGCACCGCCACCCGCCGGTCCACCGAAGGGCGGCGCGGCCGGACGGTCACGCACTTCGTTAGCCTGCGTGGTCAGGTAGGCGCGGATGGCTTCGGCATCCTTGGTCGAAATGGCCTTGGCGAACGACAGCATGCCGTTCTCGGTCAGCACGCCATCGATGACCACCGTCTTGAAGGCCACATCGCTCTGCAACAGCGCCGAGTAGCGCAGGTCAGGGAAGCCACCCATACCGCGTCCGCCTTCATGGCATAGCGAGCAGTTCTGGCTATAGAGCTCTTTGCCGTGTTCGACAGTCGCCGCATCACCGAAGTTGGCCGGGGCCGAAACCACCAGCGGTGCCGCAGCCGGGATGGGCGGCAACATCGCCGTACCACCGAGCTTGTAGACCAGCAGGCGATTGCCGCCGGCAGCGCGCGGCGCACCGGCCACCGCCGCCACGTACTGCACCCCACCGACTTCATAGGTGATCGAACCGGCTGCCACGGCGGCGCCGGCATCGACCGACCACAGCTTGTCGCCGTTATCAGCACGGAAAGCCGAGAAGGTGTTGCGCGTTGTGCCCTGGAAGACCAGGTTGCCGGCCGTGGTCATGGTGCCCGAGTTAGCCACGCCGTCTTTGGCGCGCCACACTTCTTTCTGCGTGACCGGGTCCCAAGCCGTCAGCCATTGGCCGCCGCCATCGAGGGCCAAGGGCGCCATCTCGGGCCGCTTGGCAATGTTGATGCCCAGCAGCTGGTTGCCCATCTTGGCGCCCAACTCGGCCACATAGCCGAACGAGGCATAACGGATGCCGACGTACATCAGGCCGGTGTTCGGGTTGAACGATTGCGGGTACCAGACGTGAGTCTGGAAGGGCACCACGTACCAACCCTTGCGGGTCTTACCGTAGTTGGCTTCCGGGTTGAGAATGGGCTTGAAGTTGTTGGCCTTGTCAAAGCCGGTCAGCCAGTTGGCGAAAGGCACCGTCAGCTGCGCGCTGAGGACCTTGCCGGTCGCCGCTTCGATGACATAGAACACGCCGTTCTTGGGGATCTGCATCACCACGTGCTTCTTCTCGCCATTGATGACGAGGTCGGCGGTGGTCAGCGGCGAGGTGTTATCGAAGTCGAAGTTCTCGGCGGGCACGGTCTGGTAGTGCCAGCGGTATTCGCCGGTGGTGGCATCTACAGCGACGATAGACGCGATGAACAGGTTGTCGCCGCCGCCCGGTGAACGGTCTTCAGCCGGCCACGGCGCGCCATTGCCCGTGCCGAAGATGACCAGATTGGTCTGCGGGTCATAGACGATGCCATCCCAAGGCGGGCCGCCGCCGCCGGTCTTCCACCACTCGCCGCTCCAGGTCTTGGCGGCCATGGGCATGACGCTGTCGGAGGCCGCGCCATCGGGACCCTTGGACGGGTCACCGGGGGCCACAAAGAACTTCCAACGTTGCTTGCCGGTGTCGGCGTCATAGCCGGACATGTAGCCGCGCTGGAAGTACTCGCCGCCAGCCTCACCGATGTAGACCATGCCGTTGCCGACGCGCGGTGCGCCGGTGATCGACATGTCGTCCTTGGGGTTGGTGACATGCGTTTCCCAGACCAGCTTGCCCTTCTTGGCGTCGATGGCAACCAGGCGGCCGTCGAGCGTGCCGAAGTAGACCTTGCCGTTATAGAAGCTGACGCCGCGGTTGGAGTTGTTGCAGCACAGGCGCGTGGCAGCGATTTCGCGCGGCACCTTGGGGTCGTACTTCCACAGCAGCGCGCCGGTGGCGGCGTTGTAGGCGTAGACCTTGCTCCACGGCGTGGTCACATAGAGGCGGCCGTCGACCATGACGGGTGTGGACTGCCACTGGCCCTTTTCGGTGAAGTCGGCATACCAAGCCAAACCCAGCTTGGCGGCGTTGTCGGCAGTGATCTGCTTGAGGGGGCTATAGCGTTGTTCGCTGGTGCCACCGCCGTGCAGCGACCACTCGGCGCCCGGTGCGGGGGGCGGCAGCGTGGCCTTGGCGGCCAGCGCCTGAGGCAGGTTGAAACAGCAGACGACCAACAAGGCGCTGAGACAGGCCGATAACAAACGACGCATGGTGCCCCCGGGACAAATTCTTATGGATAGACCAAGCCGCAGGATATCGCGGATTGGC
>CAIVTJ010000232.1 GCA_903908825.1 uncultured Pseudomonadota bacterium | reverse complement strand
TCTCGCCGGCGTTGAGGCGCTTCATCACGTCTGGAGCCGCATGCCGGATGCCGGCGTTCTGCACATACACCAGTTCGCCCTTGTCGGTGCGCAGCGTGTAACGCGTGTCCAGCTCTGAGTATCCATCGGGCTGGATCATCTGCCAGTCGGCACCGCTGTTAGGCACTACCTCGCCCTGCAGGCCAGGTCCGCTTACGGTGCCGCCGGTGATGGCGACGATGCGGCGCAAGCCATGCGCCACCTGGCCGATGACGACCGGGTCAGCGACCTTGGCGCGCAGTTCAAACGCAAACACCATGCCCGGCGGTGCAGGCGGCGAGGGCGGCGTGGCGGCGGGCAGGGCGGTGGCAAGCAGGCTGGCGACCAGCGCGAGGGTGATGCGGTATGTTTTCATCCCGTCATCATAAGGCAGGTCCGGGGGACGGCAATCACAGGTCTGGAAATTCTGTGGCTAGCAGCTGCGACGGGCTGACTCGTTACAGCGATTCTGTCTCGTGGAACACCGCGTAATCCAGGTGCAAGCGACCGTCCTGCACCTTCAAGAAATCGCGGAACGCAGCATTCCATAACAGGGCATCGGGACCATACTGTTCACGTGCTATCAGCAGGTGACCCGTGGTTTCGTCGATGCCGCTTAGGCTGAGGATGAACGAGGCGTTCGACTCGCGCAGTGACCCGGTGGTGGCGCCGTGCAGCGGATTTGAAAGCCTTCCGGGGTCACCACATCCTGCAGCAGCCGCAGCTGTGCGGTGGCCTCCTGAACCACGTTCTGGCGCGCATTGGCCGCCCTGAAGATCAAGGTCATCTGGCCGTCCAGCGGCCGCACCACACCGACATTCGAAAACAGAAAGCGTGCCTTGGGGCGCGAAAAACGGGCGAACATCAGACCGGTGATCAGCGCCAGTAGCATCAGACCGATAAAGATCTCGAAAGTCGCCAGCGCATGTCCCACGGCCGTAGCCGGATGCATGTCGCCATAGCCTACGGTGGCCAACGTCTCGACACTGAAGAAGAACGCTCCGGCAAATCCCTGAGGATTCAGGTTGGCAATGCTGCCCGGCAACAGCCAGTACAGCAGGCCAAACAGGACGTTGAACAGCAGATAGAAACCCGCCACAGCCGCAAACAGCTGCAGCCAACCGACGGTCATCAGATAGTGGAACAGGTCCTGAAAAATACTGGATGTGAGCCCGCGTGTGACCACTTCGCGTCCACCTATCCGGGAGCGACGTTCACGGTTTTGTGTTTGCTTCACTGCGACCTGCGCGATGTAAAAGGCTGTAGCGCCTGGGCCTGCTCCGGGTTGCTCAGCGCTTGGGGTTGAACTCCACCCGCCAACGCGCGTCCTTGCAGTAACCGCAGTCCTGGCCCATGAACCACTTGCCGGCGGCAACCTCTGACTTGAGTTGCCAGTCCAGCCACTTCACGGCGATCGACGCCCAGTCGCCACCATTGGGCTGCGAGAAGGTGCCGCCGTGGCCCACAGGTAGCCAGCCGAGGAACACCGGCACATGCTTGATGCGACCCGCATCATCCATCGCATTGGGATGCGCTTGGTCTGTCGGTCCACCGGTGATGTAAGCCGTGGGTGCATGCAGGGAATACAGGTCGAACTTGCTGACCTGCACGCGGCTCATACCGCCGGGGACGTTGTACACACCGCTGTCAAAGATCATCGACGTTTTGACGCGCGGATCGGCCGAGAACTTGATGGTCTGCAGGCCTCCGCAACTGTGGCCGGCGACGGCGACTCGCGTCATGTCCAGGTGACCCTTCAAGGGGCTGCTCGACAGTTCGTTCATCGCCGCGGCCCAGTCCAGCGCCATGTTCATCTGAGCTAAGACGGTGGGATCGGTCTCGGTGGGATCAGTTGGCAGTTCGCCACCGCCGCCGATCTGCCCCTGTCGTGGCGGTGCAGCCGCCGGCGGCGCAACAGCACCGGCAGCACGGGGCACAGGCTCTGTGCGCGGATAGCCCAGCGCAATGATGTAATAGCCATGTGAGGCGACTTCACGCAGGAAATACGCATGCGAGAGCCCGTTGTCTGCACAGCCG
>CAIVTJ010000231.1 GCA_903908825.1 uncultured Pseudomonadota bacterium | reverse complement strand
GCCCCATCCCTGACTGAAGCCCATCTGCTCGTGTGCCAGCGCGTCTTCTCGGGTGCTGTGAATCGCCCGAGCGGTGTAAGTGCAGCCACCGTTGCCGTGCGGCTCGAAAGTCAGCACCGCGGTAAAGAACCAGGGCGCCAGGCCCGGAGCCAGCGGCCGATAACCCGGGCCAAGCGCTGAAGTCCAGACCAGCCTGCGGTTAGGCACAACTTCGAGATAGCAGCCCGGAGCCGTCGGCAACTTGTTGCCGTCGGGGTCGACCATCTGAGCGAAAAATATGCCGCCGGGCTTCAGCTCAATGTCGCACTCGATGGTTCGATAGGGCTTCGGGCAGAACCACGGCATCAGATGTTCAGGCGTGGTCCAAGCCTTGAACAACAGTTCGGGCGACACGTCGACCACGCGCTCCAGCACCAGGTCTCGCTCGTCTTGCATCGTCATTGTCGATCTCCTTTGAAGCAGGTATGGATTGTGCCGACTCGCTCAGGCGCAGGCGAATTCTGCCCTCACGAGTTGCCCTTCGCGAATTGCCCTTCACCGATGGAACCGGAATGAAAAGCCAAGCCCTGACGCGCTCGCAATGAGCCATATCGCTGACCTTGGCCTGAACGTCAGACGCAAAACGCAGAATGCGCGCGCCCGAAGCGGTACATCACTGCTCGGGTTGCTGGCGCTCGCAGTGGCCCTTGCAGGCTGTGGTGGCGGCAGTGGTGACAGCAGCAGCAGCGGGGCCGCATCGACCAGTGTGGCGCCGCTGACCCTGCCAGGACCTTATCCGATTGCCTGCAGCAACGTCGCACAGGATTTCAGCGGCGCCGCGCAAAGCGCCGCGCAGGTACAGGCCTACTGGGAAGGCAGACCTGCCGCGGACGCGAGCGCGCGCTATGCGACAGATCTGCTGACCGACCCGGTCAATACGCTCGCGTCACACTGGTCGGTGGCGATCACGAGTTCAATGCCTCGTCATCACCCGACGTCATGACCTGGTCAGTCACCTTCCTTGATGCACTGGTTCGCGGCATTCCGAGCGCGCGCGAGACATTGACCACCATGACCAATGTCAAAGAAGGAAGCGACGACAGACTGGTCATGCCCTTGACCGGCCCGCTGCCGCCTTGAGAGGATCATGGCGCCAAGGCCACCGGACTAAGCCCCCAACTTGAAGGCCGACACGCCTTGCAGCAACTGACCAGCCTGCTGGCGCAGGCTTTCGGCTGCGGCTGCACTTTCTTCGACGAGTGCGGCATTCTGCTGCGTAGTGCGGTCCATCTGCGCCACCGCTTCGCCCACCTGATGGACGCCGGTGCTCTGTTCGGTGCTCGCACTGCTGATCTCGGAAACGATGGAACGGACATGCTCGATCGCGGCCACGACCTCTGTCATCGTCGCGCCCGCGGAATCAACCTGCTCGGCGCCCTTTGCCACACTCTCGACGCTCGCAGCGATCAGTTGCTTGATCTCACGAGCGGCGTCGGCGGCACGCTGTGCCAGCAAGCGAACCTCGCCGGCAACCACTGCAAACCCACGCCCCTGCTCACCCGCCCGCGCGGCCTCGACCGCGGCGTTCAGCGCCAGGATGTTGGTCTGAAAGGCAATGCTGTCGATGGTGCTGGTGATATCGGCAATGCGCCTTGAACTGTCATTGATCCCCTTCATCGTCTGCACCACCTGGCCCACGGCATGGTTGCCGCGCTGCGCCACGCTGCTGGCATCCTGTGCCAGCTGGTTGGCCTCGCGGGCATGATCAGCGGTGGTTCGCACGGTCGATCCCAGCTCATCCATGGTGGCCGCGGTCTGCTGCAGCGCTGCTGCCTGCTGCTCGGTGCGCCCCGACAGGTCCTGATTTCCCTGGGCGATCTGCGCGCTTGCCGTGGCCACACTCTCGGCGTTCTGACGCACTCCGCTGACCACCGTCTCCAGGCTGCTGTTCATGGCGGCCAGCGCGCCCAGCAGTTGCGCGATCTCGTCGCTGCCACTGACGTGCACGCGTGAACGAAGGTCGCCATCGGCCACCGCCTGAGCCAGGCGCAGCGCGTTGCCGATTGCCATAGTGGTGGTCCGTGTGGCGATCCACATCACCCAGATCGCCAGTGCGGCGAGCAAGACCAGGCTGACGCACAGCCACAGCAGGCTGCTGCGCACCGCTTCCACATGCTTGGTCAGGGAGTCGTCAATCAGCGTGAAGCCGGTGTTCATCAGCGTGAACTGTTCGTCGATGACCCGCGTGTAGGCGGCGAAATAATCGCCGGCGGGATAGGCAATCTTTTCAGCGTGCAGTATTTGCGTGTCCATCAGCTTGAGCGCTTGCTCAGTACCCGACCGGGCAGCGGCCAGGGGTTTGGCCAGGGTCTGGCCCATGTGCGGGTTGATCTGCGATACCTGGTCCAGGAGTTTTGCGGCTTCACTCATGTGCTGCTGCAACTGCATGGTCATGCCTTCGAAGCGGGCCTTGTCCTCGGCCGACGCTTCGCCGCGAGTCAGCAGAACCGTGCCGCGCGCGCGCATCTGACCGAGTTCTTCGGTCACCTTGGGCAAAGCCGCCAGCACGGCTTCCTGCAAAAAGTAGGTCGCCGGGTCGGACTCGAAGACCAGACCGCCTTCTTGATTGAGGTCTTCCAGCAGCGTCAGCGCATCAGCAATCAGCGCGGTATGCCTGGCAAAGCTTTGTGCCGCCGGAATCTTCCTGGATGACACCTCATCCGACAGTGCCTTCCACTTCGTGGTCCAGGTGCCCAGAGACTGGTTGATGTGTTCGACGGCCAGCGTGCCAAGCGAGGTCTGCACTGCCGCGAGGGCACTGTCGACCTCAGTCTGCTTTGCCTGACGTTTCGCCACCATCGACTCGTTGCCTGCCAGCATCCCGGCCGAAAACCCGCGATGCTGCTGGGTGAGACGGATCAGCGAGAGCGTGGCATTGAG
>CAIVTJ010000230.1 GCA_903908825.1 uncultured Pseudomonadota bacterium | reverse complement strand
GCAGACCTTGCGCGGCGGGCTGCTGCTGACCGTGGCGGCGCTGTTGATCGCCGGCAGCGTGGCGGCGGCCGCCAGTGTCGAGCGCGATCTGCGCTTGATGTGGGTCAGCGTGGCGCTGGGTGTGTTGGCCTTGCTGCCGCTGGCGCTGCTCTATGCCGCGTTGCGCAGCACCAGTCGTCTGGGCCAGGCGCAGCAACTGGATGCCAACGCGCAGCGCATCGAAAACGAACGCAACCAAACGGCCATTTTGCAGTTGCTGGACGAGATATCGGGTTTGGCCGACGGCGATCTGACGGTCACCGCGACCGTCACCGAGCACATGACCGGAGCGATTGCCGATTCGGTCAACGTGGCGGTCGAGTCCACGCGCGGGCTCATCGGCACCATCAACCAGTCGGCGGTGCACCTCGATGCCGCCGCACAGCAAACCCAGGCCCTGTCGCAGCATCTGGCGCGTGCCAGCACCGCGCAGTCGCGGCAGATCGCCGCGGCCACCGAGTCGATTGCCGCCATGGCAGGTTCCATCGAAGAGGTCTCGGGCAATGCCGAGCGTGCAGCCGATGTGGCGCAGCATTCGGTACAGGTGGCGCACACCGGCGCCGAGGCTGTGCATCGCACCATCGATGGCATGAACAACCTGCGCGAAACCATTCAGGACACCGCCAAGCGCATCAAGCGGCTGGGCGAGAGCTCGCAGGAAATAGGCAACATCGTCGCGCTCATCAACGACATTGCCGAGCAGACCGGCATCCTGGCGCTGAACGCATCCATACAGGCCTCGATGGCCGGCGAGGCCGGTCGTGGCTTTGCCATCGTCGCCGACGAGGTGCAGCGGTTGGCCGAGCGGGCCACTCAGGCCACCGGGCAAATTGCTGCATTGGTTAACAACATCCAGGTCGATACGCAGGGTGCTGTGCAGTCCATGGAGCGCAGCACCGCCGATGTGGTCAGTGGTGCGCAACTGGCCGAGCACGCCGGCGGCGCGCTGGGTGAAATCGAGCGCGTGTCGACGCAGATCGCGGCGCTGGTGCACAACATCTCGGCCAGCGCGCGCAGTCAGGCGCAGGTCGGGCAGAGCATCGCGCGCAACATGCAGGTGCTGCGCGAGATCAGCGCGCAGACCGCCGATTCCACGCAGAGTACGTCGCTGGCTATCGCCAGAATGGCCGGGCTGTCCACCGACCTGCGCAGTTCGGTCGCAGGCTTCCGCCTGCCGCGCCCTGGCGCCGAGTCGCCGGCCACTGCACCCGGTCAGCCGCCGGTGACACTCGATCCGGAGCAGACCGGACGCTTCCGGCGTCCGCCGGGACTCGACCATGACTGAGCTGGCGCAGGCCGACTCGCCGCCCGAAGTCGCACGCCAGACCCTCGATCTGGTGGTGCGTGAAATCGCTGCGTGTCTGACCGAGACCCGCGTCGCGCTGGAAACCCACGCGGCGCAGGCCGATGCGGCGCAGTTGCAGGCCGCGCGTCTGCAGTTGCAGCAGGTCCAAGGCGTGCTGCGCATGCTCGAAATCCACGGTGCAGCGCTGCTGGCCGAAGAGATGCGTCAGGTGGTCGCCTACCTGGAGGCCGCAGGCGCCGGCATACGCAACCAGCCCGAGTCGCTCGATGCGCTGATGCGCGCCTTGGCGCAGATGCCCGGCTATCTCGAGCGTGTACTGGCTGGCGGCCGCGACTTGGCGCTGGTGCTGTTGCCGCTGCTCAACGACCTGCGCGCCGTGCGCGGTAATGCCTTGTTGTCCGAAGGCACGCTGCTGCTGCTCAATCTCAAGTCCGACCGTCAGGCCGTGGTGGCCACCGACGACGGCGGTGACAACGGTCTGGGCGCTGCGCATTGGGCACGGCGTTTGCGCGCGCGTTATCAGCTGGGTCTGCTGGGCTGGATACGCGGCGAGCGCATCGAACAAAACCTCGAGCTCATGGCCGTGGTGGTGCGGCAACTCGAGCATGTCGCCACGCAGCAGGCGGTGTTCCAGTTGTGGTGGGTGCTGGGTGCCTTGCTCGAAGCCCTGCGCGATCGCGGCATCGAAGCCGGCGTGTCGGTCAAGCGACTGCTGGGTCTGGCAGATCGTGAATTGCGCCGCCTGTACGAACAGGGCGAGGGCCGTTACGCCCAGCAACCGCCCATCGAACTGCTCAACAACCTGCTCTATTATGTGGCCCGTTCTGCCAGCAAAGGGCCGCTGGTCACCGCGGTGCGCGCCTCGTTCCGCCTGGATGAGCTGCTGCCGGTCGATGAAGACATCGAACTGGAGCGCGAGAACCTGTCGGCGCCTTCGGTGCGCATGATGCAGACGGTGGCTGCGGCCATCCGCGAAGACCTGGGCCGCATCAAAGACGTGTTAGATGACTTCGTGCGCCGCGGCGGTAGTGCGCTCGAACAGCTGGAGCCGCAGGTGCAGTTGCTGCGCAAGATCGGCGACACGCTGGGCGTGCTGGGGCTGGGCGAACAGCGCGGTCGCGTGCAGTCAGAGATCGCGCGTATCGAAACGGTGATGGCCAACGGCAGTGCGCCGGACGAGTCCTGGCTGGTTGATGTCGCCGCCACGCTGATCGAAATTGAAGATCACCTCGATGACGACCTGATCGGCTTGATTCTGCCGCGACAGGCGGGGCCGCTGACGGCTTCCGTCGATCTGGACTTTCAGCAAGTGCAGTCTGCCGTGCTGCGCGAGTGCTTGATCAATCTGGCGCGCGTCAAAGAGTACGTCGGCCAATATGTCGGCGGCACACTCGATACCTCAGGTTTCGACAACTGGCCCGAACTGGTGCGCGGCATCGATGCCGGCTTGGCCATGCTCGATAAAACGCGGGCCCGGGATGTACTGGACCGCATCCGCGCACAGCTGACCGTGTTGATGCAGTCCGCCGTGGGCTTTGCGCCGGCTGCGCTCGAGCGCTTGGCCGATGCCATCGTCAGCTTTGAGTACTACATCGAGACCTTGCATTCCGGTCGCAGCGACCCTTGGTACATGCTCGACAACGCCGATCTGGCTTTGGCGGCCATCGATGTCCAGCCGCAGCCTCCACGGCCAGTGGCTGTCACCGGCGAAGGGCATGAGGCCACCCAGGTGCTCACCCCGCGCACCGTGCTCGAGGCGCTGACCGACCCGCAGAGCACCATCGTGCAGTTCGAGCCCTTGGTGCCGGCAGTGCCGCAGCCGGGCGTGGCTTTGCCGCCGTTACTGGCGGTCGATGCTGATCTGCTGGCGCTGTATCTGGAAGAGGCGCGCGAAGAGGTCGCGCGTATCGAGCAGTTGTTCCCGGCTTGGGATCGCCGTCCCGAGGATCACGATGCCCTGCTCAACCTGCGCAGAGCGTTCCATACACTCAAGGGCAGCGGCCGCATGGTCGGTGCGAACAACATCGCGCAGTTCAGCTGGGCCATAGAAAGTCTGCTCAATGCACTGATCGACCGCACGGTGACGCGTTCGCCGGCGTTATTGGCCACGCTGCGCCAGGCCGTGCGTGTGCTGCCGCAGTTTGTCGAGCACCTGGCCGGCGGCCCCCGGCCGTCTGCCGAAGCCGATGTCGTGGCTGCAGCTGCGCAGGATTTTGCGGCCGGGCGCGGGTCGGAGGACGAGTTTGCCGCCACGCAATTGCTGCCGCAGTTAGGTCCGGACGAAGAAATCGACTGGGTGATCGATGACGGTTCTGCACCAGAGACAGAGCAGCAAGCCGACCTGACGCTGCGCGACATCTATGCGCGCGAGACGGACAGTCACGTCGCAGTCGTGCGCGATTACCTGCTGCGTGCCAAGGGAGCGCCTGCGCCCCACGTTCTGCCCGAAACCGTGTATCGCGCCTGCCATACCTTGCTGGGCAGTTCGCGTATGGCCGAGGCCCGGCATGGCATGCGTCTGTCGCAGCCGCTCGATAGCTGGCTGCGCAAGGCTTATGAAGCCGGTGTCGGCCTGTCCGATCAGGACCTGCAACTGCTGGCTGAGTGCATGGTCGCGATGGAGCGCATCAGTCGTCATCTGGACGAAGGCACACAGTTCTTCGACAGCCATGAGTCCTTGTGCAGACGCATCGAGGCGACGGCCTTGGCGATCGATCAGCGCAGCAGTGCACCGCTGGTGCAGTACGACCGCGAGATCGCTGCGGTATTCAGTGACGAAGCCAGCGAATTGCTGGAAGCCGCGCAAGCGGCCATGGCGCAACTGCCGCCCAGCCACAGCGGCGCAGTGCCCGATCTATCGCCACTCAAGCGGCCCCTGCATACGCTCAAGGGCGGGGCGCGCATGGCCGGCGTCAGCGCCATGGGCGATCTGGCCCATGAGATGGAAACCCTGGTCACCCAGGTCGAACAGGGGCTGGTGCCGTGGAACGACGCAGCCCATGGCGTCATGCAAGCGGCCATCGACGAGCTCTCGCGTATGCGCGACTTGTTGTCGGCCGGTCAGCCAGTAGCTGGCAGCGCCCTGCCACCGCGCAGTCCTGTGCCTGTGGCTCTGCCCGTTCCTGTGCCCGTGCCCGTTCCTGAGCCTGAGCCGCTGCCAGTGTTGGAGCCGCCTGTGTTTGAGCCGGTGGTGCCGGCGCCGGAAGTGCCCGAGCCGCCTGCGCCTGCGCCCGGTGCGCTGCTGCCGCCGGGACGCGACGGTGTCAGCGTTGCAGACCGTCCGGAGTTGGCGCGGGTCGATGCCGATCTGCTCGATCAGCTGCTCAACAACGTCGGTGAGGTCAGCATTGCGCGCTCGCGCGTCGAGCAGCAGTTTGAGCTGGTCGGTAACAACCTGGGCGAATTGGCGCGCACCGTCACGCGGCTCAAGCAGCAGTTGCGCAGTCTTGAACTGGAGACCGAAGCGCAGATCCTGCATCGCCATCAAACCGAGTCGGCCGATCAGAGCGGCTTTGATCCGCTGGAGCTCGATCGCTATTCAGCCATCCAGCAGTTCTCGCGCGCACTGGCCGAGACCGCCAGCGACGTGGCCAGCATTCAGCAGCTGTTAGAGACCCAAAGCACCGACGCACAAGACTTGCTGCAGCAGCAGGGCCGCGTGGTCAGCGAACTGCAAAACGGCTTGTTGCGCACCCGCATGGTGTCGTTCCAGCGGCATGTGCAACGGCTGACGCGCATCGTGCGTCAGACCTCGGCCGACACCGGCAAACACACCGAATTCGTGGTCGAGGGCGCCAGCGCCGAACTCGACCGCCAGTTGCTGGAACGCATGTTGCCGCCGCTGGAACACCTGCTGCGCAATGCCGTGGTGCACGGCATCGAATCGCCGGCGATGCGGCGCGCCTTGGGCAAGCCTGAGGCCGGTCGCATCAGCCTGTCGCTGCAGCGCGAAGGGGCCGAAGTGGTGCTCACCGTGGCTGACGATGGTGCCGGCCTCGATCTGCCGGCCATACGCACGCGCGCAGTGGCCGCAGGCTTGCTGGCACCTGACCGCATGCTGCCCGACGATGACCTGATGCAGCTGGTGCTCGAACCGGGCTTCTCGACGGCCGCCAGCGTCACCCAATGGGCCGGGCGCGGCGTGGGTCTGGATGTCGTGGCCACCGAGGTGCGCAAGCTCGGTGGTGTGCTGCAGATGCAGACGCGGGCCGGTGCCGGCAGCAGTTTTGCCGTGCGCTTGCCGTTCACCATGGCCGTGGCGCAGGCCTTGCTGGTGCGCATCGGCGATGAGTATTACGCGCTGCCGCTGCCCATGGTCGATAGCGTCGTGCGCTTGCCGGCCGGCGAAGTGGCGCGTCACATGGGTGAGTCGGCGCCGGCCTATGTGCACGGCGGACAACGTTACCGGCTGCAGCCTTTGGGCGTGTTCGTCGGTCTGGAGCCTGCGCCGCTGCCCGCTCCCGAGGTCACCGTGCCGGTGGCGCTGGTGCGTGCCGGTGAACATTCGACCGGACTCATCATCGATGAGCTGCTGGGCAGTCGCGAGATCGTGCTCAAGAACGTCGGCCCGCAGATCGCCGCCATCCGCGGCTTGTCGGGCGCCACCATCCTGGGCGATGGACGTGTGGCGATCATCCTCGATATCGCCACGCTGCTGCGCACCGAGGGCCGGCAGCGCAGCGGCTATGTGGTGCACCGTCCGCAGGCCGATCACCGGCCGGTGGTGCTGGTGGTCGATGACTCGATCACGGTGCGCCGCGTGACGCAGCGTCTGCTCGAGCGCAACGGCATGCAGGTGTTGACCGCGCGCGATGGCGAAGATGCGCTGAGCCTGCTGGCCGAAGTGCTGCCCGACATCGTGCTGCTGGACGTTGAGATGCCGCGCATGGATGGCTATGAGCTGGCACAGCGGCTGCGCGCACAGCCGCGTACGCAGGCTGTACCCATCATCATGATCACCTCGCGTGTCGGCGCTAAACACCGCGCCCGCGCCTTGGAACTGGGCGTCAACGATTACCTGGGCAAGCCCTACCAGGAAGCCGAGCTGCTGGCGGCTATCGCGCCGCTGGTCGCCGCCAAGGGTTCGCCATGAGCACTAACAGCAGCGAGATCTATTGCCTGCTGGTGCAGTTGGTCAGCGAGCGGCTGATCATCCCGCGCAGCTGCGTGGCTGCGGTCATCAGTTATCAGACGCCCATCGAGCTGGCCGGCACACCCGATTGGCATCTGGGTGTCATCGGCTGGAACGGACGGCAGGTGCCGGTGGTGTCTTTCGAGGCCTGCCGTGGACAGGCAGTGGCGCCGGTGAGCAGCCGTTCGCGACTGGTCATTTTGTATACGGCAGCGCCGGGCATCGAGGCCGGGCACCTGGCGCTGCTGGCGCAGGAGTTTCCGCCCTTGCTGCGCGCCAGCCCTGAGTTGCTGCGCACCGACACCACGCAGCCCATCGATGAACAAGGCTTGCTGATCTGCCAGCTGCGCCTGCTGGACGAGGCGCCGTGGGTGCCGGACTTGCCGCGCCTGGAGGCACTGGT
>CAIVTJ010000229.1 GCA_903908825.1 uncultured Pseudomonadota bacterium | reverse complement strand
CCGGCATACAGGTGCCCGAAACCGAGCGCCGCGATTTCTTAGATCATCTGGCGCTGCTGCGTTATCCGTTTGTCGACGAGACCGCCAACAGCGCCTATCGCATGTTTCTGGGTAGCTAGCTCAGCGCGGCTTTTCGAACAGGTAGTGCGAGACGCGCCACTGGCGGCCGTTGTCATAGCCCCACAGTTCGGCGCAGGACATAAAAAACACGCGCCAATAAACCCACCAGCGTGTGGCCTGGTCAGCGCCATAGGTGTCGACCAGCAGGGGCATCAGCTGCTGCCGGCTGTTGTCCATGTTGTTGAGCCAAGCTTCGCTGGTCAGCTGGTAGTGGCGGCCGTCCACGGCCCAGTGCTGCCGGATACGCAGGTCATCCTGAAAGTAATACAGCAGGTGGTCGCTAGGCATGATGCCGCCGGTAAAGAAATAACGTGCCATCCAGTCGCTCTCGTCGCGTATCTCGAACGGATACGCGTGCAGCAGGTGCGTGAAGATGTGCACGAACAGGGTGGCGCCAGGTGCCATCCAGCCGGCCAGACGTTGCAGCAACAGCTGGTAGTTGCGCATGTGTTCGAACATCTCCACCGACACCACCCGGTCAAAGCAGGTGCCGGGCTCGAACGCCAGTTCGTTTATGTCACAGGTGATGACCCGCAGATTGCTCAGTCCGCGTTGCGCGGCCTGGGCATCGATATGCAGCTTTTGGGTGCGTGAATTGCTGACCACGGTGATGGCCGCTGCCGGAAAATGCTGCGCCATCCACAGCGACAGCGAGCCCCAGCCGCAGCCGAGTTCCAGCACCCGATCGCCGTCACGGATGCCGGCGCGCTCGACGGTCAGGGCCAGCATGCGTTCGGCCGCGGCATCGAGCTGCTCATGCGCTTGCTTGTGGGCCGGCGGCTGACCCAGGTCGAAATAGCAACTGGAATACTTCAGATGCTTACCCAGCACCCGCTCAAAAAACGCCGTGGGCAGCTCGTAATGCTGTTCGTTGGCATCCTGCGTGTTGATGGCGATGGGGCTGGCGCGCAGTGCCGCCACAAACTGCGACAGGTGTGCCTGCTGCGACTCCGGGTCGCCGCGATCCTCCTCGCGCAGCCGGTCTGCCAGCAGCGCGCGGATGCGTTGGCGGATCAGCCAATCGGGAACGCGGTCAGCTTCCAATAAACGCATGGCGAGTGACGGTGTCGGATCGGTCATGACGGTGCCGCTGTGGCTTGGGGGGCCTCCATCATAAAGAAGCTTTTACCGCCACACCCGTTTCGGTGACCAAGCGCACGGAAGCTCCTGCTGCGCGGCCGCTACAGTGCAGCTAATGATGACTCAGACCTCATCCAGCCCCGTATGAACGCCTTGCGGACTTGGCGCGAGCTCAGCCGGCCTTCCGCGCGGGCCTTGCTGCGCGTGTTGCTATGGCCGCCGTTGCTACTGGCGCTGACCGCCGCCGGGCTCCTGGTCTGGCAACTGCAATTACAGGCCCGTAGCCAGCATCAGGCCGCACTGGCCGAGGCCGTGGCCTCGCGCGCCGCGACGGTCAGTGCGCGGCTGGACGCTGCCGCAGTGCTCAGCGCCGCCTGGGCGTTTGCAGACTCCGGTTGGACGCCCGGCAAGCTGCAAGCCCGCGTGGCAGCCAGTACGGCCTTTGCCAACGTCACCGTGCTGCCTGTGCCCATCACCATGGTCAGTCCGGTGCAAGTGGGACGATTTAGTCTGAATCGCGCACAGTTGGCCGCTCTGGCTACCGGCGGCAGCGTGTTGCTGCGCGCTGCCGACCACAGTGGAGATTCGGTCCTATATATGGTCCGGCAAGCGCACCTTGCGGGAACCGCGCAGCTGCTGATCTTTGAGCTGGCTCATGACTGGCTATGGGGAGAGAGCGCGCAAGACCGGGTGACCTTATCGCTGATCGACAGCCTGGGAGTCACGCTGGCCGGAAGTCCTCCTGCCTTGTCCCTGGCCGATCTGTTGCCGTCCTTACAATATCGTCAGGCACAAGCCGTACCGCTGAACCTGCGCGATGCTGACGCGGAGTTGGGTGCTGCGGCGATCGCGCTGGTGCCGCCCGCCAACCTGCGCATGCCCTTGTTGCACGTCGTCGCGAGCAGTCAGCTGCCGTCGGTGTGGACCGGCGCCGCGCTGGCCCTGCTGGTCTGGGTCTTGCTTGCCGCTGTCGCCACATTGGTCACGGCGCTCCTGATTGCGCGCCGCTATCTGCCGTGGTTTGACGCCATGGCCGATTCATTACAGGCCATGGCTGCGCTGCAATGGCCACAGTTGCGTCCGCTGCCTTTGCTTGCCGAATTGTCTCCAGTCAATGTGCGCCTCGAACAGTCGATGACTGCGCAGATCCGCCAGTGGCAGGGCATTCAACAGCAGACGCAGATACATGATGCGCTGTTGGGTGCTCCGGAACTCGAGCCAGTCATCGAAGATGTGCTGCTGCGACTGCGGCAGTTCATGCAGGCCCGTGCGCTGGGCATGGTGCTCATCAGCGCCGAAATGCCGCAATACGGACGCATGTATGTGGCCCAGGACGAATCAGGCGAGCACCCGGTGCAGCGCGTCTCGCTCGATGAGTCGATGATGAGGCTGCTGGCTAATTCGCCCGTAGGCCTTACGATCATGCGCTGCGAGCCTGTGCGTCACAGCTTCCTGTTGCCGCTGGCCGGTAAAGGCGCGCAGTTGTTCTGGGCTTGGCCGGTGATGGAAGCAGACCGCTTGGCAGGCATCCTGACAGTCGGCTATGACGCGGACGAACAGCTGGATCCGCAGCTCGCGCAACGGGGTACCGACAGTGCTCGCCGGCTGGGAACGGTACTGTCACGCGGCAGCATCGCCGAGCGTCTGTACAGGCAGGCCCATTTTGACGCCTTGACTCAACTGCCCAACCGTCTGCTATTCCGGGATCGCTTGGCCCAGTCAGTGGCCGCGGCGCTGAGCTCAAACAGCGCTGGAGCCTTGTTGTATATCGACCTTGATCACTTCAAAAAGATTAACGATGCGCATGGCCATGCAGCCGGCGATCAATTGCTGGCCATTGTTGCGCAGCGCTTAAGGGCTTGCGTCAAGGACGGCGATACGGTGGCGCGACTGGCGGGCGATGAGTTCACGGTCATCCTCAGTCAGGTCGCAGCGCCGCAAGCGGCTATGGCTGTCGCGCAGCGCATACTCGAGTCGCTGCAACTGCCGGTCACCATGAGCGGTGCAGAACATCAGGTTTACGCCAGCGTCGGTGTCTCTGTGTTTCCCCACGACGGTACCGGTATCGATGAGTTGCTGCGTAATGCCGACATGGCCATGTACCGGGCCAAAGATCGCGGCCGTTGCAGCGTCGTTCTGTTCGAACCGCAGATGAACGATCGCCAATTGCGGGTGCAGGACGCGCAGTTGCAAAGCGCGCTCAATCAACGTGAATTTGCCCTCTACTACCAGCCACAGTTCAGCCTCGCCGATGGTTCCCTGCTGGCCGTTGAGGCGTTATTACGCTGGCATAGTCCGCGCGATGGCTTGCGCACACCAGACGACTTTGTGCCGGCCGCTGAGGAGTCCGGGCTCATTGTCGACATAGGCCAATGGGTGCTGGAAGCGGCGTGCTCACAATATGCCCTGTGGCGCCTGCAAGGTCTGCCGCAACCGATGCTGTCTATCAATGTTTCGCAGCAGCAGTTGCGCGCCAACGGTTATGCGAGCGCCCTACGGCGCATGCTGGAGAAGTACGCGTTTGACCCGGAGCGTCTCGAAATTGAACTGCCGCTGGCGGTGTTTTATGACGAGAAATCGCTCGCCAGCCTGCAGGCGCTGCAACGTCTGAACGTGCGCCTGGCGCTGGCAAATCTGACTGCTGAGGAAGCACGCAATCTCACGGTACGCGACTTGCCTGTACGTACCGTCAAACTCGCGCAGCAATTTGTCGCCGATCTGCCGCAGAGCGCTGAGGTGACGCGCTTGGCGGGGCAGATCATCACACAGTGCCATGCGGTAAGTCGGCGTGTGGTGGCTGAAGGCGTAGAGACTGTCGATCAGATGGACCTGTTGCGGGAGCACGGTTGTGATGTGGTGCAGGGCTATTACCTCGCACGTCCGCTCAATGTGGCAGGCATCACAGAGCTGCTGTCAGTACGCCGCCCTCACACCTTGCAGCGTGGTGTTGCGACCGGCTGATCGCATTATGTCCGGCGCATTGGCCGGCGCTTGACGCTGTGCCAGTGGCAGCAGACACTCAGCCAGTGATAACGGCAAACTCGGCGAAAGGCGGGGACGCAAAGCCACCGGTCTAACGGAGCACTGCTCCTATGACAGCGGGGTTGCCTCGATAGTCGCGCAGCCCTGCTGCCTGCGGCCTTCCTTGCGACTGCGCTTTCCCGGCGGTTTTGCCAACGTGTCGGTTTGGCATGACCTTTATGGGAGCGCAGGTAGCACATGGGCAATATCGGTCTGACTGATCGCAGCAGTGTCGCCGCTGCTGATGATGAACCACGCTTTGTTGTCTTCCTGGCTGCGGCTGCCACACCGCAGGCTCTACGCCGGCCCAGCGATGCCGCTTATGCCGACTACAGTCTGTTCATCACGCCGGAACAGGATAACGGTCGTGAGCGCTATTGCTTGCAGATGGGCTATTTCCACAGCATGGCCGAGGCTGCGGCCATGGCCGCTACAGTGCGTACCCGCTATCCCGGTGCCATGGCACGGATGGCCAGCGATGAACATCAGCGCCGCAAAGCTGTGGTGCAACAAATGCTCAGCGATACGCAGACCCTGCGCTTGTTGCAGCAAGGCACCGTGGGGACGTTGCCGGCCAGTGCCTGCGTGCGGGTGATCACACCGGGCGATCCGCAGGCCTTGCAGGAGTTGGAGGCCGATGTGCAAGCCGGCGTCGCGGCGTGCTTTGCCGTGCAGTTGGCGTGGTCAGTTCATCCTATCGACCGCGCCCGCATCGGCTACTTGCCTGTATTCAGTAATGCCGTGTTGTATCCGCTACGGGGTGTGCGACAGGGTCGGGCGTGGTATGCCTATCGACTGGGCTTCTTTGACAGTGTCGATGCGGCGCAGCAGATGGCCAGCAATCTGCGTGAAGACTATGCCGCGGTGGTGATCGTGCCGGTGTCTGCGGCAGAGCGGCAGCGCACCTTGCAGGTCAAAGACCAGCCCGTTCCCGCGCCGTTGCCGCCAACACCGCCAGCAGCAGTCAAGCCCACCGGCAAGCTGCTCGATGACATCTGGCAGCGCAATGAGCCTCGTGGCAATGGTCATCCCGCGACAGATATCAACCGGGCTTTGCAAGACAGCGTACGCCCCCGTGAGCCGGTCACGGCTGCCAAGCCTGTGAAGCAAAGCTCTGGCCTGTCACGCTGGCTGGGCTTTGATGGCAGCCCGCGCAGCCCGAAACGCTGACGGCCGTGCGCTCAGGATTTGCCGAATAGTTGCTCCAGTGCCGCGCGCGCTGCATCGGCTGCGCCGGTGTCTTGGGCGGCTTTGAGTCCTGCAGCCGGTTTGAAGTAGTCGCAAAAATTGGCCCGCTGTTTGTCGCGGACTTCTTCGACAGTGGGCTCGCGGCACTGCTGGTAGGCGCTGCGTTCATAGAGCGCGCACAAGCGACAGCAATGCAGGTCAACACCGCAGGCTTTGCAGCGATCAAGCCGGCCCAGGGGCAAGGTCAGGTCTGCTAATGACGCGCCACACTGCCAGCAGCAAATATCATGTGCCATGTCGTGCTCCGAGGTGTTCTGCCAGTGCCACGCCGGTACGCGAGCCGCGCCGCGCAGCCACCTGATCTGGCGTTCCGGCCACTACAACGCGACCACCGCCGGCACCGGCCTCCGGCCCCATATCGATGATCCAGTCGGCTGCGGCCATCACGTCAAGGTTGTGCTCGACGACGATGACGGTGTTACCGGCGGTGACCAGACGCTGTAACACCTGCAGCAGTTGCTGCACATCGGCCATGTGCAAACCCACGGTCGGCTCGTCGAGTATGTATAGCGACTGCTTGCGTCGCAGCATCACCGGTGTCGGTGCCTCAGCCACCAGATCGCCGCGGATGCGCGCCAGTTCGGTGACCAGCTTGATGCGCTGCGCCTCACCGCCGGAAAGCGTCGGGCTTTGCTGACCCAGCGTCAGATAGCCTAAGCCCACATCGCGCAGCAATGAGAGCGGATGCTGCACCGACGGGTGACTGGCAAAGAACTCGACCGCATCATCCACGTTCATGGCCAGCAGGTCACCGACCGACTGCCCGCGCCAGCGGATGGACAGCGTCTGGCTGTCGAAGCGGCGGCCACCGCAGACATCGCACAGCACTTTCACATCAGGCAGGAAGCTCATCTCGACGGTACGCACCCCCTGGCCTTCACAGGCCGCGCAGCGTCCACCGGCCGTGTTAAACGAAAAGCGACTGGCGGTATAGCCGCGGATACCGGCTTCGGTGGTGCCGGCATAGATGCGGCGTATGGCATCCCAGAAACCCACATAGGTGGCGGGGCAGGAGCGCGGTGTCTTGCCTATGGGCGTCTGGTCGACTTCCAGCACCCGCTCCAGCTGTTCGATACCGGTAATGCTTTTGCAGCCGGTTAAGGCCGGCACTGTGCTGCCCGGCTTGCGCGCCAGCAGGCGCTGCACGTTGCTGTGCAGAATGTCGCGGGCCAGTGTCGACTTGCCCGAACCGGACACACCGGTGATGACCACTAGTCTACCCAGTGGCACGTTGACATCCACGCCTTGCAGGTTGTGCAGCGTGGCGCCCTTGATGGTCAGTTGCGGCGTGGCCTTGGCACCGCTGCGCACCACGGCCCGGCGTAACGCCGCGTCGTGCTTCGGCGGGTTACGCAGATAGCGACCAGTAACCGACTGCGGGTTGGCGATCAGGTCGGCAACCGTGCCTTCGCCTACGATGCAACCGCCGCGTGTACCGGCGCCGGGACCTAAGTCGATGACGTGGTCGGCACGGCGGATGGTGTCTTCGTCATGTTCCACCACCACCAAGGTGTTGCGCTCACCGCCTAACTCGCGCAGCGCATCCAGCAACACGCGGTTGTCGCGCGGATGCAGACCGATGGTCGGCTCATCGAGTACATAGCAGACGCCCTGCAGGTTCGAGCCCAGTTGTGCGGCTAAGCGTATGCGCTGCGTTTCACCACCCGACAGCGTGGGTGCCGAGCGATCGAGCGTCAGATAGCCCAAGCCCACCCGCGATAAAAACGCCAGCCGGCTGGCGATCTCGCTGTTGATGTCACGCGCCACTGCCGCTTCGCGCCCCTGCAAGCGCAGGCCGCTGAAAAACGCGGCGGACTCATCGACCGACTGCGCTGAATAGTGTGCGATGGACTGCTCGCGGAAGCGCACTGCGAGTGCGGTGGGGTTTAATCGTGCACCGGCGCAAGCCTGACAGCATGATTCATCACCGCTGCTGTCGCGCCAGCCTGATTCTTCGCCGGTCTGTTCGGCATCAAAGCCATCGATGGCCATACCTGTACCAAAACACTCAGCGCACCAGCCTTGCGCTGAGTTGTAAGAGAACTGACGGGGGTCCAGTTCCGCAAAGCTTTGGCCACAGTCCGGGCAGGCCCGGCGCGCCGAGAACACCAGCGGCTTGCCTTTGTGCCCATCGGGCAACACATGCACCACGCCTTTACCCACATCCAGCGCCTGTGTCAGCGCTTCACGCAAAGTGCTTTCGCTGCGTGCCGAGACGGCGATGTCTTTCAGCGGCAGTTCGATGGTGTGTTCTTTAAAGCGCGCCAGCCGCGGCCACTGCGCAGTGCTGAGCATTTCACCATCCACGCGCAGCGCGGCATGACCTTTACCGGCAGCCCATTTGGCCAGATCGGTGTAATAGCCTTTGCGTGCGATCACCAGCGGCGCCAGCAGGCTTACGGTCTGGCCGCGGTGATCACGGATGATGCGCGCGGCAATTGACTCCGCACTTTGCGGCTCAATGGCGCACTGGCAATCGGGACAGTGCTGTGTGCCCAGCTTGACGAACAGCAGACGCAAAAAATGATGGATCTCGGTCAGTGTGGCGACCGTGCTCTTGCGTCCGCCACGGCTGGTACGTTGTTCGATGGCCACTGTCGGCGGGATGCCATAGACCGCATCGACGTCGGGTCTTGAGGCCGGCTGCACGAACTGCCGGGCATAAGCGTTCAGCGATTCCAGATAGCGACGCTGACCTTCGTTAAAAATGATGTCAAAGGCCAGCGTCGACTTGCCCGAACCGGACACACCGGTGATGACCGTGAAGCCGCCGTGCGGTATGCGCACGTCGATGTCGCGCAGATTGTGCTCGCGTGCATGGTGGATGACGATGGCGTCTTCGGCCAGCCGCGGCGGGCCGCGCAGCGCATCTTGCACCGCGTACGCCGGCGCAGGCAGTGGCACCAGTTCGCGCTCGTAGGCAGCCAGCGCCGCACCGGTGTGCGAGTGAGCGATGGCGCGCAACTGCTCGGGTGTGCCTTGCGCAACGATCTGCCCGCCGCCGGCACCCCCCTCGGGTCCCATGTCGATGATCCAGTCAGCTGAGCGGATGACATCCAGGTTGTGCTCGATGACCAGTAGTGAATGACCCCGCGCCAGCAGCTGGTCAAACGCCCGCAGTAGACGCGCGACATCCTCAAAATGCAGGCCGGTGGTCGGTTCATCAAAGATCAGCAGTTTGCGACCGGCGCTGGCGGCATCGGCCAGATGTCCGGCTAACTTCAGTCGCTGAGCCTCGCCTCCCGATAGCGTCGGTACCGGTTGGCCCAGACGCAGGTAATCAAGACCGACGTCAGACAGCGGTTGCAGCCGCGCCAACACCTCCGGCCGGTCTGCAAAAAACACGATGGCTTCGGTGACTGTCATCGCCAGCACATCGGCGATGCTGGCGCGCAGGCCCGCTGTGTTTTCGAGTTTGATCTCCAGCGTTTCGTTGCGATAACGGCTGCCATTGCACTCCCCGCACCGCAGGTACACATCCGACAGAAACTGCATCTCGATGTGTTCGAAGCCGTTGCCACCACAGGCCGGGCAACGGCCGGTACCGGAGTTAAAGCTGAAGGTACCGGCTGTGTACTTGCGCTCGAGGGCATCGGGCAGTTTGGCAAACAGCGCGCGGATGGCATCAAAAGCGCCGACAAAACTGGCCGGGTTAGAGCGCGTCGTGCGGCCGATGGGCGACTGATCGACCAGCATGACCTCACTGACCAGTTCAGCCCCTTGCAAGGAGCGATGCGCACCGGGCGTGCTGGCCGGCTTGCCATGCGCCTTGAGCAAGGCTTGAAACAGCACATCTTCGACCAGCGTCGATTTGCCAGAGCCCGACACACCGGTGACGCACACCAGCCGCTCCAGCGGGATATCGACATCGACAGACTGCAGATTGTGTTCACTGGCACCGCGCAACTTGATGAACGCACTGGCACCGGTGGTGACCGCTTTGCGGCTGGCTAAGTCTATGCGCTTGCGTCCGGCCAGATAGGCACCGGTCAGCGAGCGCTGGTCGCTGCGCATCTGCGCAGGCGTGCCCGAGAACAGGATCTGCCCGCCATGTTCGCCAGCGCCCGGACCCATGTCGATAATGCGATCGGCGGCCAGCATGATCTGCGGATCGTGTTCGACCACCACCAGCGAGTTGCCGGCGTCACGCAGCCGCTGCAT
>CAIVTJ010000228.1 GCA_903908825.1 uncultured Pseudomonadota bacterium | reverse complement strand
TCGATCAAACGCTTGAGCTCGGCCTGCGGCACGACCAGTTCGTGCTGGGCACTGATCTCTTCGACTACCGGGAACTCTGCTGCGGGCAAGCTGGACAACTCAAACCGGCTGCGCCCGCCACTGACTTTGACCTTGTCGCCATCGACCGCGATGGTGACCGTGGTCTTATCGGGCAGCGCCCGGATGATCTCCAGGAACTTACGGCCTGGAACAGTGAGTTCACCGGCCTGGACCACGTTGGCATCACCACTGGCGACCAGCTCGACTTCCAAATCAGTGCCAGTCATCGCCAAACGACCTGCCGTACTGGCTGCGATCAGCACATTGGCCAGGATGGGCATGGTCTGTTTGCGTTCGACCACGCCGATGACGCCCTGCAATGGCTGGAGGATCTGTTCACGGGTAGCGGTAAATTTCATGCGGGTGGCGCGCCTTCTGGATTCTTAAAGAAGTTTTATTTAAATCTATTACAGCTAATACAGGGCCTGTGGATGATGAGGATAAACCAGAACACCGTGTCGATTCATGCTGTTGCAGGGGTCGGGTCGGTGTGCAAGCAGTAGGTCGTTGTGTGCCCGGTCTGTGTGCAGGGTGTGGACAGTTTGATCCCCATTTCATCCCCAGCTTTATGCACCGGCTTGAGCACAGCGTTGTGCACAAGGTTATGCACAGGCGCAAGGCCCGCTAGCAGGGCTTAACCGGTCAGCGTACGCAGCAAATTGCTGTAGTCCTCGCGCATACGTTGGTCGGATTCCTGCAGTTCTTTGATGCGTTTGCAGGCATGCATGACCGTGGTGTGGTCGCGTCCGCCGAAGGCATCGCCGATCTCAGGCAGGCTGTGTTGAGTGAGCTCCTTGGCCAGTGTCATGGCGACTTGCCGGGGTCGTGCGATAGACCGGTTGCGTCGCTGTGACAACAGATCGGCCACCCGCACTTTGTAGTAGTCGGCCACCGTCTTCTGGATGTTCTCGAGTGTGACCAGGCGCGCTTGCAGCGTCAGCAGGTCTTTCAGGGCTTCTTTGGCAAAATCGAGGGTGATGGGCTGGCCGGTGAAGCGCGCATTGGCGATGACCCGGCGCAGCGCGCCCTCCAGTTCGCGCACGTTCGAGCGGATGCGCTTGGCAATGAAAAACGCCACCTCGTCCGGCAACACAACACCTGCTGCCTGCGCCTTGCTGATCAGAATAGCGACGCAGGTTTCCAGCTCCGGCGGCTCGATGGCGACCGTGAGTCCCCAACCAAAGCGCGACTTCAAGCGCTCTTCGAGCCCGGCGACTTCTTTGGGGTAGCGATCACAGGTCAGGATGATCTGGTTCTGCCCTTCCAGCAGCGCGTTGAAGGTGTGAAAAAATTCTTCTTGTGAGCGGTCTTTGCCGGCAAAAAACTGAATGTCGTCGATGAGCAGCGCCGAAAGCGAACGGTACGAGGATTTGAACTCGTTCATCGTGTTGTGCTGCAGCGATTTGACCATGTCGCTGACGAAGCGCTCGGAGTGCACATAGGTCACGCGCGCATTGGGGTCACGGGCCTTGATGACATGGCCGATGGCGTGCATCAGGTGCGTCTTGCCTAAACCCACACCGCCATAGATGAACAGCGGGTTGTAGGCCTGACCGGGGTTTTCGGCGACCTGGATGGCGGCAGCCTTGGCGAAGTGATTGCTCTTGCCTTCCACGAAAGAATCGAAGGTCGAATCGGGGTTTAAGCGGATGCCAACCGGCACGACTTCGCTGCGCCGGCTGCGATTACTGGGCTCGGGAGCCACCGCTGCCGGCGCGCTGGGTGCGGCAGGCGCGCGCGAACCCACCTCGATGCTGAACGGCACTTCGGCGCCGACCAGCTCGACCAGCAGCGCGGCGATGCGAGCGCTCAGGTGCTGGCCTATCCATTCCACGGCAAACCGGTTGGGGGCCAGTAAACGCAGTCCGCCGGCCTCGTCCACCACCTGCAGGGGTCGCACCCAGGTGTTGAACTGCTGCTCGGCCATCTCGGCTTCCAGCCGCACGGCCAACACAGTCCACAACGAAGAGTGCGATTCGAGATCCGACATGCCGGGGGCGCTGCACTTTTGGCGGGGGGAAAAGGATCGGAAGTCTATACCCGCCGGGCCAGCTTGCCATAGACATCATTGGTTGACATCAGCCCCGTCCCTGCGTACCCTTCCGGCCCCGCTTTAGAACCACGTCAGTGTCAGGTCTGGGTCCATGAAACGTACTTACCAGCCGAGCAAGATCAAGCGCGTCCGCACACACGGATTCCGCGCCCGCATGGCCACGGCTGATGGCCGCAAGGTCCTCTCGCGCCGTCGCGCCAAGGGCCGCAAGCGCCTGATCCCCTGAAGCCCGTCGAGCGCCCTGCGCTCATGACGGCGGCTTCCAAGCCGGCGCGCGGGTTCGCCCGCACTTCGCGCCTGCTCTCCGGAAAAGATTTCGAACGCGTCTACGGACAGCGTTTGCGGCTGTCCGACAGCTTTTTTTCGGTCAACTATGCCCCGGGCACCGGCGAAGGCGCGCGGCTGGGCTTGTCGGTCGGTGCCAAGTTGGCCGGCAATGCGGTCTCCCGCAATCGCATCAAACGCACCGTACGCGACTCATTCCGGCATCATTGCGGCCAGTTGCCGCCGGTCGACCTCATCGTTGGCGCGCGCGCACTGGCCCGTACCGCGCATAATGCG
>CAIVTJ010000227.1 GCA_903908825.1 uncultured Pseudomonadota bacterium | reverse complement strand
TGCAGATCGTTGCGCACGTTCTGCAGCTCAGATTTGGTAGCCAGTTCGCCGGTCATGTCGCGCTCCATGGCTTGGACGACTTGACGCGCCATGCCGCCGGGGACGTTGATGCTGACCAAAGCATCATACAACGAGTAGAGGTGTTCCATGATCAGGCCCTGTGAACGACAGGGTAGGGATTGTGTGCGGGTCAGCCCGGCCGCCACACCGTGCAAATATGACGTGTTCGTGGCCTTTTAGGGACCGGTCCACCACACGCTCAGGCTATGGCCGATCAGGCGCCCCGGCAGCAGCGTAAACAGTCCGGCGATTATGAGTGCACCGGCATACAAGCCGATCATGTTGCCGCGGTGGGCTTGTCTTTGATGAGTGCGCGCATAGCGCACGCCCGTCACCAGCGTGAACAAGGTGAAGATCGACAGTAGATGTATCCAGGACCAGCCGTCAGTGCGGATGAAAAACGACACGCCGGCGACACCTGCCATGATGAGCACCCAGCACCATCCTGCGATGCGATGCACGCGCGTACCTTTGGGGCCTGCAAGCAGCATGGCGCCGAGTGGCAGCGCAGAAGCTGCCAGCAGGGTGTGGCCGATGATGGTGGGGGTCCACGTGTAGGACATGGCTGCAATAGGCTGGTCTGGGTGGACCCAGTATATAGTCCACCGATGAATTTAGCGGCCAGTGCCTGCCCGTTTTGCCAGCCCGATCCGCGCCGCGTTTTCTACCGCGACGATCAGGTTGTGGGTCTCTGGGATGGTTTTCCTGTGTCCCCCGGTCATGCATTGCTGGTGCCTGTGCAACATGTGGCTGACTGGTTCGCAGCCGAGTCGGTTCAGCAACAGGCAATCATGGCTGGGGTGGCTGTAGCCCGGGAGCAGATAGAGCTTCGTTACGGCAAGCCTGATGGCTATAACGTCGGCATTAATGTGGGGGCAGCGGGCGGTCAGACTGTGTTTCACCTGCATGTGCATGTCATACCGCGCTGGAACGGTGATGTGCCCGACCCGCGCGGCGGTGTGCGGCACGTGATTCCAGACAAAGCCAACTACATCAAGGATGGGGTCGGAGCCTATGCGCCGCCCCCGAAAACGCTTTTCAGCGGGGGTGGTGCCGATCCGTTGCTGCCGGCGCTTCAGCATCATCTGGATCGCTCAATAGCTGTCGACATCGCTGTGGCTTTTACCCTGCGCAGCGGATTGGCTTTGCTGCGCGACCATCTGCTCGACTTGCTGGAGCGCGGCGGGCGTTTGCGTCTTTTGACCGGGGACTATTTGGATGCGACCGAACCGGATGCACTGATGCTGCTACTCGATCTGCCGGGTGATGTGCAGTGTCGTGTTTACCAGACTACAGCAGTGGACGGCCGCGCTGCGGTTGCCTTCCATCCCAAGGCTTATCTGTTTTCACATGCCGATGGCAGTGGTGCAGTCTTCGTCGGCAGTTCTAACCTCAGTAGCACTGCCTTGACGCGGGGCGTGGAGTGGAATCATCGTGAGTCCGGCCCGCTAACCCACCACAGCCTGATGCAAAAGCAGGCGGCGTTTGATGCCTTGTTCAGTGCGCCGCAGACGACCGCGCTAAACGCCGAGTGGATCTCAGCTTATCGCGTCAGACGCAGCGTACAACCGCTGTCCATGCCCTTGGATAGGGATGAGGCGCCACCATCAGTCCAGCCCCACGAAATACAAGTTGAGGCCCTGCAGGCCTTGCAGAGGTCGCGCAGCGCCGGCCAGCGCAAAGGTCTGGTGGTGCTGGCCACAGGATTGGGTAAGACATGGTTGGCAGCTTTTGATTCGCTGGGATTCAAGCGGGTGTTGTTCGTGGCTCATCGGGAGGAAATCCTGAGCCAGGCCTTGGATACTTTTCGCCGCGTGCGTCCCGAAGATAGCCTTGGCAAATACACTGGCCTTGAACGTGCTGTGCAAGCAGATGTGCTGTTTGCGTCGGTGCAAACACTGGCACGCAGTACACACCTGCAGCGGTTTGCTGCGGATGCGTTCGACTACATCGTCATCGACGAGTTTCACCATGCAGAAGCCCGGACTTATGGGGTCTTACTGGAACACTTCACGCCACAGTTCTTGTTGGGCCTGACTGCAACACCAGAACGTAGCGACGGCGCAGACCTACTTACATTGTGCGATAACAATCTGGTCTATCGCTGTGATGTGGCCGAAGGCATTCGCCGGGAACGTTTGTGCCCATTCGTCTATTTCGGCGTGCCTGATGTGGCCGACTACTCACAAATCACGTGGCGTCGCGGCCGCTTTGATGAAGCGCAGTTGTCTCAGGCTGTGCAAACCCGTCAGCGCGCTAATCACGTTATCGAGCAGTACCGTTTGCATGCTGGGAAACGAACGCTGGTGTTTTGTGTATCACAAAGCCATGCGGACTTTATGTCCGCGAAATTTTCTGAGGCAGGGTTTAAAGCAGTGGCTGTCCACACCGGCACTGGCAGCGCACCTCGTGCAGCATCGCTGCAGGCGTTACGAGATGGTGATCTGGCTGTGATCTGCGCCGTCGACCTGTTTAACGAAGGCGTGGATATGCCGGAACTTGATACGGTCATGATGTTGCGTCCGACCGAGTCCCGCATCGTGTGGCTGCAGCAATTCGGGCGCGGGTTGCGATTGTCGCAGCCTGGAAAGCGACTGACAGTTATCGACTATATCGGTAACCATCGCAGCTTCCTGCTGAAGCCACAGGCGCTGTTCGGAACTTTTGCCGACGACTATAAGCTGAGCGCCTTGCTTGCCGACTGGCGCAGTGGCTTGCTGCAGCTGCCGCCCGGGTGTGAGGTTCATCTTGATCTGCAGGCCGTCGATATCCTGCAACAACTGCTGCAACCTTCCAGCGGCGCGGCACGCCTGCAACTGAGATATCAAGATTTTCTACGAAGTGAAGGCGTGCGGCCGACAGCCGTTCAATTACTGAACGAGGGTTATAACCCCGCGGTAGTCCGTGCTGTGCAGGGTTCGTGGGCAGGCTTTGTGATCTCGCAGGGTGATTTGCTTGAGGCGGAAATTGCTGCGCTGACGGCGTTGCGACCGCTGATCGATGGCATCGAGACCACACCGATGACACGCTGCTACAAGATGCCGGTGTTGTTGGCCTTGTGGGAGTCGGGTCGTTGGTCGCAGGGCGTTAGCCTTGCTGAATTAGGTGCAGGTGTACGCCGCATTGCTCAACATGATGCGCGACTGGCTGGCGACCTCAAAGAGGCGTTGATAGATGACAACACGTTGCGCAGGATGCTGCGGGCTCAGCCCATTCCAGCTTGGATTAATTTTAAGAGCCACGATGGTCGTCCGGTTTTCGAATTTCAGGATGGCGTTTTCAGGTGTCTGTGGCCCATTGCAGACAGCCACCGTGAGGTTGCCGATGCTTGGCTGCGCGAAATTATCGGCTACCGGCTGGCGCAGTATTTCAGGCGGGCAGTGCCTGAGAACGGATTCGTCATTCGTGTCGGTCACAATGGCAGTTATCCGATCCTGCATCCGCTGAATCGACGGGCTCATGAAGGTTTGCCTATCGGCCTTGCGGCGGTGCGCATCGGAGATGAAAGGTGGCAACTGAAGTTCGCCAAGGTCGCGGTAAACGTCGGTCACAGCGCCGACTCGACTGCTAATGACCTTCCGGCCTTGCTGCGATCGTGGTTCGGGGCTGATGCAGGGCAAAGTGGCACTGCGCATCAAGTGCGGCTGTGGCGGGAAAGTGACGGCTGGGTGCTGGAGCCTTGGCAGTAAAACTCCCGGGTAAGCGTCAGCGCAAATGCTCGCGTGCTGCCGCCGCAAGTCGTTCATCGAATGTCGCCAGCGGCGCGTCCAAGTGTGCCGCCAGCCACAGATAGGCGGCGTCGTAAGTCGTCAGCTTATAACGTAGAGCCAGAGCCAGAGCCTCGGTGGCCGGAACGGCATGTCTTTCGATGACGATCTCTTCATAAAGATCCATCGCTTGGCTGAGAGTCGCGGCGGTCAGGTGGCCGCGTTTTAGCTTGTGCAGCGCAGCGCTACCCAATTCCAGATCTAGAAGGTGCGGTGCGGCGATGACCCGTCCGCTCAACTGCGCCGCCGCTTCAGAGGCGCTGGCTTCACTGAACAATAGGGCCACCACTACCGAGGCATCGGCTACCAGGCGCGGACGCTTGGCATAGGCCGCAGCAGATTCGGCGATCTGCAGGCGCGCGCCGGATTTCATGCTGCGCCGGTACGCTGATCACGCAGCTGGCGGATGAAATCGACAGAGCTCGGTGTGCCATCGGGGAAGAGTAGGCGGGCCCGGGCGACTGCTTCTTCAATAGACAGGGTCGGTCTGCGGATGCCGGGTGCAACCTCTGTGCTCCGTGTGGCGACAGCTTGTTCTAACAAGGCCAGCAGTTCGCGTTGCAACGAGCGGTGGTTGCGGGCAGCGCGCTCGCGCAGCAGTTGCGCCAGATCGTCCGGGACGTTCTTGATGGATAGATTGAGCGGCATAGGCGGATCTTGTATGGTTCCAGTGCATCCATTATGAAGCCAATCTAGGCTGCCGCCAAGATTCTGGCTGCGCAGCTATGATCGGGCCATGAACATCCACCGGACCAACTGCACTCCCACTACAGAACCCGAGCGCTATTTCCTGCCTGCTGAAAAACTGATCAGCGGTAACCCCGAGCAGCGGCTGTGGTCGCAATACACCGATGCCAGCGGGCAGTTCTTTGCCGGCGTCTGGGAGAGCGACCCGGGTGCCTGGCGCGTGCGCTATACCGAAGAAGAGCACTGCCGCATTGTGTCCGGGCGCAGCCGTCTTACAGCGGCCGATGGCAAGGTCACCGAGGTGGGGCCGGGCGATGAGTTTGTGATTGCGCGCGGCTTCGAGGGTGTGTGGGAAGTGCTGGAGCGCACCCGCAAGACCTATGTGATTTATGAGGCGCGGGTCGACCGCGGTGATTGATACGCCTTCATTACCGGGGTAATGTATGGACATGAGCATTGCCCAATCCAAGCTTACCGCGCAGGGTCAGATCTCTGTGCCGTCTGAAGTCCGCAAGAAGCTGGGCATCGGCCCGGGTTCTACGATCGAGTGGCATGAGCACGACGGAGGCGTAGTGGTGCGGCGGGCAGGTCGCTACAGCTGTGAAGATGTGCATCAGGCGCTGTTCCCGACTCGCGTAGCTGCAGGCGCTGCAACGGATGTCAAGGCCGCGATAGCCCAGTACATGCGTAAGCGCCATGCGGTCCGTTGATACCAATGTTTTGGTGCGTCTCGTCGTGCGTGACGATGCTGATCAAGTAAGGGTTGCTGAAGCCTTTGTGGCACACGGTGCCTGGGTCTCGCAATTGGTGCTGGCAGAGACATTGTGGGTGTTCGATTCAGTGTTCAACCTGACGCGGGCGCAACTCGGCATGGCCGTCGAAATGTTGCTGAACCACAGAGATATTACTGTGCAGGACGCCGATGTTGTGGCCGCCGCACTAGGACACTTTCGCAAGGTAGCAGCTGTCTGTTTTTCGGACTGTCTTGTTCTGGAAATTGCCCGCAAAGCGGGCCACCTGCCGCTAGCTACCTTTGATCGGCCACTGGCCAAGCTGCCAGACGTACAGCGCCTGCGATGAGTGTGTGCTCAGCCGGTATCGTTTTCGAAAACTTGCTGTCACGCCACCGCCGCAGCAAATGCGGCAAACAAGTCGCCGGGCAACGGCTGCTCTAATTGCCACGTGATGGCCATCGGGGCCTCGTCCTCATGCTGCACATAGCTGCCCCGGCCAATAAACCAGAGGGCACGCTCGTCAGCCGACTCTCGAGCGAAGAGCAGCATGTCTGTCCCCAGCGCCTTGTGTTGTTGATAGCGCAGTCCCGTGGGGCTGTTGGCGCGCGTGCGTGACTGGCTCTCCCAATGGATGTGTCTGCTGTCGATTGCGTAGTCACGATAGCGGGTCGTGGGCGAGAACTGGCCGCTGGTTTTGTCGAGCGTAAAGGCCAGCAGGTCCGCATTGACCTGTTGCAGCCAGCGCACGCCTTCGCGCCAAGTGGGCGGCCTGCAGTGCATGCCGTCAGCCATCGCGGCCTGCATTTCGATGCGTGTATAGCGGGAGTGCACCACCAAAGGTACTTCGTCGCGGCCGGTTAAGCGGCAGTGCTGATGCTGTCTACGCTCGCCCAGCAGTGGCAGCAACTCGCGCAGTTCGGCACACACCTGGGGGTGTTGCCACAGCAATGCAGTGGCGTCGCTCAAAGACGTCTCTGCGGTGAGGGCTTGGCTTGTGACAGAGGCGACCAGCATGCGCAGCAACCGGCGTGTGCACTCATCCAGATGTGCAGGGTCGGGTGCTTGGGTCTGTGACAGAAACTGCATATAGCTTGAGATACGCAGATCATCATCAATGTGCAGCAGTCTACCGATGGCTTTGCGCAGCGCGGCTTCACTGGGGCCTGCCGGCAAAACGGGTAAGCCCGCCCATTGGCGCAAATCACTCCAGCAGCGACCGTCATAGACTTCTTCCAGGCTTACACCGCTGTCAGTCAAAAACTCCGCGAGCGTGCACTCGCCATTGCGTGCGGCGCTGCGCAGCGCTGTGACCAGACCGCGCTTACCGGTGGGAAGCGCAGTGCGCAGACTCGCGAGCACGGTTTGTGCAGCCTTGGGCTGCAAGTGAAAGTGACAGCCCGCCGGTAGAAACGGGAAGCCTTGCTCAATCTGGGCCTTTAGTTTGCCGCGACCGACACGCAGCAGCGCAGACAACTTCAGGTCAAACCGGAACTCCGCCCGGTGCCGCCCGACAAAGTCGAGCACCGTGCACACGCTCTTGCTGTGATTGCGACGCAAGCCGCGCCCCAGTTGTTGCAGGAACAGGGTGCCGCTTTCAGTGGGTCTGAGCATCAGCAGCGTATCGACGGCGGGCACGTCCACGCCTTCATTGAACAGATCGACAGAGAACAACACCTTGATGTGGCCACCATGCAGGTCTTGCAGTGCCTGCTCACGCTCGGCCGTGTCGGTGTCCGCCCAAATGACCGTTGAGGCCACGCCATGTGCATTGAACACGCGGGCCATAAATCGTGCATGGGCTACACTGACGCAAAAGCCCAGTGCGCGTATCCGCTGCACATCGCTCACCTGTTTGATCAGCTCCTGCAAAACAAACCGCGCGCGGGCGTCATCGGCTGTCAGTACATTGGTCAGGCCTTCGACGTCGTAGCCACGGCCGCGCTGCCACTTTACTGTGGTCAGGTCC
>CAIVTJ010000226.1 GCA_903908825.1 uncultured Pseudomonadota bacterium | reverse complement strand
GTGTTTCCGGGCAGTTTCATCCCGTCGGTTACTGCCATCACCGATTCGTTGACCCGCGTGACTGATCTCAAGGTGTTCAACCTTGAGGATATCGGTCCGCATTACGCACGCACGCTGCGTCTGTGGCGCGAACGGTTTTTTTCCAATATCGAACAAGTGCGCAAGCTGGGTTACCCCGAGAGCTTCAGCCGGCTGTGGGACTTTTACCTGTGCTACTGCGAGGGCGGCTATGCCGAACGGCAGCTGGGTAATGTGCAGATGTTGCTGACCAAGCCTGCCTGCCGGCGCGCCCCTGTTCTGGCCACCTGAGCCACCACGACCCTATGGACATCACGGCCCGTCTGCGGGTGCTGCTGGGCCCCGAGGCGGTGCTGTCCGCACCGGACGATGTCGCCCCCTATCTGGTGGATCATCGCAGGCTCTATCAAGGCAAGACGCTGGCGGTCTGCCAACCGGCTGACGTGGCCGGCGTGTCGCGGCTGTTAGCCTGGTGCAACGAAGCGCGCATCGCCGTCGTACCGCAAGGCGGGAATACCGGCTATTGCGGCGGCGCCACGCCCGATGAGTCGGGCCAACAACTGGTGTTGTCGCTGCGGCGGCTCAACAAGGTCCGCGCTGTCGATGCCAGTGGCTTCTCACTGACTGTTGAGGCCGGCTGCCTGTTGGCGCAGGTGCAGGCGGCAGCAGCAGAAGTGCAGCGTTTATTCCCGCTGAGCTTAGGCTCTGAAGGCAGCTGCCAGATCGGCGGCAACCTGGCCACCAACGCCGGCGGTACCAGCGTGCTGCGCTATGGCATGACGCGCGATCTGGTGTTGGGACTGGAGGTCGTGCTGGCCGATGGCAGCGTGCTCTCCAGCCTGTCGCCGCTGCGCAAGGACAACACCGGTTATGACCTCAAGGGCCTATTCGTCGGCAGCGAAGGCACACTGGGCATCATCACAGCGGCCTGCCTGAAGCTGTTCCCGGCCGATCGCAGCGTCGCCACCGCTTGGGTCGCCATCGCCGATCCGCAGGATGCCATCAGCCTGCTGGGCCGGCTGCGGGCGGCCAGCGGCGATCGCTGCAGCAGTTTTGAGCTGGTGCCGCAGGTGGCTTTAGACCTGGTGCTGCAGCATGTGCCCGGCACACGCAGTCCGGACACGGTGGCCGCACCCTGGTATCTGCTGGTCGAGCTGACTTCACCGGCCGACGATGATTTAGAAACACTGCTCAATGAGGCGCTGGCTGCAGCCATCGACAGCGGTCTGGCTTTAGATGCTGTAGTCGCGCAGAACAGCACTCAGCGCGACAACCTGTGGCGCTTGCGGGAGTCAGTACCGGCAGCGCAGCGTGTTGTGGGCCACAGCCTCAAACACGATATCTCTGTGCCCATCGCCGCCTTGCCGCAGTTCATCACGGCCGGCAGCCACCTGGCCCACACGCTGGCGCCAGAGGGTTTTCTAGTGGGCTATGGCCATGTGGGTGATGGCAACCTGCACTTTAATCTCAGCCAGCGCCCCGGCACCGACAACGCCGCATTTGCCGCGCGTGAACCGGCTTTAAAGCGCGCCATCCACGACTTGGTCGCAAGCCTGGGTGGCAGCTTCAGCGCCGAACACGGCATAGGGCAGCTTAAAGTAGGTGAACTCGAACGCTATGCGCCAGCAGCAGAGCTGCTGCTGATGCAGCGCATCAAGCATAGCTTTGACCCCAACGGCATCTTGAATCCGGGCAAGGTGCTGCGCGCCGGCTAGCGCAGCGCTCAGCCCGCCACGACGCGCAGCAGCCCTTCCTGAGCCGTGCTGGCCACCAACACACCCTGACGGTTAAACAAGCTGGCGCGTGCAAAACCACGCGCGCCTGACGCGCTGGGGCTGTCCATGGAATACAGCAGCCAGTCATCGACACGCACCGGACGATGAAACCACATCGCATGATCGATGCTGGCCACCACGACACCGGGCGTGGCCATGCAGATGCCGTGTGGCCGCATGGCTGTGCCGATCAAGTGATAGTCAGACACATAAGCCAACAGGCACTGGTGCAACAAGGCATCGTCAGGCAAGACATCTATGGCTCGCAGCCACACGTCCTGACGCGGTGCTTCACGCACCGGGTGCGCGTAGTCGATGGGCTGCACCAAACGAAACTCGAACGGCATGTCTTCGCGTATCAGACGGCGCACCGCCTGCGGCAGTTGCTCACGTAGTTCCAGCGGCACGTCGTCCAGGCGCGGCAGCGTCTCGGGTGCAGGGCAATCCGGCATCGGCAGTTGATGATCTAAGCCGGGCTCCGGCACTTGGAACGAAGCGGCCATGTGGAAGATCTGCTCGCCATGCTGGATGGCGATGACCCGACGGCTGCTGAAACTATGGCCGTCGCGGCTGCGATCGACCTCATAGATAATCGGCGCGGTGAAGTCGCCGCGCCGCAAAAAATAAGCGTGCAGCGAATGCACGATGCGCCCTTCGGTGGTGGCATAGGCGGCACGCAAGGCTTGACCCAACACCTGACCACCGAACACCTGCGCGCTGCCGATATCTCGGCTCTGGCCGCGAAACAGGCGGTCTTCCAACTGCTCCAGCTGTAAGACACTCAGCAGGTCGGCCAGATGCGGATTCACGCGCCAGGCGCTGGTGTGGTTTCTTCGGCGACACCCAAACGCTTGTGCATCAATGGACTGGTAGTCGTGTACTGCAGGAACTGGCGCTTGGCCGGGTAAAGGTGTGCCTGAATGGCAAACGCCGCCAGCGCCGCTTCGTGGAAGCCGGACAAAATCAGCTTTTTCTTGCCCGGATAGGTGTTGATGTCGCCGACCGCAAAGATGCCCGGCACTGTGGTCTGAAACTTTTCGGTGTCGACCTTGAGGGCCTTTTTCTCAAGCTCCAGGCCCCACTCCGCAATGGGACCCAGCTTGGGTGCCAAACCAAAGAAGGCCAGCGCCGCATCGGCCGGCAACTCGTGCTGCTGGCCGTCATTGCCACGCACCACCAAACCAGCGAAGCCCTCGCCCGGCAACAGACTGTCGGCCACACCTTCGATGAAGCGGATGCGCCCGGCAGCCACCAGCTCATACATACGCGCCACGGAGGCCGGCGCAGCGCGGAACTCGGCGCGACGATGCACCAGCGTCAGACTGGCTGCCTTACCGGCCAACTCGAGCGCCCAGTCCAGCGCTGAATCACCGCCACCGAAAATAACCAGACGTCGCCCATAAAAGTCGGCAGCGCTGCGTACGCGATAAAACACCTGACTGCCTTCGTACACGTCCAAGCCCTCGACGCCGAGGCGCCGTGGCTGGAAAGACCCCACGCCACCGGCGATGACGATGGCACCGGCATCAAACTGCAGACCACCCGCGGTAGCCACATCAAAGCGGCCGTCGTCGCGCTTGCTGACCTGCGTGACTTCCTGACCCAGGTGCAACACCGGCTCGAAGGGCGCGATCTGCTGCTGCAAACGATCGATGAGTTCTTGTGCACCGCACACCGGCAGCGCCGGGATGTCATAGATGGGCTTTTCGGGATACAACTCGGTGCACTGTCCGCCGACGTTGGCCAGCGAATCGACCAGATGTGCCTTGATGCCCAGCAAACCCAGCTCGAACACCTGAAACAGGCCGCAAGGCCCGGCACCGATGATGACGACTTCTGTGTGGATGACCGTGCTCATGCATGACCTGCGTTGGAATCAGTGGGCGTGTGAAAGTATTCGCTGTCGACGGTCAGCTCTTCGATCAGGCGCTTGAGCTCGGCCATGCGGCCCTCGGCCGTGCTGCTGGTGGCGCAATCGAGGCACGCCGGGTCACCACAGGGCTGACGCGAATACAGCCAATATTGCAGGGCGCCGGCGAGCAAGCCGTCGGCCACGTCCCACAGGTCGGCATCTTTGTCGGTGTCGGCAATCTGATTGCCCAGGTCGACAGCCTTGGCAAAGGCCGTATCGAAACTTTCGGGGTTGGCGCTCATGAGGTTCTGGATGCTGCGAAATAGCGAAACATTATAGCCGCTGCCGGCCCTGGCCTAGCGATAACCGCGGGCCTGCAGAGCAAACAGCTGCGCATACTGGCCGCCGGTGCTCATCAGCGCCTCGTGGCTGCCGAGTTCGATCAGCCGGCCACGCTCGAGCACGGCGATCTGGTCGGCCATACGCACAGTAGAGAACCGGTGCGAGATCAGAATGGTCATCCGGCCCTGCGCCAACTTGCGGAAGTGCTCGAACACCTCGGCCTCGGCTTGCGCATCCATGGCCGCAGTGGGTTCGTCGAGCACCAGAATATCGGCGCGGGTGCGCATGAAAGCACGCGACAGCGCGATTTTTTGCCACTGTCCGCCGGAGAGCTCACGCCCGTTGAGAAACCACTTGCCCAACTGTGTGTGATAGCCGTCGGGCAGCTGACCGATGAACTCCTCGGCACGCCCCTTGGCAGCGGCCTCTTGCCAACGCTGTGCGTCATCAAAATAGGGCTCGTCACCGGCACCGATGTTCTCACCCACCGGCATCTGATAGCGGGCGTAGTCCTGAAAGATAACCGCAATGCGCTCGCGCAGCCGCTGCGGGTCCCAGTCGGCCAGGTCCGTGCCGTCCAGCAACACGCGGCCGCCTGTGGGCTCGTACAGCCGCGTCAGCAGTTTGATCAAGGTGGTCTTGCCCGAACCGTTGGCCCCCACCAGTGCCAAGCTGCCGCCGGGCTTCAGATGCAGCATCACGGCCTCAAGCGCCGGTTCAGTGGCGCCCGGATAACTGAAGCTGACCTGCTCGAAACGGATGCCATCCCCGGGCCTGCTGCCTGTAGTCGCGTGACCGGTCTGCGGCCGCAGCGGTGTCTCCAGATAGTCGTAGAGCGTGGACAGATACAGGTTGTCTTCGTACAGGCCGCTGACTGCACCCAATGAAGCCGTGACCGCCACTTGCCCCTGCCGGAACAACAGCAGGTACATCGTCATCTGTCCAACGCTGATCTGGCCGCGCACCGCAGCCAGCACCACCCACGCATAAGCGGCATATAGCGTTGCAGTGGCCAGCAGCCCTAAGGCAAAACCCCAGCTGTCACGACGCAAAGCCAGGCGCCGGTCTTCGTCATACAGACGCACAAAAATATCTTTGTAGCGGCCCAACAGCCTCGGACCCAAACCGAACAGCTTGACCTCTTTGGCGTGGTCATCGCGCGCCAGCACCGACTCCAGATAGTCCTGCATGCGCTTTTCAGCAGAGCGCCAGCGGAATAAGCGGAAGGCATCACCGGAGAACTTGGTCTCGGCAATAAAACCGGGCAGACCCGCCAGCAACAGCAGCAACACGGCCCACACCGAGTACTGCAACAACAACACGGCAAAGCTGATCAGCGACACCACGTTCTGCAACAGACCGAAACTGCGCAGCACCAGACTCAGCGGTCTGGTGGAGGCTTCACGACGCGCACGGATGAGCCGGTCGTAAAACTCGGAGTCTTCAAAGTGTTCGAGGTCGAGCTGCAGGGCTTTCTCGAGGATCAGCACATTGACCCGATGACCCAACTGCTGGCGCAACAACGCATTGGTAAAGGCCAGGCTGCGCGTACACAGCGCCATCAGCACGATCAACGCGCCTTCCCAGGCCACCCAGTGCAGCGCCGGCGTTGCGCTGCCGTGACTGGCCGAGGCCGACACCACCGCATCGACCAAACGCGCACCCACCCACGCCACGCCGGCGGGTAACACGCCTGAGAACAGGGTCAACAAGCCCAGCGCGACAGCCAAGGTGGGACGGGTCTGCCAGACCAGCGACATAGCGCGCCGGCCATAACGGAACACCGAGAGAAACTCGCGCGCCAGTTGCCACAGCTGCGGTGGCGGTGGCGGTTGTAGCGGCGGCGGACGACCCTTCATGTTTGGCTCGCGATGACGCGCGTCATCAATGAGCCAGCGCCGCAGGGGCGTCGGCCTGTGTGGCCAGATCGGTCCACAGCGAGGCGGTGTTCAACGGGGCAACGATCAGCAAGCGTGCTTCGATGTTGGTGCGATTGACGCCATAGACTTCGTACAACGCCTCGTAGGCTTTCTGCCCTTTGGCCTGTTGCCGCAGTTCATCGAGGCGCCGCGATCCGACCAGCATTTCGGCGGCCTGCCGCACGGCTGTGTCGCGCGTGCCGGCCACCACCAGATGCTGGTTGCCGTTAGGACCCGGAAAAGTGGAGATGTACGCGTAGTCTTTATAGCGCTCGGCATTGCGCTTGGGCTCACCGGCCTCGCTGACATAACTGGCCCCGGAGGCCACATCGATCAATTCGTCATACGAGGCGCCGATGGCGAAGCGTGACCCGGCAAACACCACGTCCTGCATCATCCCTAGAGCACTGATGTAGCCGATGTAGATGACATGTGACGTTTTGAAGACATCGGCATTGAGTTGCGATGACAGGATGATGCTGGTGCGTTTACCCGCCGCGGCCAGCACCGGCAGCAGCTGCCCCAGCGCATAGGCACTGGAAGTCGGCAGATAACCCAAGTCCAGGTCCTCAACCTGTGCGGCCAGTGCCGGATGGGCCTGCACGCGCTGTTCTAAATCATCACGCGAATTGACGTTGAAATCGCGAATCAGCCGCGACACCTGCCCTGACGCATCGCGTTCACCAAAGATGTAATAGTCGCCCAAGACGATTTGTATGGGCAGATCGTCTTGTAGCAGCGGTTGCCAGAGCGCACTGGCGCGGGTAGCCGCCACCTGCGGATCGACCGGCTGCGAAGGCACGCGCCTGACACCCAGCCACAGCGCCAATGCGGCCAGCACAGTCAACACAGCGATGGCCAGCCATTCACGCCGGCTGGGCTTTGCGCGCCACACGGCATAAGGGCTGCTGCGCGGCGTGGCGATGTCCACCAATAAGCGGTATTCACCTTTGGGGATCACCAGACGCGGCGCGCCAACCTCGCCTTGCGTGGCATAGAACGCGTCGAGCTTGCGGCGCAACTTGTGCACGTAAACGCGCACCAGCGCGTTTTTGGAGGCATCGAAAGCCGGGCTGCGACCAAAGCCGTCTATGGCGACTTCGATTTCTTTGGGTACGCGGCCGCGCACGGCGCAGTCGACCAGGAAGTCAAACAGCCCGCGGATGCGATTGGACCGCCCGAGGATGCCACTGTCGCGCACGCGCTGAGCGTGGCGCAGGATATCGGCGGTCGAAAGGGTCGCAGCGTCGGAGGTCGGGTCTGTCACCGGCGCAGTCTAACAGCCGCCGTCATTTAGCAGCGCGCATTCAGCCGCAAAAACTGCTACCCTCGGCGGCCTTTTAGCCGCCAGCAAAGTAAGGCCCCCTGCGGGCCACACCACCATGAACCGACCGATCCGTAACATCGCCATCATCGCGCACGTCGATCATGGCAAGACCACCCTCGTAGATTGCCTGCTCAAGCAGTCCGGAACCTTCGCCGCCCACGAAAAGATGGGCGAGCGGATCATGGACAGCAACGCCATCGAAAAAGAGCGTGGCATCACCATCCTGGCCAAGAACTGCGCCATCGAATACGGCGGCTACCGCATCAACGTCGTCGACACCCCCGGGCACGCCGACTTCGGTGGCGAGGTCGAGCGCGTACTGTCGATGGTCGACGGTGTGCTGTTGCTGGTCGATGCCGTCGAAGGCCCTATGCCGCAAACGCGCTTCGTCACGCGCAAGGCGCTGGGCCTGGGCCTCAAGGCCATCGTGGTGGTCAACAAAATCGACCGTCCGGGCGCGCGTCCGGGCTGGGTTATCGACCAGACCTTCGATCTGTTCGACAAGCTCGGCGCCACCGACGAGCAGCTGGACTTCCCGGTCATCTACGCCTCGGCCCTGCAAGGCTGGGCCAGCACCGACCATCTGACCACGCAGCCGGATATGGGCGCGTTGTTTGAAGCCATCCTCAAGTACACGCCGGCACCGCCGACCGACGCTGACGGCCCGCTGCAATTGCAGGTCTCACAACTCGACTACAACTCGTATGTCGGCCGCATCGGCATCGGCCGCGTGCGTCGCGGCACGGTGCGCGTGGGCCAGAACATCGTCATGCGCTATGGCGACGAGGACCGCGGCGCCGGCAAGATCGCTCAGGTGCTGACCTTCGTCGGCCTGGACCGTGCATCGGTCAACGACGCCAGCGCCGGCGACATCGTCGCCATCACCGGCCTGCCCGATATCAACATCGGCATCACGGTCTGCGATCCGATCGCCCCCGAAGGCCTCAAGCCCATTGCGGTCGATGAGCCCACGCTGGCCATGAACTTTCAGGTCAACACCTCGCCGCTGGTCGGCCGTGAAGGCAAGTTCGTCACCAGCCGCCAGATCCGCGAGCGCCTGAACCGCGAGCTCGAGCACAACGTGGCCTTGCGCGTTGAAGACACGGCCGATGCCGACGTATTCCGCGTCTCCGGTCGCGGTGAGCTGCACTTGACCATCCTGGTCGAGAACATGCGCCGCGAGGGCTTTGAGCTGGCGGTGTCGCGTCCGCAGGTGCTGATGCGTCGCTTCGACGGCGTACTCAACGAGCCCTATGAGGCACTGACGGTCGACGTCGAAGAAGCCCATCAGGGCGGCGTCATGGAAGCGCTGGGCCAGCGTCGCGCCGAAATGAAGGACATGGTTGTCGACGGCCGCGGTCGCGTGCGTATCGACTACCGCGTGCCGGCCCGCGGCCTCATCGGCTTCCAGGGCGAGTTCATGAACCTGACCCGCGGCAGCGGCCTCATGAGTCACGTGTTCGACGGCTATGCACCGGCACGCGGCGACATGGCTGAGCGCCGTAACGGCGTGCTGATCAGCATGGAATCCGGTGATACGGTGGCCTATGCCCTGTGGAGCATCCAGGAGCGCGGCAAGCTGTTCATGGGTGCAGGCCACAAGGTCTATGAAGGCATGATCATCGGCATCCACAGTCGTGAAAACGATCTGGTGGTCAACCCGATCAAGACCAAGAAGCTCACCAACATGCGCGCCTCGGGTAAGGACGAGGCCGTGGTGCTGACGCCGCCCATCCAGCTGACGCTGGAATACGCGGTCGAGTTCATCTCTGACGACGAACTGGTCGAAGTCACGCCCGAGTCGATCCGCATCCGCAAGCGCTATCTCACCGAAAACGAGCGTAAGCGTTCGCACAAGGCTGAAGAGCCTCTGGTGATTTGACCGATGGCCTCCACCCTGATGCCGGTGACCCGCGCGCTGCTGGTCAGTTGTGTCGGGGTGTTTGCGGTGCAGAAACTGGGGGGCGATGCGCTGTTGACGCAGCACTTCGCTCTCTGGCCAATCGGTAACGGCCTGTATGCACCACCGCTACATTGGTGGCAACTGGTCAGCTATGCCTTTCTGCATGGCAGCTTCATGCATCTTGCTTTCAATATGTTTGCGCTATATCTGTTCGGTTCTGAAATCGAACGGCTGCTGGGCACACAGCGCTACCTGACCTATTACTTCGTGTGCGTTGTCGGTGCTGCAGTGGCGCAGCTGACCATTGGCTATCTGGCGCATTGGTACCCGGTGGCCACGGTGGGCGCCTCGGGCGGCATCTTCGGGCTGCTGCTGGCCTTCGGCATGGCCTACCCGCAGCGGCGGCTCATGCTGCTGTTTCCACCGATACCGATGAAAGCCTGGCTGTTCGTCACCCTCTATGGGCTTCTTGAACTGGTGCTCGGTGTCACCGGCACCAGCGCCGGTGTGGCGCATTTTGCACATCTCGGCGGCATGGCCGCCGGGTTCCTGCTGATTCTTTACTGGCGCCGCCAGCGCGCCTGAAGCTTGGCGCGCTGCGCCAGATCAGGCCTGAACGCAGCGGTTGCGACCCTGCTCTTTGGCCGCATACAGCGCCTTATCGGCGCGATCGAAGGCTTCGTCCAGCAGATCGCCGGGACGCAGTTCGGTGACACCGCAAGAGATTGTGACTGAGACAGCGCCGCCCTTGAAGTGAAAGCCCAGCGCGGCAATGCTCTCGCGCAGCTTGTCACACACTTTGAGGCCGTTGACAGGCGGTGTGCCGGCCAGAATCATCACAAACTCTTCGCCGCCATAGCGGGCCATGAAATCGGTCTGGCGGATCTGGCTGTTGAGCTTTTCGGCAATGATGCGCAGCACCTTGTCACCCGCGCGGTGCCCATAGGTATCGTTAACCTTCTTAAAGAGGTCGACGTCCCAGATGGCGATGCAGGTGGACTGTCCGAAGCGCTGCCAGCGCTTAAACTCTTCAACCATGCGCTTGTCGCAGGCGTGACGGTTGGGAATCTGCGTCAGGCCGTCAACCATTGAAATACGTTGTTCATCCCGCAGGCGGTCCTGCAGGTTGCGCGTCTCGCCTTCCAGCAGCTCAACCCGCGAACGCATTTCCTCGTTGCGATCAGCAAAGCTCTTGGCGCGTTCATCTTCGCGGCTGCGGAACTCCTGCAACTGCGTGTCGATGTTATCGAGACGCGTGCGGACCCGGGCACGAACCTGATCCAGGTCTGCAGCCGTTTCAACGCTGCTACCTAGGTCCTGGAACTCGGTGGTCAACTGCTGATTGAAAGCTTTGCTGCTCTCGATCGATTGACGGTGTTCCTTTTCTTCGCCCAGCAAATATTCGGTCAGGTCATCCAGACGCAGCGTGATCTGTGCCAGCAGGTCCTCGACCTCTTGCTTTTCGGCCTC
>CAIVTJ010000225.1 GCA_903908825.1 uncultured Pseudomonadota bacterium | reverse complement strand
GGTGTGTTGCCGGTCACTGTGCGTAACGTTGAAGCGCCGCTGACTGCGGCGCAAGCGGCTGTGCCGGCTGTTGCGTGGCGTTTTGATAAAGACCCGTTGCAGATATTGAACTGGATGCGTCGTGTGGACGCGGCCGGTCAGTGGCAGGGTTCTATGATGCCGGCCGCAAAAGACGGCCCCGATAACAAGCCACCTATTTTGGAGTGGGTCAACGAGACAGGCGCGAAGTCGGTGTTTGGCAAGGCGGACGAGGTGCGCAACTTTAATCTGCCGCGACCGTCAGGCCACAAAGCCTTCGAGGTCATCGGCATCCCGCTGAAAGATCCGGGCTTCTACGTGGTCGAGGTGCAAAGTCGCTTGTTGGGTCAGTCGCTGCTGGGTCGTGATGCCCCGCGCTATGTGGCTACATCTGCCTTGGTGACCGATCTGGCTGTGCACCTGAAGTGGGGCCGGACCTCATCGGTGGTGTGGGTGACGCAGTTGCATGATGGGGCGCCGGTCCCCGGTGCAGCCATAACAGTCCTCGATTATTGCAAGGGCAGTGTGTTGTGGGAGGGCACGACCGGCGCAGATGGTCTGGCGCGCATTCCACGCCAGTTGGGTACGCCGCATTCCTATGAAGGCTGCAACAACTGGCATGACGCGCCCTTGTTTGTGGCGGCCAAAACACCCAAAGACATGGGGTTCACGCTATCGCACTGGGATCAGGGCATAGAGCCGGGGCAGTTCAACCTGCCATTAGGCAGCGAAGCGCAGTCGCGTCTTTATCACACGGTGCTCGACAGAACGCTGTACAGAGCCGGTGATACGGTGTCGATGAAGCACTTTTTCCGGGTGCACAGCAGCAACGGCTTTGAACCCTTAACGGTTGCGCCGGGATTGCGAAACCTTGTTGTGGAACATCAGGGCAGCGGCCAGAAATATGCGCTGGTCACCCGCTTTGACGAGCAAGGCATTGCTGAGAGTGAGTGGAAGATTCCGGTCGAAGCCAAGCTTGGCACCTATTCCATCACTATCAAAGATGCGCAAGACCGTACGGTGCGCAGCGGCGAGTTCCGCGTAGAGCAGTTCCGTTTGCCCTCAATGCGCGCTTCGATCAACGGTTCGCCGACGGCTCTGGTGCTGCCGCGTTCGCTGGATCTGAGTCTGCAAGTGGCCTACATGGCTGGCGGTGGCGCCGGCGGGTTGCCAGTCAAGGTGCGCACGCTGGTCGAGACGCGTGAACTGAGCTTTGCGGACTATCGCGATTACCGCTTCGGCGGCAAGCGCGTTGTCGAGGGCTTGGTGCGCGATGACAACGGCTCGCAGGGCGAAGAGTCTGACTATGAAGCGGATGCAGCGACGGCCGCGGTGGCAACGCCTGATAAGGCACGGGTCATCCCGCTAACCCTGGATGGCAGCGGTGCGGCGCGCGTGACGGTGCCCGATCTGCCTACATTAGATGAACCCGCCACACTGACTGCAGAGTTGGAATATGCCGATGCCAATGGTGAAACACTCACCAGCAGCACGCGGGTGCAGTTGTTGCCTGCGGATGTGTCGGTTGGCATACGCCGCGAAGGTTGGGCAGGCAGCAGCAAACAATTGCGCTTGCGGGTCGTGGTGCTCGATCTCAAGGGCAAGCCTGTGGCGCGGCGGCCGGTTGCCGTCACACTCTATGCGCGCGAACGCTATTCGTTCCGCAAGCGACTGCTCGGCGGCTTTTATGCCTATGAGAGCAGCACAAAGACCCAAAAAATAGCAAGCCATTGCCAGGGCGACACCGATGCGCAAGGGCTGCTGTCTTGCGAATTGGCACCGGGTGTGTCGGGCGAGGTGTTGATACGCGCGGAAACCACCGACAGCGCGGGACGGCCCAGTGGTGCCACAGATTCAGCTTGGCTGTTCAATGGCGATCAGAACTGGTTCGGCGGTACCAGCGGCGATCGCATGGATGTGTTGCCCGAGAAGCCCAGCTATGAATCGGGGGACACGGCGCGTCTGCAGGTGCGCATGCCGTTCCGCGAGGCCACTGCGCTGGTCACGGTCGAAAGGCAAGGCGTGATGTCCAGTTTTGTCACGCATATCGACGGTAACGCGCCCGTGGTTGATGTGCCGGTGGCAGCGCCGTTTGCACCCAACGTCTTCATATCGGTGCTGGCCGTCAGAGGTCGTGTGCCGCACACCGACTTGACGGCTGGCAGCGCCACGCCCAGCGCGGAGATCACCGCGCTGGTAGATCTCAACAAGCCGGCTTATCGCCTAGGCATCGCAGCTATCAAGGTGGGTTGGAAGCCGCATCGGCTGGACGTCAGTGTGACCGCTGACCGCCCGGTCTATAAGACCCGTGAAAGTGCGCAGGTGCGCATCCATGCCACGCGTGCCGACGGTGGTCAGTTGCCTGCGGGAACCGAGGTGGTGGTCGCTGCAGTCGATGCGGCACTACTGGATCTGTCGCCGAACAATAGCTGGGACCTGCTGCCGGCAATGATGGGTGAGCGTGGCCTGGAGGTGCGTACCTCTACGGCGCAGATGCAGGTGGTGGGCAAGCGTCACTATGGCCGCAAGGCTGTGCCTGCCGGTGGCGGTGGCGGACGCACGAGCGCGCGCGAGTTGTTTGATCCGCTGTTGCTGTGGAAGGGGCGTGTTGTTCTAGACAGTCAAGGCAATGCACAGGTGGCTGTGCCCTTCAACGATTCACTGTCCGAGTTTCGCATCGTTGCGGTGGCCAGTGGCGGGGCCGGGTTTTTCGGCACGGGCAGTACGACGGTCAACACCACCCAAGACCTGATGTTGATGTCCGGACTGCCGCCGCTGGTGCGCGAGGGTGACGAGTATCTGGCCACGTTTAATGTGCGTAATGCCAGCACACGCGCGCTGAAAGTCGAAGTCAGCGGCAGCAAAGTAGGCCAGACCACACAGCCGCTGACCCTGCAGCGCATCGAGCTAGGCGCAGGTCAGAGTCGCAACGTGGCCTGGAAGGTGTCGGCGCCCTTCGGTGTGTCTGCGCTGCAATGGGAAGTGCAAGCCCGTGCTGTGGATGCCAGTGCCAGTGACCGGTTGCGTGTCACCGAGCAGGTGATACCGGCGGTGATGGTGCGTACCTATCAGTCGACTATCGAGCAGATCGACAGCGCCTTCAGTCTGCCCGTGCAACAACCGGCGGCGGCCACACCGGGGCGTGGCGGTCTCGAGCTCACCTTGCGCACGCGCCTGGGTGATGGACTGCAAGGCGTGCGTGAGTACCTGCAGAACTATCCTTATGTCTGTCTGGAGCAGCAGACTTCACGGGCTGTCGGTCTGCGTGACACCCAGTTGTGGGCCACGATGGTGCAGCGCTTGCCGGCTTATCTGGATGCCGACGGCTTGCTGCGCTATTACCCCACCGATCGCCTCAGCGGCGATGATGTGTTGACGGCCTATGTGTTGCAGATGGCGCATGAGGCCGGCTGGGCTCTGCCCGATGGTGCGCGTGATCGCATGCTCGATGCCTTGACTCGCTTTGTACAAGGCAAGCTGTCGCGCAGTTCCGCGCTGCAGACCGCAGACCTGACGGTGCGCAAGCTGGCAGCGATCGAAGCACTCTCGCGCTATCAACGCGCAGAGGGTTCGATGCTCGACAGCTTGAACATCGATATGCTGCGTTGGCCCACCTCGGCAGTGCTCGATTACATCGGCATCTTGCGACGTGTGCCGGGCCCCACCCATGCGGCGCGTCTCAAAGAGGCCGAACAGTTGCTGCGTAGCCGGCTGAACTTTCAAGGTTCCGCGCTGCTGTTCTCGACCGAACGCAGTGACGCCTTGTGGTGGCTGATGATCTCTGGCGACTCCAATGCCAACCGGCTGTTGCTGACGATGATCGATCAGCCGTCGTGGCAAGCCGATATCGCAAGGCTGGTGCGCGGTTCCTTGCTACGGCAGAAGGCCGGTCACTGGAACACCACTGTGGCCAATGCCTGGGGCGTATTGGCCCTCGAAAAGTTCTCGGCCAAGTTCGAATCGGTTGCGGTCAGCGGCAGCAGCGTCGTGCAGTACGGGTCTGCGGTGCGTCCGCTGAGCTGGCCCGCAGATCGCAAGCTCAATGAGGTCAGCCTGCCTTGGCAACCGGGTCCCGGTAAGGTGCAGATCACGCATCAGGGGACCGGCAAGCCGTGGGTGATCGTGCGCGCCACGGCAGCGTTGCCCGGCGGCAGTCCGGTCAACAGTGGTTACAGCATCCGTCGGACGCTGACGCCGATAGAGCAACAGCGGCCCGGTCGCTGGAGCCGCGGCGATGTGCTGCGCGTGCATCTGGAACTGGTGGCCAAAGCAGACATGAGTTGGGTGGTTGTCGATGAGCCCGTACCGGCCGGAGCCAGCTTTTTAGGCACCGGGCTGGGCGGACAGTCGAACGTGTTGGCGCGCGGTGAGAGCAAGTCCGGCGGCGCTTGGCTCGCTTATGAAGAGCGACGCTTTGAAGCCTTGCGTAGCTATTATCGTTATGTGCCCAAGGGCACTTGGTCTGTGGACTACACCTTGCGCCTGAACAATCCAGGTACCTTCCAGTTGCCTGCCACACGCGTAGAAGCCATGTATGCGCCAGAGGTCATGGGAGAACTGCCCAATGGTGGGCTTACGGTTGAGCCTTAAGTCTGTCCTGTGGTGGCTGGGGGCGGCAGTGCTGGCCACTGCGGGTGCGGCGCTGTTAGTGCTGCGCCCATTGGCCGTACCCACCTACGAACAAGTACGCGCCGCATACCAACCATCGGCCGCGTATCTGTTGGACCGTCATGGCGAACTGCTAGACGCGCAGCGCGTGGCGTTTGATGTCCGGCGACTGGACTGGACACCCTTGCCCGATATTTCACCGGCCTTGCTTGCAGCGGTGGTAGAGGGCGAGGACCGGCGCTTTTGGCAACACGCCGGTGTCGATTGGCGTGGCGTAGCCTCTGCCGCACGCGATGCTGCGACCGGGCGCGGGCGCCGCGGTGCCAGCACCATCACCATGCAGTTGGCGGCGCTGCTAGATCCCGCAGCAGACCGCAAACAAGGCCTGCGGGACAGCCGCCAGAAGCTGCGGCAGATGCGCTTGGCTTTTGGGCTGGAGCTGTCTTGGAGCAAGGCGCAGATCCTCGAAGCCTATTTGAATCTGTTGCCCTACCGGGGTGAGCTGCAAGGCGTCACGGCAGCCGCGCAGGTGTTGGCACATAAGAGCCCATCGGGCTTAACCGTCGCAGAGAGCCGCATCGTGGCAGCGCTCTTGCCCAGTCCTCAGGCCGGTGCCGCTCGGGTTGCTCAACGGGCCTGCGCTCGCATACCGGCGTCACAGCGGGCAGCAGAGTGCCCGGCCTTGCAAGCCACCGCAGAGCAGTTGTTAAGCGATGCAGGGTCCGCATTGCCGGTTGAACGTTGGGCCCCGCACCTTGCCGCAGCCTTGCTCAAACAGGCCGGGCAAAGCGTGCGCACTACACTCGATGCGCAAACACAGCGATTGGTGCTGGATGCGCTGAGCAGCCAGTTGGCCGGCTTGGGTGCGCGCAATGTCCGTGATGGTGCGGCCCTGGTGGTCGATAACCAGACCGGTGATGTGCTGGCCTATGTGGGGTCAGGTGGACCCGCGTCGCGTTCTGCACAGGTCGATGGGGTGCGCGCCAAACGGCAGGCGGGCTCCACACTCAAACCGTTTCTCTATGGCATGGCCTTAGAACGGCGCTATCTGACGGCGGCTTCATTGATCGATGACTTGCCGGTCAATATCGATACGCCGCGCGGTTTGTATCTGCCGCAGGACTATGACCATGACTACAAGGGTGCGGTCAGTGTGCGCACGGCGCTGGCAGGCTCGTTAAACGTGCCGGCTGTACGCACGCTGATGCTGGTGGGCGTTGAGGCCTTCCGGGCGCGACTGGCTGATGTCGGTTATGCCGGCATCAGCGAGGACGGCAGCTATTACGGCTATGCCTTGGCCTTGGGCTCTGCCGATGTGTCGTTGTGGGAACAGGCGATGGCCTATCGCACCTTGGCGCTGGGCGGACGCAATTCACCGCTGCGGCTGACGATGGATGAGCCGGTTGCGCCGTTGCGCCCGGTGTTGTCGCCGGCATCTGTATTCATAGTCGGTGACATGCTCAGTGATCCTTCGGCGCGTTCGGTCACCTTTGGCCTGAGTAATTCTCTGGCCACAGGTTATTGGGCTGCGGTTAAGACCGGTACCAGCAAAGACATGCGCGATAACTGGTGTGTGGGTTACACGCCGCGCTATACGGTGGCGGTCTGGGTCGGCAATTTTGAAGGTGACCCCATGCACGCTGTCAGCGGCGTCACGGGTGCAGCGCCGGTGTGGCGTCAGATCATGGATGGTCTGCATCGCACGCAAACCGAGACGCGCCCTGCAGCCCCGCGTGGTGTGCGCCGGCAGTCTGTGCGTTATGCCTCGCGCACAGAGGCGCCGAGGCAGGAATGGTTTTTAGAAGGCACTGCCATGACCGGGCCCTTGCAAGAGGTGTCGCGTGATGCCCGTAGCGCCCACATCAGCAGCCCGGTTGACGGCATGGTCATTGCGCTCGACCCGGACATTCCCGCAGAGCGGCAACGGCTGCCGCTCGGTGTGGAGGGCAGTGTCAGTGGTTTGCTACTCAAGGTCGATGAGCAACTGCTGGGGCAAGCCAGTGAGGTGCGACTGTGGCAGCCGCAGACCGGTGTGCATCGGTTCAGCCTTGAGGAGGCCAATGGCCGCAGTGTGGATAGTGTTGTGGTGACGGTCAGGTGAGGGTGGGGTGGCCACGTCCAAGTATTCGGTGAACAGCCGCTCTGCTAGTCTCACCCTCATGAAAACAACAATTGTGCTGATGTTGCTGGGGGCGAGCAGTCTGTCTGCTGCAGCTATTCCTGAACCGCTTAAGCTCGATGCCGGCTTGCTGACTGGCACGGCAGGCAAGACGGCCACCGTGCAGGTCTACAAGGGCATCCCTTATGCCGCACCGCCTGTGGGCGAGCTGCGCTGGCGTGCGCCGCAACCGGTCGCCGCTTGGCAGGGCGTGCGCAAGGCCGATGAGTTCAGCCCCATCTGCATGCAGGCGGCTGCACCGGGCAGCACCGTCAACATGAGCGAAGACTGCCTGTACCTGAACGTCTTTACCGCAGCGCAACGCGCCGGTGAAAAGCGTCCGGTCATGGTGTGGTTGCATCCGGGTGGCTATAACTCCGGTTCCGGCTCTCAGCCGGGCTATGACGGTGAGAGTTTTGCCCGCAAGGGCGTAGTCATCGTCACCATCAACTACCGGCTGGGCGCGTTGGGTTTCTTCTCGCACCCGCAGCTCACGCAAGAGGGTCAGGGCCGTTGGGCCGCTAACCAAGCCTTCCTCGATCAAACCGCTGCCTTGCAATGGGTGCAGCGCAATATCGCGGCCTTCGGTGGCGACCCGCGCAAGGTGACCGTGTTCGGCAATTCAGCCGGTGGCACCAGCATCTCGAACCTTGTGGCTTCCCCGACCACGCGCGGCTTGTTCGTGCGTGCCATCTCGCAAAGCGGGGCGTGGTTGGGCTTGTCTATTGCGCCAGTGCGTACGCTGGCAGATGCCGAAGCTCTAGGTGTGAAGGCCGCAGAGACCTTGCAAGCGCAGTCGTTGGCCGATCTGCGCGCCAAGCCTGCAGCCGACATCTTGCGTGCGGCGCGGGGCGCAGGCCCGGTCATCGACGGCGTGTTCTTCCCCACAGACCCGGCACAGATCTATGCACGCGGTCAGCAGAACAAGGTCGCGATCATCGCCGGCTCTAACAAAGATGAAGGCACGTTTTTTCTGCAACCGACCACGGCTGCCGCTTGGCAAGAGCGTGTGCAGCAGCGCTTTGCGGCGCGTGCTGCCGACTACCTGAAGCTGTATCCGGCGGGCAGCGATGACGAGGCCACGCGCTCGCAATACGACGCCTTCCGCGACGAGCTGGGCTGGGTCGATCGCAACTATGCGCGCTTGCAAACACAGGCTGGTGCCAAGGCTTGGTTGTATTACTTCACCCACGAGCCGCCAGGTCCGCCGCTGTGGCCTGCGCGTGCGTCCGGTGCCACGCATGGCGGCGAGGCGCAGTTCATCTGGAACAACCTGATTGCCGACCGGCCGTGGCGTGACAGCGATCGAGCTGTGGCAGCGTATATGCAGGCCTATTGGATCAACTTTGCCACCACGGGTGATCCCAACGGCAGCGGCCTGCCTCGGTGGTCGCCCTATGATGCCAAGCGCAATCTGCGGGCGATGCAGTTGGGTGATATCGCAGAGGCTGCGCCGTTGCCGGATGCCGCCAAGTTGGCGTTTTATCAGGCGTGGTATGACGCCACAGCCCTTGCCCACTGAATAAAAAAGTTGCTGCAGTGATTCGCAGCGAGGTCACTTATGAAAAGTTCAAGCCCATCTACGTCAAGATTTATGGCGAATCGTTGGATCAAGCGGAAGTGGACGGAATGATCGCTTTCTACGAAACGCCCGCAGGCCAAGCCGTGTTGTCCAAGATGCCGTTGATTGCCCAAAAGTCGATGGCGGCAGCACGGGAGATGATGGCTACGCTGATGCCTCGCATTCAGGCTGCTGCAGTGGAAGCGGCACAGGCTGCGCCTAAGTCGCAGTAGTGGTCTATGAGTTTAGGAAAGGACGGTTAAACATGCGCAAGGTTGCCAGCTGCCTGCTACTGCTTTTTGGTCTGTTCGGCGCGATTGCCGGCATTGCGCAGCAACCCAACGCTGAGTTGCAATTTGTGTTGGTGTCAGATGTGCATTACGGCATCGAACGCGCCAACTTTCGTGGTGCCAAGGGCGTCGATGCCAACGTGGTCAATGCCGCGCTGGTGGCGCGCCTCAATGCCTTGCCCGCCGCGGTGTTTCCCAAAGACGGCGGTCTGCGCGCTGCGCAATCGGTGGGCGCAGTGGACTTTGTGTCGGTCACTGGTGATGTGGCCAATCGCATGGAGGCCGGTGAAGGCGCGAACATACAAAGCGCGGCAGTCTCCTGGAGCCAGTTTGCTGCGCAATACTTGGGCGACCTCAAGCTGCCCGACCGCAGCGGTGGTGTGGCGCCTTTGTTTGTGGTCCCCGGCAATCACGATGCATCCAATGCAGTGGGCCATTTCAAACTGGCTAAGGCGGCTGACCCGACCTCGATGATCGAGATATATAACCGCATGATGCGCCCGGCAGTACCGCTGACGAGCGCCAGTTATCGCTATACGCGGGACGTCATCAGAACCTCGCGCGATATCAGTGGCGTGCATCTGGTGTTCATCACGGTGTGGCCCGATGCCGCTACGCGCGCGTGGCTGGAAAAAGACCTCGCGGCGGTAAGCAAAGCAACGCCGGTGTTCATCTTTGCGCATGACCCGCCTGACTCGGATGCCAAGCACTTTGTGAACCCCAACGGTGCGCATGATGTAAACGAGAACGACAAGTTCGAGAACCTGCTGGGCGATGTTTATGCAGACGGCCCGACCGCCGCCGGTGCAGCACTCAAAGAGCAGCAAGCGTTCGAGCAGTTTTTAAAGCGCCATCCCAACATCACGGCTTACTTTCACGGCCACTCCAACTTCAATCAGTTCTATGACTGGACGGGCCCTGAGCATTCGGTGGTGCTGCACACCTTCAGGGTCGATTCACCGATGAAGGGCGCCGTGTCTGCTGCCGATGAGACCAAGCTGTCGTTTCAGGTGGCTACGGTTGATCTTGCTGCGCGCACACTGACCGTACGCGAATGCCTGTGGAATGCAGACCCTGCGCATACGGCCGGTCCGCTGGTCTGGGGCGCATCGACCACAGTGGCGTTTGCGCCGAGGCCGGTGCTTATCAAGGCCAAGCGCTGACGCCGATGCGCGTCTGGTGACCGATCGCGCCACCTTTGCCTATCTGGCAGATGTGTATGTGCTGGAGTCTTACCGCGGCTGCGGCGTTGCGCGTCGCCTGCTGTATGCCAAGTATGGCTTCACACCGCTGGGTGCCCCGGACCGCTTTATGGAATTGCACAGGCCGGATGTGTACCGCGCGCCGGTTGCTTAAGCTGATTTCGGCAGCGGCTTGGCTATGTCCGGAAACGCCTTCAGGACTTTGTTGTCCAAGGTGTAAAGGCGCGAATTGGTTTGCTGCGCCAGGGCGACGAACTCGCAATCGTAGGCCGAGCAGCCACTCTGCTGGGCTAATTGCAGTACGTTTCTGGAATCGATGTTTAATTCGTTGGCGCACAGTATCTCTTGTGCGGCGTGCTGCAGTTCCACTGCCGATTCAAGAGATAGGGCGCCGCGCCGGACGTACCCGGTGAGGATGTTGCGCAGTTCACTGCGCCACAAGACCGGTGTGGCCCAACTCGGATCGGCCTGATAGAGCGCCTCTGCTGCGGCAGTCCATTCGCTGGGTAGCAGCAGATAGGCGATGACATTGGTGTCGACTACTATCACTTGCGACCCTTGCGCTTGAGTTCATCAATGACCTGCGGATCGAAACTGGTCTTGCCGAGCGCGGTGCGCAGACTGCGCAGATGCGCCAACTGCTGATCCGCGTCGGGCTGGCGCAGATTTAAAACTGTCTCAAGGCAAACAATTGCTTCGCTGTTTAGGCTGCGACGGTTGAGTGCAGCCTGTGCCCGCAGTCGCTCATAGACTTCGTCGGGAATGTTTTTCAACGTCAACGTCGTGGGCATTGCAGGCTCCAACCATTTTGGAACCATGTTGGTGCTCCTGTTGGAAGCTGTCAATAAGGTGGATTGCACCGGGATAGTGTGTTCACGACCGTCCAAGAGGACCAGCTACCAATGTCGGCAGTGTGTGCAGAAACAGCTGGTGTGAATTTCCCGGGTGAATCTCCGGGACTAGAGGCTTAGCAAGTCCCCCCCGGATTTCTCCGGGGAGGGTTGCCAATTGGTGGAGGCGGGGGGACAGCAGTTCCATCTCTTTCGAGACAGGCTGGACTATGCCTTCATCCTTTCATCGCTT
>CAIVTJ010000224.1 GCA_903908825.1 uncultured Pseudomonadota bacterium | reverse complement strand
CCTTCCGGGCCTGGCGGGATTCACGGCTGATCGTCGCGGAGGAACCGACGCGGACCACCACAGAAAATTGGCGGAGAGGGTGGGATTCGAACCCACGTATACCCGTGAGGGCATAACTGGAATTCCAGTCCAGCGCCTTCGACCACTCGGCCACCTCTCCGCATCAAACATCGCAATCGGCGCGCAGTGTATCAGAGCCCGGGCCGCACGCCGCAGGCCTGCTTGATCACGGCGCAGTTACCGTCCCGTCTGCCGGAGCAGCGCTCTTCTGGCCCTTCTTTGCAGCGGCCTTGGCGGCCTTTTCAGCGGCCTTAGCGGCCTTTGCCGCAGCCTTGGCAGCCTTCTCAGCGGCCTTGGCGGCTTGCTCGGCAGCCTTGATCGTTTTCTTATCGCGTGCCAGCGGCAACAGGTTGCCGTTAGCGTACTTGGGCGGCGCCTCTAAGCAGGCGTCGCTGGCCGAGCGGGGCTTTTCAGGCTCGCGCAAGGCCGGGATTTGCAGCGCGGCGCGGGTATTGGGCGGATCGAGTCCCACCGGGATACCCAGCGCGGGCACGCTTTGCGACTGTTCGTAGAGCTGCGGCTTCTTGCAGTCCTCGATGCGCCAGCTCTTGCAAGCCGGCAACAGCAGCAGCAAGCCCAGACCCAACGCCAGTCTGAGGCCCAAGGCCGGCGTGCGGAGACCCTCGACGGGTTGGATAAACGACGGCAGGGACGATGGCATGTAGGGTACTCAGGACGCCGGGGCTAGCGTGATATGGGCCTGCCGCAAAGCGGCAAGAACATCGACATGATAGCGCGCCGAGAGTTCAGTGAGCGGCAGTCGCAGCGTATCGCCGATCAGACCCATGCGCGCCAACGCCCACTTGACCGGAATCGGGTTGCTCTCGACAAATAACTGCTGGTGTAAACCGGCCAAGCTGGCATCGATACGCTGCGCCTCGGCTGCCTCGCCGCGGCCGGCCGCTGCGATCATCGCGCTCATCAGCGCCGGGGCCACATTGGCTGTCACAGACACCACACCACAGGCGCCACACGCCATGGCGTCACGCACCGTCGGGTCATCACCGGAGAGAATTTGAAAACTCGGCGGGCACAACTGCCGCAGTTCGCGGATGCGGGCCAGCGACGCCACTGCCTCTTTGATGGCCACGATGCGGGGCAACTGCGCCAGACGCGCCACCGTCTCAGGCAGCAGGTCTACGGCGGTGCGACCCGGCACGTTGTAGAGCATCAACGGTACGCTGCTCGCGGCGGCAGCGGCAGCATAGTGTTGATACAAGCCTTCCTGCGTAGGACGGTTGTAGGCCGGCGTGACCAGCAACAAGCCATCGGGCTGCAGGGCCGACAATTCCTGCACCTTGGTGACCGTGCTTGCCGTGCTGTTGGTGCCTGCGCCGGCGATGATCTGCAGCCGCCCTGCCGCCAGCGATTTGGCCTGCAGCACCAGTTCAGCAAGCTCGAGTTCGGTAATTGTTGGCGATTCGCCAGTCGTACCACCCACGACCAGGCCGGCCGTGCCGTTGGCGGCATGAAACTCGACCAATCGCACCCAAGCAGGCCAATCGATGCTGCCATCGGCAAGCATCGGAGTGACAACGGCTACATAGCAGCCTGAAAAGCCAGCGGGAACCATGACAAGCCCTCTTACAGGACAAACAGCGCAAAGGGCCGCGATGTTACGGGCCGCGTGATATCCGAGGCAAGCGCCGGTAGACTGTGGCGGTCATCTCAACATGGGTCAGCATGAAGCAATTTCTGGCTGTTACGGCCCTCGGCGTCGATCGCGCCGGGCTGGTCCACGAAATCACCCGTATCGTTGCGGACTGTGGCGGCAGCATCAGTGAGAGCCGCATGCTGGCTCTGGGGGCAGACTTCGGTCTGGTTATGCTGATCGGTGGCAACTGGCACGCGCTGGCACGCCTCGAAACCGACTTGGCCCGTCTGGGTGAAACGGCCGGTCTCGCCCTGCTGCTACGCCGCACCGAAGCTCGCCCGCGCCGCGCCGATCACGTGCCCTACTCCGTTGATGTGGTGTGCGCCGATCAGGCGGCCATCGTGTCCGGCCTGGCCGGTTTTTTTGCCAGCCGCCAGATCGATATCGGCGAAGTGGCTACGCGCAGCTATCTGGCTGCGCAGACGGGCGCCGCCATGTTTTCGGCACAACTGCTCATCAACGTGCCGACGCGCATCCATGTCTCGCAGTTACGCGAAGACTTCATGGACTACTGCGACTCTCTTAACCTTGACGCAATCCTTGAACCGGTCAAGAACTAGGTAACCCGACATGGCCCAGCCAGACATCGACCTGCCCCTTGCAGACTTCAGCCTGCCCTCCACGGCCGGCGAGCCCTTCATGCTAAGCGCCGCGCGAGGCCAGTGGCTGGTGCTGTATTTCTACCCCAAAGATTTAACGCCCGGCTGCACCACCGAAAGCGAAGACTTCCGCGACCTGTATCCGCAGTTTGTGCAGGCCAAGGCACAAATCCTAGGCCTGTCCCGAGACAGCCTAGCGCTGCATGCCAAGTTTCGCGACAAACTGCAGTTGCCGTTTCATCTGCTCAGCGATGCTGACGAAACCGCCTGCAAGCTGTTCGATGTGATCCGCGAAAAGAACATGTACGGCCGCAAGGTCATGGGCATAGAGCGCAGCACCTTCGTCATCGATGCCAAAGGTGTGCTGCGGCAGCAGTGGCGTAAAGTCAAAGTCACCGGCCATGCGGAGCAGGTCCTTGAATACATCCAATCAGCCGGCTAACGCACACCGCGTTTATGTTCTAGACACCAACGTGCTGATGCACGACCCGACTGCGCTGTTTCGCTTCGAGGAACACGACATCTATCTGCCCATGGTGGTGCTCGAAGAGCTGGACCACAACAAGAAGGGCCTGTCTGAGCCGGCGCGCAACGTGCGCCAGGTGTCACGCTTCCTCGATGACCTGATGGGTGGTGCCACCAAGGCCGACATCGACAAAGGCATCGTCATTCAGCCTGCCGTGACCAGTAACGGCAAGCCGATGGCCTCCGGTCGGCTGTTTTTTCAGACGCGCGCGCTCACCAGCACACTGCCCGAAGGCTTGCCGGGTCACGAACCCGACAATTCGATACTGGCTCAGACGCTGGCCCTGCAGATCGAAATGCCCACCGTGCGCGTCACGCTGGTGTCAAAAGACATCAACCTGCGCATCAAGGCGGCCATCATCGGTGTGCACGCCGAGGACTATTACAGCGACCGCACCATCGAAGACGTGGACCTGCTGCATGTCGGCAGTCACACCCTGCCGGCGGACTTCTGGGAACAGCATGGCAAAGACATGCGCTCAGGCACGCTCAACGGCCGCACTTGGTATGAAGTGCAAGGGCCGCAAGTGGCCGACTGGCAGTGCAATCAGTTTGTGCACGAGGACACCGAGCACGGCATCGAAGCCATCGTCCGTGACGTGCAAGGCACCACGGCACGACTGGAGTTGGTTAATGACTACCGCTCCGAGCGCAGCGGCGTTTGGGGCATCACTGCGCGCAACCGCGAACAGAACTTTGCGCTGAATCTGTTGCTCGAT